>NZ_JBTOQC010000034.1:0-449744 GCF_055284095.1 Pseudomonas sp. HP_08 | reverse complement strand
ATACTGCAATCGGGTTTTGAGAAAACCCTATAAACTTGGCTCAGCAATCGTTGGTTAAACCATGATTTCTCGTGGAGTAACTTGCGCTGCTGATAATCAGTTGACTCTCAGTCTGACACCGCAAGCACCCACACGAATTGCTTGATTCAATTGTTAAAGAGCGGTTGGTTGAGCCTTTCGTCTCAACCGAGGCGCGCATTCTACAGCGCCTCAGTAACTTGTCAAGTGATTATTTTCAGAAGTTTTCAGAGTTACTCTTCAACTTCAATCACTTGCGTGCCGAGCGATCTTTCGACCAACTCATCAGCGGGAGGCGAATTCTACAGCGTTCAAACTTGCTGTCAACTACCTTTTTCACCGCTGCGGCCCGAGGCCTGCACCATTCCCTCGCCGTTTTCACATCTAACTCGTTGATCTTCAAGGAGTTTTAAGTTTCTTCCGCGGCGGGAATGGTGCGCATTATAGAGCGCTGAGACGGGGCGTCAACACTTAATTACATATAGAGGCTAAATTAAATAACTGCGCATTATATTGCGCAAATCTGGCGAGTTACTCATCATGCAGCTTATATATAGAAAGCCTGCCCCAGGACCACACCCGCCATGAAGCTGTCATCGCCCACCCCATCATCCCTATTGTTCCCTCTGGGGTTGCTGATCATCGCAATGATCTCGATCCAGACAGGTGCCTCCCTGGCCAAAAGTCTGTTCCCCGCCGTCGGTGCACAAGGCACAACAACCCTGCGACTGATCTTTGCCAGCATCATCATGATTCTGGTGCTGCGCCCCTGGCGCGTTCGCCTGACCACGCGTTCGGTGCGCATGATCATCATGTATGGCATCGCACTGGGCGGAATGAACCTGCTGTTCTATATGTCCTTGCGCAGTGTGCCGCTGGGCATTGCCGTGGCCCTTGAGCTCACCGGCCCCCTGGCGGTAGCGCTGCTCTCTTCACGCAAGACAACCGATGTCGTGTGGATCGCCCTGGCGGTCGGCGGCTTGTTGATGCTGATCCCTGACAGCAACAGCGGCGCCAGCCTCGATCCGCTCGGTGCGGCCTACGCTTTGGGCGCCGGCGCCTGTTGGGCCGGTTACATCGTCTTCGGCCAGAAAGCCGGAGAAGGCAACGGTGTGCAAACCGCCGCACTGGGCGTGATTGTTGCAGCGTTGTTCGCGGCCCCCTTTGGCGTGGCGCATGCAGGCTCTGCACTGCTGGACATTGGCCTGCTGCCCGCCGCAATCGGCGTCGCCATTCTTTCGACCGCCCTGCCCTACAGCCTGGAAATGATCGCCCTGACACGCATGCCGGCAAAAACCTTCGGCACCCTGGCGAGTCTGGAGCCCGTCATCGCCGCGCTGTCGGGCCTGCTGTTTCTGCACGAACAGCTTTCGACACTGCAATGGCTGGCCATGGGCGCAATCATTCTGGCCTCCATTGGCGTCACCCTTTCGTCCACCCCCGAACAGCCGAAACTGGTGCCAGGCGATTGATTCTCAATCACAAGAGTTTACAAGGCACTAGCATTTGTTCCGCGCATGCGCCATGTTTAGAGCCTGACCGATACGGTTCGTGGGAAATTTCTGTGAACTGATCGATATCTCTTGAATGCCTACAAGCATTCAAGCCAGATTTTTGGCTTTCAGACACAGCCGGTTAAGGAACGGGATGAAATACATCGTTATCGCACTGGCGCTGCTTGGCGTAACAGGATGCGCCGCGACGGCCAAGCCGGTTACTCAAGGCAAGCGCGGCATCCATATCAACTGCTCAGGACTGTCTTCATCCTGGGAGAAATGCCAGGAGCTGGCTGCCAGCACCTGCGAGTCAGGCCAATTTAGAGTCATTGCCAAGTCCGGTGATGCCGTAGAGGACCCTGGCGATTACCCATTCGGCCTGAACCCCGCCGGCTACACCAGCCGCAGCATGATCATCGTCTGCAAGAAATCCCGTATCTGAGGCAAGCGCCTCCCCGATCAGACGCTGACGGTGCGCGCTTGCAACCACTGCAAGGCAGCCCCTTGCAGCAGGGGGCTCAAACGCTGCCGCACGTGCGCGTGGTAACGGTTGAGCCAGGTCTTCTCATCGACACTCAGTAGCGACAATTCCAGGCAACGGGTATCGATCGGGCACAGCGTCAACGTCTCGAAACGCAGAAACTCGCCAAACTCGGTCTGCTCCGCCTCCTGGTTGATCACCAGGTTCTCGATACGCACGCCCCAACGCCCCGGCCGATAAGTGCCGGGCTCAATCGAGGTGATCATCCCTGCCTGCATTGCCGTCTGCGGCGTAACCGGTGCCTGATAGGCGATTACCTGCGGCCCTTCGTGCACATTGAGGAAATAGCCCACGCCATGCCCAGTGCCGTGACCATAGTTGACGCCGTCGGCCCACATGGGCGCCCGGGCGATGGAGTCCAGTAGCGGCGCAGGAATGCCCTTGGGAAAACGCGCCCGCGACAGAGCAATCATGCCCTTGAGCACGCGGCTGCAATCCTGCTTCTGCGCAGCACTCGGCTCGCCAATCGCAACCATGCGCGTGATGTCGGTCGTTCCACCCAGGTACTGGCCACCGGAATCGATCAGCAACAGCCCATTGCCTTCAATCTGCGCATGTTCGGCTTCGCTGGCCCGATAGTGCGGCATGGCGCCGTTGGCGTTAAAGCCTGCAATGGTCGCAAAACTGGGGCAGACATAACCGGGTCGGCGCTGCCGGGCCTCGGCCAGCTCTTCGTCGATGGTCAGCTCGCTGATCGACAGACGCCCCAGGGCATCATCCAGCCAAGAGAAGAACTCGCACAGTGCGGCACCGTCCTGCTCCATCACCTGACGGATATGACGCAGGTCTTCATGGCTCTTCTGCGATTTGAACAAGGTCGTGGGGTTAAGACCCTCAACCAGGCTGACCTCACTGTCCAGATGATCGAGCAGGCCGCACGTGACACGCGCAGGGTCGATCAACAGGCGGGCCGCCTTGGGCACGTTGCGCAACGCCGCACCGATCTGGTTGTACTCCAGCAGATTGACACCGTCGCGTTGAAGGCTCTGACGTACAGACGCGCTGATCTTTTCGCCGCCGACAAACAGCGTGACACTTTTCGGGCCGATCAGGGCAAAGGAAATGAATACCGGGTTATAGGAGACATCCGAACCGCGCAGGTTAAACAGCCAGGCAATGTCGTCCAGAGTCGCAATAAAATGCCAGTCGGCTTCACGCTCGGCCATGCTCTTGCGCAGCCGCTCGATTTTTTCCCGACGCGAGACCGTCGCATGTGGCGGCAGGTGCTCGTAGACCGGGTTGCGCGGCAAGGCCGGACGGTCCTTCCACAGCTCGGTAAGCAAGTCCAGGTCGGTACGGAACCTGACGCCGCGGTCGTAAAGCTTGCTGGCCAGGGTCCGGGAAGATGCCACCGCCAACACGGCCCCGTCGACCGCCACGACTGTGTCGCTGGCCGCCTGATCGGCCAGCCACTCCAGCGGTCCCGGCTGACCGGGCAACAGCTTGACCAGTTCGATACCGCTGCCGGCCAGCTCTTTGGTGGCTTGTTCCCAATAACGGCTGTCGGCCCAGAGGCCGGCGAAATCCTGAGTGACGATCAGCGTGCCCACCGAACCATGAAACCCGGATAGCCACTGGCGACCTTGCCAGAACCCCGGCAAGTATTCGGAAAGATGTGGATCGGCAGAGGGCACCAGCCAGGCGTCGATTTTTTCGCGGCTCATCACGGCCCGCGCCTGCGCCAGACGCTCGGCCGCTCCTGCGACATTGGTTTGCTTGCTCATTACCGCTCCTGCTGACCCGAAATTGACCTCGGGTCAGATAATGGAGCAGTGATTACGAGTGAGCAACTGCCCAGAACGGTGGCTGGCTCAGAGAGGCCCGAATCTGTTCCGCCGCCTGGTCGATATCGGCCTCGCGGGTAAAGCGTCCCAGGCTCAGGCGGATGGTCTGACTGGCCGCTGCGGCGTCGTAACCCAGCGCCAGCAACACATGGGACGGTGCGTTTTTGGCCGAATTGCAGGCCGAGGTCGAAGAAAAGGCCAGTGACTTGCCCAGAGCGGTGACATCCAGATCACGACGCCCGAAGGTCAGGCTCAGCGTGTGTGGTATGCGTTGCTCGCGACTGCCGTTGACCACCAGCCCGTTGATGCCGGCCAATTGTTCGCAAAGGCGATCGTTCAAGCGTTGAGTGAAGGCGATTTCATCTTCAAGCAGCTCGGCGGCCAAGGCGAAGGCAGCGCCCATGCCAGCGATCTGGTGGGTCGCCAGGGTTCCTGAGCGCAGGCCCTGCTCGTGGCCACCGCCGTGAATCTGTGCCAGCACCCGTTGCCCGGCGCGCGGGCCGACATACAAGGCACCGATGCCTTTGGGGCCATAGATCTTGTGCGCCGAGAACGACATCAGGTCGACCGCCAGCTCGCTCAGATCAATGCGCAGCTTGCCTGCACCCTGGGCGGCATCGACATGCAACAAGGCGCCATGCTCACGCACCCGCGCGCCAATCGCGGCGATATCGTTGACCGTGCCCAGTTCGTTGTTGACCAGCATCAGCGACACCAGAAACGTGTCTTCGCGCAAGGCGCCGCTGACCGCCTCGGCACTGATCAGGCCATCGGCATCAGGCGCCAGGTAGGTCACCTCGATGCCCTGACCCTGCAAATACTGCGCGGTGTCGAGAATGGCCTTGTGTTCGATCTGGCTGGTGATGATATGCCCACCGGCCTTGCCACTGCGCTGAACCTGCGCCTCAGCCACGCCCTTGAGCGCCAGGTTGTTCGACTCGGTAGCACCCGAGGTCCAGACGATCTGGTCAGCGCGGGCACCTACCAGTGCGGCCACTTGCTGGCGTGCCTGCTCCACAGCCAGTCGCGCTTGCTGTCCGAAGCCGTGCGAACTGGATGCCGGGTTGCCGAAATTACCCGATTGCCCCAGACAGGCCACCATCACCTGGATGACCCGCTCGTCCACGGGCGTGGTGGCGGCGTAATCGAAATACAGTGCGCTATTGCTCATGAACATCCCTCTGAAATGCACAATCCGGCCGACCGGATCGTCTACAGGTCGATGCGTGCAACACGCCGGGACTGTCCCGCAGCGGTTCGTCGACGCTCGACATCGGTGGATCTATGACGCTGTAACCATGAAAGCATCATGCACCAGACCACATAGAACCAAAAGGAATCAATTTGAATTTATGTATAACCATATTGAATATACCGATTTTTCAAGGCGTGCAACCGCTGCCAGAACAGCATTTCGTCGATAAAAAATCCTGAGGTCAACTGATTGAAGTCCTTATTGCAGATATTACTCAATGCATGACGCCGGACTTCCCTACTGTCTCTTCAACAGCCCTTTATGTGTCTTCTGGTTGAAGGCCGTTAGTGGATATCAATGAAGCGCTGTCCACCCGCCAGAAAAACGTCACTCTTCGAGACGCCTTGAAGTGTTAGTTTTTTGACCCTGTTTAAATTCAAACAGTTAAGCTTTACATGCAGTTTTTTATCAAAAATTTAACAGGAAATTGACGAAATAATTTGACAGATTCCTACACAGCTTCAATATATAGGTCTGTCTGACGATTCCTGGCTTTTATGCCAATGCCACAGAGCATTGCATCGGAATGGTCGTAGTGACACCACATCGCAACATTGCAGTCATTCTGTAATCACGGTTGTTTCCACGGTGGCTTTTTACACCGCTGGATGTCTGTCGACTCGCCTATCCCTATTTTGAACTACTGAATTCGTTCGGTATGGCGGTAGCTTTGTTCTGAAAGTTTCCGATCGCCAAGCCCCATCTGGCTAACGGTCACGGACAAGCGCCCACCTTATCAGCGCCAGCCTCTGAAGCCTCGGACTTCGGGCGGTAGCGTGGCCGAACAGTTATTCGATTAACCAGGCCTCGCCGCCATGTTTTTGGTTTTTCGCCTCCCCTGACTCAGAGGTGTAACCGAATGCCGTCCATTCCTGAAGCTGTCACCGAATTTGCCACAGAGCTGGCGCACCTGATGGACACGCAAGGCTACGCCCACATCGAAGGCCTGTTGAGCCCGAACGAGTTGACGCAACTGCAAACCTTCACAGATGAGCAGGCACGCCGTCACCCGGGTGAATACTTTGCCTACCACGGTGAGCAGCCATTGGCCGACAGCACCCTGGCGCAGCTGTGGTCCAACCCGCTGATACAGCAACTCATGGCGCAGCTTTACCGCCACGCCACCGGCCATGACAGCCCAAGCCCGACGATATTTCCGGTCCTGCGGTGTGTGCAGGGCACACAGGGACGCCGCGAATCCAATTGTTTTCACTTCGATGCCAGCATGGTCACGATGCTGGTGCCGATTCACATCCCTGCCGAAGGGCAAGAGCGCGGCGACCTGATGCTGTTCCCCAACCTGCGCGGTGTACACCGTACGGTACTGGTCAACCTCATCCAGAAGACCTTGCTGCAAAACCGCTTCAGTCGCTGGTTGATCAGCCAGACCATCCAGCGCGGCTGGCTCAAGCCCATGGTGCTGCCTCTGGTACCCGGCAATCTCTACCTGTTCTGGGGCTATCGCACGCTGCACGCCAACCAGCCTTGCAGTGCCGGCCTGATGCGCGCCACCGCGCTGCTGCATTTCGGCGACCCGCACAGCGGCAGCCTGACCACTCGCCTGATTCTGAGGCACAACCAGCGCCGCGCTGCACGTGTAAGCGCACAGACACTGCGCGACGAGCCGCCGCAAACCTCGTGATCCCGCGCCTGTTCATCCCCTGTAACCGCATGCCGCTTACCACTGACACGGAGGTTTCGATGATTAATGTGACCAAGACCTATCTTGGCGATATCGACAAGTTCAAACGCTATGTCGAAGGCATCTACGCACGCGGCTGGCTGACCAACCACGGTCCCCTGGTCGAAGAGTTGCAGGCCCGCCTGCGCGAATACCTGGGTGTACGCCATGTCATCCTGACCAATAACGGCACCCTGGCCCTGCAAATTGCCTACCGCGCCCTGCAATTGAGCGGCAGCGCCGTGACGACACCGTTCAGCTTCGTGGCCACCAGCAGTTCACTGCAATGGGAAGGCATCCGCCCGATCTTCGCCGACATCGATCCGCACACCTGGAACCTGTCGCCCCGGCACATCGAAAGCGCCATCGAAGCCGACACCTCGGCCATCGTTGCCACGCATGTGTTCGGTAATCCGTGCGCCGTCCAGGCCATCGAAGAAATCGCCAGGCGGCGCAACCTCAAGGTGGTCTATGACGGCGCGCATGCCTTCTCGGTGCGCTATGCCGGCCAATCGGTGTACGCCTGGGGCGACATCAGCATCCTGAGCTTTCATGCCACCAAGCTGTTCCACACCATCGAAGGCGGTGCCATCGTTACCAACGACGATGACGTGGCCAGACGCGCCTCGTTGCTGTGCAACTTCGGCATCAGCGGCATCGACCGTATAGAAGGCATCGGCATCAATGCCAAGCTCAACGAATTCTCCGCCGCCATGGGCCTGTGCATCCTCGACGACATCGACACCATCCTTGAGCAGCGGGCCGAAATAGCCGATCGCTACACCACCCGCCTGCACAACTATGTCGACCTGCAACAGCCGCAGGTCCACAGCCGCCCGAACAACAGCTACTACCCCATCGCCCTGCAAGACGAAACGCATCTGCTTCAGGTGCGCAGCCTGCTCAATGCCCGTGGCATCAACCCGCGTCGCTATTTCTACCCGTGCCTGGACACCCTGGAATACCTGCAGCCGCAGCCGGGCCAGCCGACAGCACGGGCCTTGAGTGACCGGGTGCTGTGCCTGCCGATCTACCCCGGCCTGCCGCGGGAAGATCAGGACCGGGTCATCGAGAGCGTGCTGGAAACCTGCAGCCCGCGCGCAATCAGCCCGGTTGTGGCACAAGTCGGATATTGAGCATGTCGGTGATCCGCAATACCGCACTGAACTATGCAGGCCAGGCTTATGTGCTGGGTGTGGGGATTGCGATCATGCCCTTCTACCTCGGGCACCTGGGCGCCGAAGCGTACGGCTTGATCGGATTTTTCACGGTCATGCAGGCCTGGTTGCAGTTGCTCGACGCCGGCCTGTCGCCCAGTCTGGTGCGCGCTGTCGCTCACCAGCCGGCCAGTCGGCAAGGGCGTCAGAACTGCGGGCGGTTATTGCGCTCGTTCGAGATCATCTTTTTGCCGTTGACGCTGGGCTGCGCGCTGGCGATCCATCTGGGCAGCCCATGGATTGCCAGCCACTGGCTCAATGCGCAGAGCCTGTCGGCACAAAGTGTCAGCGACTGCATCGGCCTGATGGGCGTGATCATTGCCCTGCGCTTGTACGCCACCCTTTACAAAAGCGGACTGCAAGGCCTTGAGCAGCATGCCTGGCTCAACGGCGCCAATGTGCTGATCGCCACCTTGCGCTATTTCGGCGCGCTGTGGCTGGTCAGTTCGGTGTCCAGCGATGTGCGTGACTTCTTTATCTTCCAGGCGCTGGTGAGCCTGGTCGAGACCCTGATGTTCGCCACGCGCGCCTGGCGGCAAATGCCCGGTGCCGTGCTGGCCGGCTTCGACATGACCCAGGTCAGGCCGGTGCTGCCGTTCGCCGCCAGCATGTCGCTGACGGCGGTGTTGTGGATTGCCCTGACCCAGATGGACAAGGTGCTGCTCTCCGAGCGCCTGCCGCTTGCGCAATACGGCTACTTTTCGCTGGTGGCGCTGGTGTGCACCGGCCTCCTGACCCTGACCAACCCGCTGGTGCAAACCTTGCTGCCGCGCCTGACCCGGCTGGTGGCCGAGGGCCGCGAGCAGGACATGCACAGCCTGTTTCTGACCGCGCACCGGTTTGTCTGCACCCTGCTGTTTCCGTTGGCGGCCATCATTGCCCTGCATGGCCAGGCGCTGATCTACGCCTGGACCGGCGATGCCATGGCAGCGCGCTGGAGCCAGCCGGTGCTGGGCTGGTACGCCCTGGGCAGCGCGATCATGGCCATCAGCGCCTTTCAGTTTTACCTGCAATACGCCTACGGCCAGATGCGCCTGCACGTCGGCTACAGCCTGGTGTCGGCGGCCATCAGCGTGCCGGTCATGTTCTACAGCATCGATGAACTCGGCGTGCTCGGCGCCGCCCTGGCCTGGTTCGGCCTGCGCCTGGTCTCGCTGGCGATCTGGCCGCTGATCGTACACCGCCACCTGGCACCCACGCTTCACGGCCCATGGCTGCGCGATGTGTTGCGCATCAGCCTGATGACCGCGCTCGGCCTGACGGTCAGCACCCCGCTGTTCGACCTGATCGCAGGTCTTGAGCCCAATCGCATCAGCCTGCTGCTGGCCCTGGCCGCCAGCGGCCTCGTGACCCTGCTGCTGGTGGCCATCAGTTATCGGCCATTGATGCACAAGATCTATCTATCGTTGAGCAAACCGAGTACTTGAGCCATGGATGCCATTACCCGTCACACGCGCCCCGATTCGTCACCGACGCCACTGCTGAGCATCGTCTGCCCGACTTACAACCAAGAGGCGTTCATTGCTCAGGCACTGGACAGCTTTCTGGCCCAGCAGACCGACTTCGCTTTTGAAATTCTCGTCAATGACGACGCCTCGACCGACAGCACGGCGCGCATCATCGCCCAGTATGTCGAGCGTTACCCGCTGATCATCAGGCCCTTCTACCACGCAGAAAACCAGTTTCGCCAAGGCAAGGCCTGCGTGCCGGAGCTGTTCATGGAAGCGCGCGGGCGCTACATCGCCTTCTGTGAGGGCGATGACTACTGGACCGACCCGCGCAAGCTGCAACTGCAAGTGGACTTTCTTGAAAGCCACCCCGATTACGTCATCACCTATCACGACGCAATGGCCTTCGATGACCAAAAGCAACTCGGTATCCAGTTGCAAGGCGACCTGCGCCGCGACGCCAGCGCCCTGGAGCTGCAAAAGGCCCGGCCCATCTCGACCCTGACCTCGTGCTTTCGCAATGTGCTGACCAGCATGCCCCCGGAATTACAGGTGCGCATCGCGCCGCTCAACGACTTGTGCTGGTGGTCGTTGCTGGGCGCCCACGGCAAGGGCAAGTTCATCGAGCAGATCAAACCTGCGGCGTACCGCGTACACCCCGGCGGGATCTTTTCCATGCGCAGCAACAAGCGCAAGTTGCACATGAGCCTGCAGACCGCTTCAAGCCTGGCCAACTACTACAACCGTCTGGGCAACCAGGCGCTGTACGAACACTTCCTGACCCAGAATGTGTGCTTTTCACTGGCCGCCCTGTCGCCTGCGCACAAGGTCAAGGCGCTGTTGACGGTTGCACGCAATGTCCTCGTCAACCTCAGCCGGCGCTTGCGCCAAGCCACCCGAAAAGCCCCCGGCAATGCCCATGTTCAGTGAATTGCTGGTGGTCTGCGTGGGCAATATCTGCCGCAGCCCGATGGCCGAAGCCCTGCTGCGCGAGCGCCTGGCAACGCCTGGCACGCAGGTCCGCTCGGCAGGCCTGAGTGCCTTGGTCGGCGAGCCCATGGATCGGCGGGCGCAAGAGGTGTTGCACGATCACGGCCTGAGACCCGATGTCCATCACGCTCGACAGGTGGATCTGCACATGCTGCGCCGCGCCGACCTGATCCTGTCGATGGAACAAGCCCATATCGCCCGCCTGTTCAGGCTGGCCCCGGAAATACGTGGCCGCACGTTTTTGATCGGCCAATGGCAACAGTCGACCCAAGTTGTCGATCCCTACAGGCGTGCGAAAACCGCCTTCGAACAGACCTACGAGCATCTGTCGCGCTGTGTCGACGACTGGCTTCCTTATCTTCAGTCAGGAGATCCGAGATAAATGACCGTTATGAATCGCACTTCCCTGGACGCCCTTCAGGACACCCGGATCGACCTGGCAACCTTGCTGCGCACCCTGCTGGACCACAAGCAACTGATCTTCTGGCTGACCGGTCTGTTCATGCTCATCGGCCTGAGCTACGCGATACTCGCCACGCCGATTTACCAGGCCTCGGCGATGATTCAGATCGAACCGCGCAAACTCGGTATCGAGGGCACGCCGGAGGTCAACAACAAGCCGATGTCGGCCTCTCAGGCCACCACCGAGATAGAACTGATCAAATCGCGGGCGTTGCTGGGCAAGGTGGTCGATGACCTGCGCTTGAACGTGCAATACAGCCCTGACCGGCTGCCGGTTATCGGCCCGTGGTTTTATCGCACCTTCGTCCCTGAATTTGCAGGGCAACTGGCCGAGCCGCTGTTTGGCCTGACCAACTATGCCTGGGGCGGCGAGAAGCTCGATATCTTTCAGCTCGAAGTCCCGGAAGCCCTGCTGGGCGAGCCGCTTAAACTGGTGGCCGGCCGGCCTGGGCAATATGCGCTCTACGACGCCGAGAACCAATTGCTGCTCAACGGCACGGTAGGGCGCACCAGCGAAGGCCAAGGCATCAAAATCCAGGTGTCGCAGCTCAACGCCCGTCCGCAAACCTCGTTCACCGTGACCCGCCAACGCAACCTGAGCACGGCACTGGCCTGGCAAGACCGGCTGAAGATTACCGAGGCCGGCAAGGACTCGGGGATCATCTACCTGCTGCTGCAAGACAGCGACCCGCTCAAGGCCAACGCGGTGCTCAACGAAGTCAGTCGTCTGTATGTGCGCCAGAACGTCGAACGCAGTTCGGCCGAAGCGGCGCAGCGCCTGGAGTTTCTGCGTTCGCAATTGCCGACGGTGCGCAAACAGCTTGAAGCATCGGAAAATGCCCTGAACGTCTTCCAGACCAGCTCACGCTCGGTGGACCTGACCATTGAAACCAAAGGCGTACTCGACCAGGTGGTCGAGATGGAAACACGCCTGTCCGAGCTCAAGCTCAAGCGCGTCGAGCTGGAGCGGCTCTATACCCGCGAACACCCGACCTACCGCAGCATGATGAGCCAGATTGCGCAGATAGAGGCCCAGAAGCAGGGCCTGCTGAAAAAGATCGAAGCCCTGCCGCACTCGCAACAGGAGCTGCTGCGCCTGACCCGCGACATGCAGGTCATCAGCCAGACCTACACCCTGATGCTCAACAAAAGCCAGGAACAGGACATCCTGCGTGCCGGCAGCATCGGCAACGTGCGGATCATCGACAACGCCGACAGCAACGTCGAAAAACCCGTCAAACCGATGAAAACCCTGATCGTGCTGATCGCAGCCCTGGTCGGAGCGCTGCTGGCAGTGGCAATCATCTTTGTCCGCCAGTCGTTCTATCGCGGCATCGAGAACCCTGAAGTCATCGAAAACCTCGGCATGCCGGTCTACGCCTCCCTGCCCTTCTCACGCCAGCAAGAACGCCTCGACAAGGCCGCAACCGCGCCCGGCGCGCCTCGCGAAGCGCGGCTGCTGAGCACCCGCGCCCCGGAAGAACTGGCCCTGGAGTCGCTGCGCAGCCTGCGCACCAGCCTGCACTTTGCAATGCTTGAGGCGCGTAACAATGTGCTGATGATCACCAGCCCGTTGCCTGGCGCCGGCAAATCGTTCGTCTCGGCCAACCTGGCGGTGATCATCGCCCAGACCGGCAAACGCGTGCTGCTGATCGACGCCGACATGCGCAAGGGCTACCTGCACAAAGTGCTCGGCGTGCAGTCCCGCCACGGGCTGTCCGACACCTTGGCGGCGCGCCTCAAATGCCTTGAGGTCATCCACCGCACCGAGGCGCGCAACCTGGACTTCATTTCGTGTGGCTTTGCCGCGCCTAACCCTTCCGAACTGCTGATGCACGACAACTTCCACAAGATGCTCAGCGAACTGTCGCCGCTGTACGACCTGATCATCATCGACACCCCGCCGATTCTTGCGGTCACCGACGGCACGCTGGTCGGTCGCCAGGCCGGCACCTGCCTGCTGGTGGCGCGCTTCGGCCTGACCACCAGCAAAGAGCTTGAGGCCTGCAAACGACGCCTCAACCAGAACGGCATCCTGATCAAGGGCGCGATCTTCAACGCCACCGTGCGCAAGGCTTCGACCGCCGAGTACGACTGCACCAGTTACGGCTACAGCTACCACCCTGTGCGCAAATAATCCGGTCCGCCATCACGACAAGGAGTTAATCATGGCCCGAACCATTGCAATGATGCAGCCGTACCTGTTCCCTTACCTGGGGTACTTTCAACTGATTGCCCGCGCCGATGTGTTCATCCTCGGCGATGACCTGCAGTTCATCCGCGCAGGCTGGGTCAACCGCAACCGCATCCTGAACAACGACCAGCCGCGGCTGTTGACCTTCCCGGTCAAAAAGGATCATTTCGCCTTGCCCATCATGCAGCGCCGGCTGGCCGACGGTTTCGACATCGAGGCCACACGCCTGCTCAACCTGATCGAGCAGAGCTATCGCAAGGCGCCTTACTTCACCCAGCTCATGCCGTTGCTTGAACGGCTGATCCGCTTTCCGCAAAGCAACCTGGCGCTGTATGCCGAAAACGCCCTGCGCGAACTGTGCGCCTACCTGCACATCACCACGCCGATCCTGCGTGGCTCGGACCTGCACCTGGAAACCTGCCATGACAAACAGGACCGGGTGATCAACATCGCGCACATCTTCTCGGCCAGCACCTTCCTCAATCCCATCGGCGGCTTCGAGCTGTACGACCGTGAACTGTTTGCCCGCAACGGCCTGCAGCTGAGCTTTTTCACCATGAACCCGGTTCGCTACGCCCAGTTCGGCGAGGACTTTGTCGAGAACCTGTCGATCATCGATGTACTGATGTTCAACAGCGTCGAGCAGACCCGCGCCCTGCTCGAGCACTTCACTGTCAGCGAAGGCGGCGCCGCCAACGATCCCTGCGTGAGCAGCGTTGTGGCGCCCTTGATTCCTCAACTTGTCGTGGAGTGAGCCCATGTCCGCCATCGATCCAGCACGCTGGTACCTGATCCAGACCAAACCGCGCCAGGAGTTGCGCGCCCTCGAGCACTTGCAACGCCAGCAATTCGAGTGCTACCAGCCGCTGACCGCCAGCCTGGGTCGACCTGAAGCGCTGTTTCCCGGCTACCTGTTCATCCGCATGGATCAGGTGCATGACAACTGGTACCCGATCCGCTCGACCCGCGGCGTGGCGCGCATCGTGACCTTCGGTGCGCAGCCGGTGCCGGTACACAACGAGCTGATCGACCAGATTCGCCAGCGCCTGGCCCTGCCTGCGCTGCACAAGGTGTTTGCAAAGGGCGAAACGGTGCGCATCAAGACCGGCAGTTTCGGTGATGTCGAGGCGATCTTTCTGGCAATGGACGGTGCCGAGCGCGCAGTGATTCTGCTCAACCTGCTGCAACGCCAGCACAAGGTGGTCTTGCCGCTCAGCAGCCTGACCCGGGTTCCGGCCGGGGCCTGATCGCCGCGCCGTGACCCAACGTGTTCTCGCCCTTGTCCTGTTCAGCGGAAATTGCGCCATGCCCAATCTCACTACCCTGGTAACCCTGACCTACGGTGACCGCTACAACTATCTGCACACGCTGATCAGCCGTTCGCTGGAAAGCCCGCAGATCGAGCGCGTCATCGTCGTCAGCAATGCCTCCAGCGCGCCGTTGCAGACGCTGGTTGAAACCTGGCCCAAGCACGTTCAGGTCATCGAGCTGCCGCACAACACCGGCTCTGCCAACGGTTATGCCGTCGGTATCCAGGCGGCGCTGGACGCCGGCGCCGAATACCTGTGGCTGATGGATGACGACAACGCACCGACCATCAACGCCATCGAGGTCCTGCACGACCGGCTGCAACGCCTGGCACCGACCAACGGCCGCGACAAGGTGGCGGTGCTGGGCTTTCGGCCCACCCACCAGGCCGACATCGCCACCGGTGTGCCGCAACGCTTTGCCATCCAGCGTCGCTCAAGTTTTTTTGGTTTCCACATTGCCCACCTGCCTTACAAACTGTGGCGACGCCTGCCTTGGGGCCGCCCACAGGTAGCAAGCGGTTTGCCCGAACTGGTGCAACTGCCCTTTGCAACCTACGGCGGCCTGCTTGCGCATCACAGCCTGTACCGGCGCATCGGCCTGCCGCTGGAAGCCTTGAAGCTGTATGCCGACGACAACGAATACACTTGGCGCATCACCGCCGGCGGCGGACGGATTTTTCTGGTGCCGGAAGCCTTGCTCGATGACCTCGAACACTCGTGGAACATCAAGGCGCGCACCAACAACATCTATGAAAACTACCTGCTCGGCGGCTCCGACCTGCGTGCCTACTATGGCGCACGCAACCAGGCCTGGTTCGACAAAAATGTCTGGGTGGCATCGCCGCTGGTCTATCAATTCAACCGCTGGCTGTTCTTCTGCCTGCTGCGCGTGTTCGCCCGCCGCTGCGATGCCGGACCACGCCTGAAACTGCTGGAAAAAGCCATCGCCGATGGCGAGTCCGGCCTGCTGGGCCTGAACCGGTCATACCCGTTATGAAGCTTCTGTTTCTCAGCAGCCTGTATGCGCCGGACATCGGCGGCGGTGCCGAAATCATCCTGCAGCGCACCGTCGAGGGCCTGCAGGCACGCGGGCACAAGGTCGTGGTGCTGGCCACCGGTGCCAAAGCCGGGCTGCATCAGGACAACCTCAACCAGGTGCGGGTCTACCGCGCCGGCCTGCACAACTTCTATTGGCACTTCACCACCCAGCGGCCCGGCCGGCTGACACGTCTGGGCTGGCACCTGCGTGACCGCTATAACCGTGGCATGCGCCGTTATCTGGGGCAGGTGATCGCCCTCGAACAGCCGGACCTGGTGATCTGCCATAACCTCACGGGCTGGTCGGTCTCGGCCTGGGATGAAATCAGCCACTGCGACCGGCCGATCATTCAGGTGCTGCACGATCTCTATCTGCTGTGCCCCGGCAGCACCATGTTTCGCAAGGGCCATGACTGCCAGCGGCAATGCGGCATGTGCGTGCAGTTTCGCAAGGGCCATGCCGAGCGATCGGCGCAGGTCGACAGCGTGGTCGGCGTCAGCCGCTTCATGCTCGAGCGCTTGCAGGCACAGGGTTATTTCAAGGGAGCCCACAGCCATGTGGTGTACAACGCCAGCCCATTCGCGACCCTGCCGGCGGCCGGTCATCCAGGCCGCCCGGCCGATGCCCCGCTGCGCTTTGGCTACCTGGGCACGCTGTCGGAGCCCAAGGGCGTGGGCTGGCTGATCGAGCAATTCCAGCGCCTGCCGTTCAAGGCCACCCTGGACATTGCAGGCCGCGGGCAACTGGCCGACGAGCAGCGTTTCAAGGCCATGGCCACCAGCGACCGCATCCGCTTCGTCGGCTACCAGAAACCCGAGCACTTCTACGCCAGCATCGATGTGGCCGTCGTGCCGTCGATGTGGAGCGAGCCCTTCGGCATGGTCGCCGTTGAAGCCTGCGCCCATTCAAGGCCGGTGATTGCCAGCCGCATGGGCGGCCTGACCGAGATCATTCAGGATCAGTTCAACGGCCTGTTGTGCAACCCCGACGACCCCGAGTCACTGGGCATTGCCATGTTGCGCCTGCATCAGGACCCTGCGCTGCTGGCGCGTCTGGCGGCTCAGGCGCGTGGCAGTGTGGCCGCCCTGCTGGACCTTGACCTGATGCTCGACAGCTATGAGCGCATCTTTGCCCAGACCCTGCGCGAGCGGCTGCTGGTGCCCGTCAATCTGCCGCTGTAACGGTTTTTGCGTTGTTTTTTCTTTACCGCTTATCTTTGCAGGAAGCCTTCGATGATCGTTATCAATGCCCGGTTTCTGACCCAGAACCTCACCGGCGTGCAACGTTATGCCGAACAGATCAGCCTGGCGCTCAAACACCTGCGCAACGACGTGGTGTTCGTCACCCCCCATGATGTCCGCTCGCAGCACACCGCAGGTTTGCTGCAGGCCGAGCCCATCGGGCGCAACCGTGGCCATGTGTGGGAGCAGGTCGACCTGCCGCTGTATCTGCGCCGCCATGGCAATCCGCTGCTGGTGTCGCTGGGCAGCAGCGGCCCGCTGTTTTATCCCAACCAGATTGCCACCCACCATGACATCACTTACGTGCGCTTTCCGCACACCTACTCGTGGACGTTTCGTACCGCCTACCGAGTCATGACCCCGATCCTGCTGTCGAGGGTCAGAACCCTGCTGACCCCCAGCGAATTTTCCAAAGGCGAAATCTCAAGCTTCTACAAGATGCCTCGCGAACGCATCCTGACCCTGCCTAACGCTGTGACCGAGCATTTTCTGCCCGCCGCCAACCTGCACGTCGAGCGCCCTTACCTGCTGGCGGTGTCTTCGCCCAGTGCGCACAAGAACTTCACCCGCATGATCCAGGCGTTTCTGAGCCTGCGCGGCCAGCCGGACCTGCAACTGCACATTGTCGGCTCCACCCACGGGCTGTTTGCCGACCCCGACCTGCAACGCCTGGCCAGCCGCGACCCGCGCATCCGCTTTCTGGGGCGCCTTGACGATACCGAGCTGCTGACCCAGTACCAGGGCGCCACTGCATTCGTGTTTCCGTCGCTGTACGAAGGCTTCGGCATTCCGCCGCTCGAAGCCCAGGCCTGCGGCTGCCCGGTGCTGGCCGCCAATGCTGCTTCGATTCCCGAAGTACTCAAGGACAGCGCGCTGTATTTCGACCCGCTGGATATCACGCAGATGGCGGCCGCCATGCAGCGCATCCTCAATGATCCGGTGCTGCGCCAGTCCCTGCGCCGCCGCGGGCTGGCCAACGTCACCCGCTTCAGCTGGCAGCGCTCGGCGCAACGCCTGTCCAGGCATATCGACAGCCTGCAAAAAGTGCGCGCCCAACCGCGTAAAAACGCCAGCCGCCCGAATGCCGAACGCTAGTACGCAACACCGCGCCATGCTCTTCAGCCCTGCCGCACAGACCCCACTGTTCCCACCCCCGCCTAGACGCCAGCCGTATGCGCCTGATGTAGCGAGACCCTTACATCAAGGAAGACCCATGAAAATCGCAATTGTCCATGACTGGCTGGTGACCTACGCCGGTGCCGAACGGGCGCTGGCCTCTCTGCTGCGGGTCTGGCCCGAGGCGGACCTGTTCGCCGTGATCGACTTCCTCAGTGACCGGGACCGTGCGCAACTGGGCGGCAAGTTCGCCACCACCACGTTCATCCAGAACCTGCCTGGCGCACGTAAACATTACCAGCGCTATCTGCCGCTGATGCCGCTGGCCATCGAGCAACTGGACCTGTCCGGTTATGACCTGATCATCAGTAGCAGCCATGCGGTGGCCAAGGGCGTGCTGACCGGCCCCGACCAGTTGCACATCAGCTATGTGTATTCACCCATTCGCTACGCCTGGGACCTGCAGCACCAGTACCTGCGCGAGTCGGGCCTGGATAAAGGCTTCAAGGGCCGGCTGGCACGCATGGTGCTGCACTACATACGCCTGTGGGATCAGCGCACCGCTGCCGGTGTGGATGAATTCATCGCGGTGTCGAGCTTTATCGGGGCGCGGATCGGCAAGGCCTACCGGCGTGAGTCCACGGTCATCTACCCGCCGGTGGACACCTCGATCTTCACCGCCGACGGCCCGCGCCAGGACTACTATTTCACCGCCTCGCGGATGGTGCCTTACAAGCGCCTGCCGATGATCGTCGAGGCCTTCGCGGCCATGCCCGACAAGCGCCTGGTGGTGATCGGCGACGGGCCGGACATGGCCCGCGCCAAAGCCATTCATGCGCCCAACGTCAGCCTGCTCGGCTACCAGCCGGCCGCTGTGATGTTGCAACACATGCGCGCCGCCAAGGCCTTCGTGTTCGCCGCCGAGGAAGACTTCGGCATCAGCCCGCTGGAGGCCCAGGCGTGTGGCACGCCAGTGATTGCCTATGGCAAGGGCGGCGCGCTGGAAACCATTCTGGGCCTGGACCACCCGACGCCCACCGGGGTGTTCTTCCAGCACCAGGACATTGCCTCGCTGGGTGCTGCGGTGCGCGAGTTCGAAGCGGCGCAGGGACGCATCACACCCATCGCCTGCCGGCTTAATGCCGAGCGTTTTTCGGTGGCGCGCTTCGAAGAGCAGATCAAGGCCTTCGTCGACAGCCGCCTGGCCAGTGCGCGGGTGGCGGTCCAGCACGTACGCCTGCCGGTGCCCGTGCCTGCCAATGAAGTGTCTGCGCGTGTCGCGCCCATCGAGTCGGCCTGAGGCAACCCAGCCATGGACAACCCCGTACGCGGCATCCTGCATGCCCATCAATCGTTGCTCTCGGTCGCCCATCGCTTGCTGGATTTAATGGTCATCGTGCTGATCGGCTATTGGCAACATCAACTCACCCCGCTGTTCAACGACACCGAAGCCTCGGTACAGATTCTGTTGGCGGTGCTGGTGTTCCACTGGCTCAGCGAGTACCACAAGCTGTACGGCTCATGGCGTGGCGAACGGATTGTCGGCGAACTGACCAAGGTGTTCGCCTGGTGGGCGCTGGCCTTTGTGATTCTGTTGTCGGTGGACTACCTGATGCTGGGTCGTCGCGAGCTGCCAGCCGAGCAACAGATGACCTGGTTTGCCCTGGTGCTGGCGGTGCTGTGCGGCTACCGGATCATGATCCGCCTGGGCCTGCACGCCTTGCGCCGGCGCGGCTTCAATACCCGCCGCGTGGCGATCGTCGGCACGGGACCCGTCGGCGTGCGCCTGGCCTGTTCGATCAGCGATGCGCCGTGGATGGGCCTGCACCTGCTGGGCTTCTACGACTCGCTGCCGCAACAGACCGACCTGCGCAGCCGGGGCCTGCGTGTGCAGGTGCTGGGCGATCTTGCGCAACTGATCGACGACGCTCGCCAGGGCCGCATCGACAAAGTCTATATCACCCAGGCCGAACCGCAGTTACGCGAGTTGCTTACCGGCCTGAGCGACACCACCGCCACGGTGTACCTGGTCCCCGATGTGTTCACCTTCGAGCTGTTGCACGCCCGCAGTGAAAGTATCAATGGCCTGCCGACCATCAGCATCTTCGACTCGCCCATGGACGGTGCCTGGAGTGTGGTCAAGCGCCTGGAAGACATTCTGCTGACGAGCCTGATCCTGTTGCTGATCGCCGTGCCGCTGCTGCTGATTGCGCTGGCGATCAAGCTCACCTCAACGGGACCGGTGCTGTTTCGCCAGCGCCGTTATGGCCTGGACGGGCGGCCGATCATGGTCTGGAAATTTCGCAGCATGACCGTGCAGGAAAACGGCGACGTGGTGCGCCAGGCCACCCGCAACGATGCACGCATCACACCACTGGGCGGTTTCTTGAGACGCACTTCGCTGGACGAGTTACCGCAGTTTTTCAATGTGCTGCGCGGCGACATGTCGATCGTCGGCCCGCGTCCCCACGCCGTGGCGCATAACGAGCAATACCGCAAGCAGGTCAACGGCTACATGTTGCGCCACAAGGTCAAGCCGGGCATCACCGGCTGGGCGCAAGTCAACGGCTGGCGCGGCGAAACCGACACCCTGGACAAGATGCGCAAGCGGGTCGAGTTCGACCTGCAATACATCGAGCACTGGTCGGTGTGGCTGGACCTGAAAATCATCCTGCTGACCCTGTTCAAGGGCTTTCTCAACAAGAACGCCTTCTGACGCTGCACTGCACTCGCTCTGCCCTGCTTGCCATGACCATCCCCGCGTATTCTCAGGAAGGAACCCGCCTTATGAAGCAACCCCTTGCCCTTATGTTCTTTGCTTTGCTCCTGCAAGGCTGTGTGCTTGCCCCCGGCCAGCATATGACTCAAAGCGATGTCAGCACCGACGACCCGGATGAGCCCCAGGCCAGACTGGTCGATATCACCCCGCAAAGCCTCAAGCAAGAGCAAGAGGTAGCGCTGGCCAACGGCAAGCCCCTGCCGCCTGAGCTGCTTAATTACAAAACGCCGGAATACCAGATCGGCGCCGGCGACACGTTGCTGGTCACCGTGTTCGAACACCCTGAACTCACCGCACCCGGCTCTCAGGACCAGCTGGATGCCAACTCCCGCGAGGTGCTCAACGACGGCACGCTGTACTTTCCGTATGTCGGGCGCATTCAGGCGGCAGGCAAGACGGTGCGCCAGGTCCGCGAGCAACTGCGCCTGGGGCTGTCGCCGCAGTACACCGAGGTCAAGGTCGATGTCAAAGTGCTGCGCTATAACAGCCAGCGCATCCTGCTGTCGGGTTCGTTCAAGACGCCGGGGCCACAAGCGATCAGCAATATTCCCTTGAGCCTGGTGCAAGCGGTCAGCACCGCCGGTGTCGACCTGAGCGATGCCAACCTGGCCGGTTTGACCCTGCGCCGCGATGGCAAGGATTACCTGATCGACATCGACTCGCTCAACCGTCGCGACTCGCAACTGAGCCGCATCTACCTCAAGGATGGCGATTACCTGCACCTGAACAGCAACTCGAAAAACCGCATCTATGTGCTCGGCGAAGTGCTCAACCCGCAAGTGCTGTCGTTCGGCACCACCCGCGTGACCCTGCTCGAAGCCCTGGGCAATGCCGGCGGCCTGAGCCCCGACAGCGCCGATGGCGATGCTGTGTATGTGATTCGCGGCGCCGACGCACAGAACAACAGCGCCGCGACGGTGTACAACCTGAAAGCGAAAAAACCCACGGCCTATCTGCTGGCCGGGCAATTTGAGCTCAAGGCTCAGGACGTGGTGTTTGTGGGACCTGCGGACATTACCCGCTGGAACCGCTTCATCAGCCAGTTGCTGGGCTCGGCCAGCGTCGTGCAAACCGGTGCCGCGTTCAGAAACTGACCCCGCAAGTGTTGCTCCAGCAACAGCCATTCGACAGTGGCCTGTTGCTGGAGCACCAACCTCAGCGACAATCCCTTCCCCCGCAACCCGCTCAGCCCTTGTAATCCGCGCCCTTCGGCGCCGCGAGCAGACTGGCACACAAGCTGCTTGGCAGTCAGACGCTTATTGCAAGGAATCTCCCTGATGTTGGTCGTTTCGCTCTCTGGCAGTCCCTCCCCTACTTCCCGCTCCGGTGTTGTTCTGGCCCACGCCAGCCAATGGCTTGCGCAACATGGCGTCGATGTAACGACCCTGCGCATCCGTGATTTCAACGCCGAAGATTTGTTGTTCGCCCGCTTCGACAGCCCGCAGGTGCAGGCCTATATCGAAGCGGTGAAACAGGCCGATGGCCTGCTGATCGGTACGCCGGTGTACAAGGCCTCGTTTTCCGGCGCGCTAAAGACCCTGCTCGACCTGCTGCCCGAGCGCTCCCTGCACGGCAAGGTGGTCTTGCCGCTGGCCACCGGCGGCAGCATTGCGCACATGCTGGCCGTCGACTACGCCTTGAAACCGGTGCTCTCGGCGCTCAAGTCGCAAGAGGTGCTGCATGGCATCTTTGCCATCGACAGCCAGATCAGCTACGGCGACGGCCCTGAAGGCGGCGTGCTCGACGAGATTCTCACCGAGCGCCTGCATGAAGGTCTGGAGCATTTCCTGCGCAGCCTGCAACACCGCCTGCACACCCGCAAAAAAGCCGCCGGCGCGCATTTGCAGCTGGCGCTGTAAAGGTTATTGCTGGATCACCAACGGGTACAACGACAGCACCAGCAGCAACGCCATGACCACGTTGAACACCCGCAGCCAGCGCGGGTCGCGCAGCACATTGCGCAACAGGCTGCCGAAACCTGCCCAGATCCCGACACCGGGCAGGTTGATCAGGGCGAACACCGCAGCGATCACCAGCACATTGGTGAAATAGCCCTGCATCGGCGTGTAGGTACTGATCGCGCCGATGGCCATTACCCAGGCCTTGGGATTGACCCACTGAAACAGCGCGGCGGCAAAAAAGCCCATGGGCTCGCCGCGTGGCTGGTCGTTTTCAGACGCAGGTCCGGAGGTCGCAATCTTCCAGGCCAGGTACAAAAGGTAGGCGCCACCGATATAGCGCAGCAGCGTATAGAGGATCGGCCAGGTCTGAAACAGGCTGCCCAAGCCAAAACCGACCGCCAGAACCAGGATCATGAAGCCACTGCTGATGCCGAGCATGTGCGGCAGCGTGCAGCGAAAACCGAAGTTCACCCCGGAGGCCAACAGCATCATGTTATTGGGGCCCGGCGTGATGGAGGTCACCAGCGCAAACAGGGCAAAGGCCAGTAGCAGATCGAACGATAAAGACATGACGGCAGTCCATGGAGGCAGTAAGCAAGGCGCTCACACTAACCAGCCTGGCTGGACAAACACACGGACAGTTGCACGAAAGTTGCGGCAGTACAGTTTCTACAAAATCATCAGCTCAGCAGAACTGTCAGCCCTGGCGATCCTGGCCAATCACGCTGACTTCAACATTGACTTCGGCACTGCGGTCAAACTCACGCACTTGCTGAAGTTGCGGCTCAGCCAATAACCGGGTCTTGCGAGCCTGGTACTCATCGAACGACAGACCGCGACGGTTGAGGTCTTCCAGCGCCAGCTGGCGGGATTCTTCAGCGCTGTAGGGACGTTGCTCGACCGCATGATGAGTCGAGCAGCCGCTGACAACGGCAACAGTAAGCAACAGGGCAAGGGCAGTAAAACGGTTCATGGCGACCTCCGTGGTCGTTGCGATTCGGGAATGAACAAATCTTAATCCCGCGCCGCTCTACTCAAAAATCACCCCCTGTGATAGTGACTATTGCCTCAGTGATACCTGGTCGGCTACCTGCTCGATCAACACATCACGCAAGGCCTGGGCGGCCACTGACAATTGCTGTTCACCCAAGGTCATCAGGCCGATGCGCCGCTCGATACGCGGCCCCACCAGCGGGATGCAGCGCGCGCCCAGTTCCTGCATCTGGCCGATGCACAACGCCGGCACCGCACTGACCCCAAGCCCGCAGGCGACCATGCGCCCCACCGTGACCAGTTGATGGCTTTCGAAAGCCACCGACAGCCGGCCGTGCAGCGGCGCAATCGACTGCTCCAGCAGCAGGCGCACCGCCGAGGGCCGTTGCAGGGCGATAAAGTCCTCGCGCAGCAGCTCGCTCCAGTCGATTTGCTCACGCCCGGCCAGCGGCGAATCGGCCGCCACCACCGCCACAAAGCGGTCCAGCCAGAACGGGGTGAAATGCAGCAAGTGCCCAGGCTCGGGCTCAAAGCCGATGCCCAGCTCGACCCGGCGTTCGCGGACCATCTCCAGCACCTGCTCGTTGATCACGTCGTGCACCGCGACGTTGACCCGTGGATAACGTCCCCGGAATACCTTGAGCGCCTCTGGCAAGCGGTTACCGGCAAACGACGGCATCGCCGCCAGCGACACCCGGCCCATCTGCAAGGTAAAGCGCTGGCGCAACAGTTCTTCGGTGTTGTCCCAGTCGGCCAGCAACTGCCGGCCCAGCGGCAGCAGCGTCTCGCCTTCCGGCGTCAGGCTGACGCTGCGGGTGGTCCGGATCAACAACTGACCGCCCAGCGACTCTTCAAGGTTCTTGATGGTCAGGCTCAGCGCCGGCTGCGACAGGTGCAGCCGCTCGCCGGCCTGGGCAAAGCTCAGGCACTCGGCAACGGCGACGAAAGCGCGTAATTGTTTGACGTTCATTATTTTGCTTTTCTTATCAAATCATCAGAAAAACAAAATTAACAAATCATTACCTAAAGCAGAAGATGTGCCTACAACGATAAATACAACAAGGCGGATCATCATGGCCGGACTCGACAAACGAGTAGCAACCTACGAAGAAGCCCTGGCCGGGCTTACCGATGATATGACGGTGCTGTGCGGCGGTTTCGGCCTGTGCGGCATTCCGGAAAACCTGATCGCGCAGATCAAGCGCATGGGCACCCGCGGCCTGACCGTGGTTTCCAATAACTGCGGCGTCGATGGCTTTGGTCTTGGCATCCTTCTCGAAGACCGGCAGATCCGCAAAATGATCTCGTCTTATGTGGGCGAGAACGCACTGTTCGAGCAGCAACTGCTCAACGGCGAGCTGCAAGTTGACCTTACCCCGCAAGGCACCCTGGCCGAAAAGCTGCGCGCAGGCGGTGCCGGCATTCCGGCTTTCTATACCGCCACCGGCTACGGCACGCCTGTCGCCGAAGGCAAGGAAAGCCGCCAGTTCAATGGCCGCAATTACATTCTCGAAGAAGCGATTACCGGCGACTTTGCCCTGGTCAAGGGCTGGAAGGCTGACCACTTCGGCAATGTGATCTACCGCCATACCGCGCAGAACTTCAATCCGCTGGTGGCCACCGCCGGGCGCATTACCGTGGTCGAGGTCGAGGAAATCGTCGAACCCGGCGAGCTCGACCCGGCGCACATTCACACCCCCGGTATCTATGTCGATCGGCTGATCTTGGGCACGTTCGAGAAACGCATCGAAAAACGTACCCTTAAAGCCTGAGCTTAAAGCCTGAGCTGGAGAACTGACCATGGCACTTTCCCGCGAACAAATGGCTCAACGGGTCGCCCGCGAACTCAAGGACGGCTACTACGTCAACCTGGGTATCGGCATTCCGACCCTGGTCGCCAACTATGTGCCCGAGGGCATCGACGTGATGCTGCAATCGGAAAACGGCCTGCTGGGCATGGGCGAATTTCCCACCGCAGAGACGCTCGATGCCGACATGATCAACGCCGGCAAGCAGACCGTCACCGCCCGCAGCGGCGCGTCGATTTTCAACTCCGCCGACTCCTTCGCGATGATCCGTGGCGGGCATGTCGACCTCACCGTGCTCGGCGCCTTCGAGGTCGATGTCAGCGGCAATATCGCTTCGTGGATGATCCCCGGCAAGCTGATCAAAGGCATGGGCGGCGCGATGGATCTGGTGGCCGGCGCTGAAAATATCATTGTCACCATGACCCACGCCTCCAAGGACGGTGAGTCGAAACTGCTGCCGCAGTGCAGCCTGCCACTGACCGGCGCCGGCTGTATTCGCCGGGTGCTGACCGACCTGGCGTGGCTCGAAATCGACGACGGCGCCTTCATCCTGCGCGAGCGCGCGCCGGGGGTCAGCATCGAGGAGATCGTCGCCAAGACCGCAGGACGGCTGATCGTCCCGGATGATGTGATCGAAATGCAGTTCTGAATGACCAAGCCCCTGCATCGCAGGGGCTTCAAGCTTTTAACGCCTAAAAATAATAACGAGGTTCTGCATGTCCACTTCCCTCCAGGAAAGCCGCTCCGCCCGCTTTGCCTTGCGTTGCTCGGCCTGGGCCGAACGCTGGTTCCCCGACGCCTGGGTGTTCGCCGCCCTCGCCGTATTGATCGTGACGCTGGCGACCCTGGCCATGGGCGCCAAGCCTGCGGCGGCAGCCAAGGCGTTTGGTGACGGCTTCTGGAGCCTGATCCCCTTTACCCTGCAAATGGCTTTCGTGGTCATCAGCGGGTATGTGGTGGCCAGCTCGCCACCGGCGGTGCGTTTGATCGACCGCCTGGCGCGTATCCCGAAAAACGGCCGCAGCGCGGTGGCGTGGGTCGCCTTGATATCGATGGTGGCCTCATTGCTCAACTGGGGGCTGTCACTGGTGTTCGGCGGTTTGCTGGTGCGGGCGCTGGCGCGGCGCACCGACCTGAAAATGGATTACCGCGCCGCCGGTGCGGCGGCCTATCTGGGGCTGGGTGCGGTGTGGGCGCTGGGCATTTCTTCGTCGGCGGCGCAGTTGCAAGCCAACCCGGCCAGCCTGCCGCCGTCGATCCTGTCGATCACCGGGGTGATTCCGTTTACCGAAACCATCTTCCTCTGGCAGTCGGGGGTGATTCTGCTGGCGCTGGTGGTGATTTCGATCATTGTCGCCTACGCCACCGCACCCGGTCCCGGCAGCGCCCGCGAGGCCAAGGATTGCGGCGTGGACCCGGCGTTCAACCTGCCGCCGCTGGCGCCGCGCACCCGGCCCGGTGAATGGCTGGAATACAGCCCGCTGTTGATCATCGCCATGGTGGCGCTGGGCGTTGGCTGGCTGATCAACGAATTCAGCACCAAGCCGGTGATCACTGCGATCTCGGGCCTCAATACCTATAACTTCCTGTTCATCATGCTCGGCGCCCTGCTGCACTGGCGTCCGCGCAGCTTTCTCGATGCCGTGGCCCGCGCGGTACCGACCACCACCGGGGTGCTGATCCAGTTTCCGTTGTACGGCTCGATTGCCGCCTTGATGACCACGGTCAAGGGCAGCGATGCGCAAACCCTGGCGCATCACATTTCGCTGTTCTTCACCAGCATCGCCACCCACGACACCTATGCGCTGCTGATGGGCGTGTATTCGGCCGTGCTGGGCTTCTTCATTCCCTCCGGCGGCGGCAAGTGGATTATCGAGGCGCCGTATGTGATGCAAGTGGCCAACGAGCTGCAGTATCACCTGGGCTGGGCGGTGCAGATCTACAACGCCGCCGAGGCGCTGCCGAACCTGATCAACCCGTTCTACATGCTGCCGCTGCTCGGCGTGCTGGGCCTGAAGGCCCGCGATTTGATCGGTTTCTCGTTCGTGCAATTGCTGGTGCATGCGCCCATCGTGCTGTTTCTGCTCTGGGCGCTGGGCACGACCCTGACCTACACACCGCCGGTGATGCCGTAGAAACACAACCAAGTAGGAGCGCGCCTGCCCGCGACCGAGTGCGTAGCGCTCGCAAATTCTACGAAACGCTGAAAATTTACGACTGCTAACGCAGCCGGTCGTCCGAGTGCGCTAGCGCTCGCAAATTCTCGGAAACGCTGAAAATTTACGACTGCTAACGCAGCCGGTCGCGGTGGTCCGGCATTCCGGCAAGCGCGCTCCTACAAGAACCATGTGCGCAATGAGGTAGCGATTTTAGCGTGGGGCGCTGACGTCGGTCTGGCCGCTGGCGAGCAGCGCTCCGCGCACAAAGCCGCTGGCCAACTGGCGCTCGATGAAATCGGCCACATACGCCGCCCCCGCCTCGCGCCCGCGTGGCACGGCCATCGCCTGGCGGATGGCGGTAAAGGCGCCGTCCAGCACCCGGTAGCGAGCATCCGCTGCCGCTATCTGTTCCAGCGGCTGACGCACGCCTGCCGCTGCATCCAGGTTCTGCTCGATAAACAGGTCCACCGCGCCTGCCGAGGTTTCGGCACGCTCCAGCGTGGCGTGTTGCAGGGTGCGGCTGAGAAACAGGTCATAGGCTGCGCCATTGCCCACCGCCAGACGCAGGCCGGATTGATCCAGCTGTTCGACCGACTGGTAAGACGCCTCGGCCTTGACCAGGTACGTGCCTTCGATCAGCACATACGGCTCGCTGAAATCGATCTGCGCCGCACGCACCGGCTCGATGGCCAGAAACGCCAGCCGCCAGGTGTCCTCTTCCAGCGCAGCAAAGACCTTGCCCGCGGCATCGAAGGTGGTCATTTGCAGGTTCACGCCCAGCTCGATGGCCAGCGCCTTGGCCAGGGCCACCGATACGCCTTGCGGCTCACCGGCCGGCCCTTGCTGGGCCAGTACCGGGTTGCCGAGGTTGATGGCGGTACGCAGTACGCCGTCGGGGGCCAGGTCGGCCAGTATGGCGGGAGTCACTGGATTCACGTTGTTTTCCTCAGCGCTTGGCCTTGCGCTTGTTGCGATACTGGTCGACCACCACAGCCACGACGATGATCACGCCCTTGATGATGTCCTGAATATAGGCATCGACCCCGACAAAGGTAAAGCCGCTGGCCATCACGCCGAGGATCAACGCGCCGATTACGGTCCCGGTAATGCGCCCGACACCGCCGGCCAGACTGGTGCCGCCGATTACCGCGGCGGCAATCGCATCCAGCTCGTAGGACATGCCCATGCCCGCTTGCCCTGTGGCCGCACGGGCCGAGGCCACCACACCGGCCAGCCCTGCCAGCAGGCCTGCGATGCTGTAGACGATGACCAGGTGACGCTTGACGTTGATACCCGAGGTGCGCGCCGCCTGCATGTTGCCGCCGATGGCGTAGGTGTACTTGCCGTACTTGGTGTAGCGCAGGGCGATATGGAAGATCACCGCCACCACCAGAAAGATGATCACCGGCATCGCGCCCTGACCGATGGCGGTGTAGGAATCGGAGAGCATGCTGACCGGCTGGCCTTCGGTGTAGTAGCGCGCCAGGCCACGCGCCGAAACCATCATGCCCAGGGTCACGATAAACGGCGGAATGCCGGTGATGGCAATCAGGCTGCCGTTGATTGCCCCGGCCAGCAAACCGACGCCGAGCCCCGCGACCACCGGTATCCACACCGGCAAATCGGTCAGCGACGGAAACACCGCCCGGGAAAAGTCAGAGGTCTGTGCAAGGCTGGCGGCAATCATGGCTGACAAGGCCAGCACCGAGCCCGATGACAAATCGATGCCGGTGGTGATGATCACCTGGGTCACCGCGATGGCCAGCAGGCCGATGATCGACACCTGCAGAATCATCAGCACCAGGCGCTGCGAGTTGAGCAGAAAGCTCTGGTCGCGCACGATCCAGCCGAACACTTCAAAGACCAGGCCGATGCCGATCAGCACCAGAAAAATACTCAGCTCGGTGGGTATCCGGCGCTTGGCCTTGGCCGGCGCCAGGGCCGGTTTGTTTTGTGAAATTGCGTTGTTCATCTGGATCTTCCTCTTGTTCTTGTAAGGCCCGTTCCCAGAAAGAATCGGGACCTGGATGAATCAGTGCCTGAATGGATCAATGCCTGGACGAATCAATGAACCGAATGGCCCGACGCCAGGTGCATGACTTTTTCCTGGGTCGCGTCACCGCGCGCCAGCGTGCCCATCAGTTCGCCCTCGTGCATGACCATGACCCGGTCGCTCATGCCCAGCACTTCGGGCAACTCGGAAGAAATCATGATCACTGCCATGCCTTCGGCGGCCAGCAGCGAGATCAGGC
Organism: Pseudomonas sp. HP_08; assembly: GCF_055284095.1. Taxonomy (NCBI): domain Bacteria; kingdom Pseudomonadati; phylum Pseudomonadota; class Gammaproteobacteria; order Pseudomonadales; family Pseudomonadaceae; genus Pseudomonas; species Pseudomonas sp. HP_08. The sequence goes on along the minus strand of NZ_JBTOQC010000034.1, from coordinate 420,060 downwards.
GATAGATCTCGGCCTTGGCGCCGACATCGATGCCACGGGTCGGTTCGTCAAGAATCAGGATGCGCGGGTTGGTCATCAGCCAGCGTGCCAGCAGGGCTTTCTGTTGATTACCGCCCGACAGAGTATCGATGCACTGCTCCAGCGACGGCGTCTTGACCCGCAGCTTCTTGCACATGTCTTCGCACAGGGCACGCAAGGCTTTTTGCTGGATGAAGCCGCCGCCGGCGTAGTTGGACAGCACCACCATTTCCATGTTTTCCATCACCGACAGGCACGGAAACAGCCCGGTGAGCTTGCGGTCCTCGGTCAACAGGGCAAAACCTTTGCTGATTGCCAGTTGCGGGTCGCTGATGCGCACTGGCTGGCCATCAAGAAAGATTTCGCCGCTGTCGCTGGGCGTGATGCCGAACAGGGTTTCGGCCACATTGGTGCGCCCCGAACCCATCAACCCGGCGATGCCGAGAATTTCACCGGCGTGCAGATCAAAAGACACGTCCTTGAAGATGCCATTGAGGGTCAGGTTGCGCACCGACAGCATCACCTCGCCGATCGGCTTTTCGCGCTCGGGGAACAACTGGGTCAGCTCGCGGCCGACCATCATCGAGATCAGGCTGTCACCGTCCATTTGCTCGGCGCGTTGCAGGCCGATGTAGGTGCCGTCACGGAAGATCGCGACCTCGTCGGCGATCTGGAAGACTTCACTCATTTTGTGAGTGATATAGATGATGCCTTTGCCCTGCGCCTTGAGGTCGGCAATGATCGAGAACAGGTGCTCGACTTCACTCTCGGTAATGGCCGAGGTCGGCTCGTCCATGATCAACACATCGGAGTCGTAGGACACCGCCTTGGCAATCTCGACCATCTGCCGCTCGGCGATGCTCAGGTTGCCCACCAGCTCTTCGGGGTCCAGGCGAATGCGCAGGCGCTCAAGCAGCTCGGCGGTGCAGCGATGCATCTTGCCGTGGTCGACCATGTGCAGGCCATTAAGCTGCTCGCGCCCGATCCAGATGTTCTCGGCGATGCTCATGAACGGCATCAGGTTGAGTTCCTGGTGAATCATCGCGATGCCGGCCTGCAGCGCCGCCAAAGGTGTTGCGAATTCGACAGGCCGGCCATGCAGACGGATCTCGCCTTCGTCGGGCTGGTAGATGCCGGCAATGATCTTCATCAGGGTCGACTTGCCGGCACCGTTCTCGCCCATCAGGGCCAGTACGCTGCCGGGACGCACCCGTAGCTGCACGTCATCGAGTGCCACGACACCCGGAAAGCGCTTGCTGATGTGGGCGATTTCCAACAGGTATTCGCACGAATCGGCGCCAAAGGCCGGCTGGCTGTCGCGCGCGGCGTGACGGTCAGCGATAGCGGAATCAGACATGATGACAAGCTCCTCATGCAACAGTCTGCGGGGGGACTAAAGGCCGGAATCCCCCCGGCCTGTACGTTGTTGTTATTGGATTTTCATTTGAACGTGTCGACGTTTTCGGCGGTGATCAGACGATACGGGATGACGATGGATTGCGTGTCGATTTTCTCCTTTTTGGCCATCTTCACCGCCGTCTCGATCGAGCCGTTGGCCTGGCCTTTTGCGTCCTGGTACACCGACACGGTCAGCATCCCGGTCTTCACGGCACGCAGGCCGTCCTGAGCACCGTCGACACCGGCAATGACTACCTCGCCCTGCTTTTTACCGGCCTGCTTGAGGGCCATGGCGGCGCCGATGGCCATCTCGTCGTTATTGGAAATCACTGCGTTGAATTCGCGGCCCTGGGTCAGCCAGTCGTTGGTGATGTCCATGCCGCGCTGACGCTGCCAGATACCGGTCTGCTCCTGGTCGATCTTGATGTCCGGGTATTTGGCGAGGATTTCCTTGACGCCGTCGGTGCGGTTGCGGGTTGCGTTGTTGGCCAGGTCGCCAAGCAGGACCACGATCTTGCCCTTGCCGCCGAGCTTGTCGGCCACGTATTGCATTTGCAGGCGGCCGGCCTCTTTCTCGTCGGAGGTGACGGTGGCCACCCCTTCAGGCAGCTTGGGGTCATCCGGGCTGCGGTTCACGTACACCAGCGGAATGCCGGCGGCCAGCGCAGCCTTGGTGATCGCGGCGGTGGCGGCGGTGTCGACCGGATTGACGATCAAGGCGTCGACCTTCTTGCCGATCAGGTCATGCACCTGGTCGAGCTGCTTGTTGACATCGGTACGCGCATCGACAAATTGCAGCCTCACCCCCTCAGGCATGGCTTTGGCCTTGGCCGCCATGTCTTCGCGCAGGTACGTCAGCCAGATGTCATCGAACTGCGGCATCAGCACGCCGATGTTGATATCGGCCAGCGCCGTGCCGCTGCCGAGCATCAGGGTCAGGGCAAGGGAGGTAAAGGTAGTCTTGATCTTCATGAAGGTCTGTCTCCGGATTCTTGTTGTTGTGTACGGCGGGAGGACTGCAGGAGCAATCAACGCGGAATACGAATGCCGGCAGCGCCGGGCATGCTGACCAGCAGCCAGTTCTTGTGCTCGACACACATGCCGCGACCGATGAGGGTCAGCAGGCGATCGGCAAGAACGCCGCACAGGGACAAGGCAGTGGAGGTGACGCGGTTGGCCCGGGAGCCAGGAGTGAAGGCTTTCATTGACGGTACCTATCTCTGTTTTGTTTTTGTTGGCTTGTTCCCTGCCACGTAGGATGAAACCTACGCGGTGGGTGATTCGATAGTCGGCAACCTGAAAATGACTTTATTGGAAATTTTTTTCCAATTCAACACATTTTAGAATTTTATTCCGTTTAATTTTCCGTTTTGTACGACCTACAAAAAAGCCTGCTTTTCCCGAAGAAAAGCAGGCCTTGTCTTTCCAGTAACGTAAGGCGCCAGCCGCGATTTAAAGCGTCACGACACATCCGTTGGTGGCACTCTGGCGCGCCGCGTCGAGTACCCGTGTAGTGTTCAATACCTCCTGCGGATCGACCGGGTTGTCAGCGCCCGTATCGATAGCCTGCTGCAACTGTCGGTAATATTGCAGCCAGCAACCTCGCTCCGAAGGCACGCGCACGCGGTGCTCACCCTGTTCGAACCAGCCCCAGCGCCGGTGCTCCTCGACACCCCAGTTATCACCCGCGCTCAATGGCGTCTGGCCGGCCAGCGATTGTTCTTCCTGAACATCCAGGCCATCGACGCTGTAGCAACCCAGGGTGCCGCTGACCCTGAACCGTGGCCGGGCGCAGTTCTGCAGGCAACTGCCGGACAAGTGCGAAACCACGCCGTTGGCGTGTGTCAGCGCGACAAAGAAACTGTGATCGACGCTGTCCTGCGGCGTGGCGTATTGCAGCTCGGCGTACACGTGCCGCACCGGGCCGAACAGCACCAGCGCTTGATCTACCAGGTGGCTGCCCAGATCGCGCAAAATGCCGCCCCCGCTCTGCTTGCCCACCGAGGTCGGCGAGAAGCGCTCGACACTGGATTCAAAACGCGACACCTCACCCAACGCGCCACTGTCGAGCAGTTTGCGCACGGTGAGAAAGTCCGAATCCCAGCGCCGGTTCTGGTACACGCTCAGCAGCACGCCGCGCCGTTGAGCGGCGTCGATCAGTTCGCGGGCGTGGGTTTCATCCTGGGCGAAGGGCTTGTCGCTGACCACAGCAACGCCCAGTTCGATGGCTTCGAGAATCTGCCCGTGACGCGCCGCCAGCGGCGTGGAAATCGCCACCGCATCGACGCCTGCGGCCACCAGTTCGCTCAGGCTGTCGAACGCCTGCGCCTGCGGGTAATCGCGGGCCAGTTCCTGACGACGCTCCGGCGAACGCGTCACTACCCCGACAAACGTTGCCTCGGGCAAGCTGGCGATCAAGGGCGCGTGAAAAAAGCGCCCTCCTTTTCCATAACCCACCAATCCGATTCGCATGGTGTTCTCCCTGAACCGCTGGTAATCAATCGTAGAAGGCCGGGCGCGGGCCTTGAGTGACTTTTTCGATAGCGCCGCTTTGCTGGGCCTTGATGCACACATCGGCCGTCACTGCGGCCGCATAACCGTCCCAGGCCGACGGGCCACCGACCTTGCCGGCGGTCACGCCGTCGATAAAGGCTTGCAACTCGACGTCGTAGGCGCCGATGAAGCGGTCTTTCCAGTCGGTCAGAATGGCATTGGACAGCTTGGCCTCACTGCGCAGTTGTACCTGTGAAGGCTCGGGCAGACGCGCGATACCGCTCTCGCCGACCACTTCACACTGGATGTCGTAGCCGTACTGGCAATTGACGAATACTTCGACATCGATGCGCGTGCCGCGTGCGGTTTCCAGCAGCACGATCTGCGGGTCCTTGAGATGTGCGAAGGCCTTGCCGCTCTTGCGCGGGAACACCACTTGCACCGACACATAATCGTCATCGAGCAACCAGCGCAGCACATCGATCTCGTGGATCAAGGTGTCGGTGATGGCCATGTCGGTCTTGTAGTTCTCGCCCACCGTCGGGTTACGGTGCGCGCAGTGCAGCATCAGCGGCTCGCCGATGGTGCCGGCGTCGAGTACCGATTTCAGCGCCCGGTAGCCTTCGTCGTAAGAGCGCATGAAGCCCACTTGCACCAGGCGCCGGCCAAAGGCGATTTCGGCATCGACAATGCGCCGGCAACCTTCGGCAGTCACCGCCAGGGGTTTTTCACAGAACACCGGCTTGCCGGCGGCAATGGCGGCCAGCACATATTCTTCGTGGGTCGGGCCCCAGGAAGTCACCAGAATCGCCTCGACGTCCGGCGCCTGGATCAGCGCATGGCCGTCGGGATAGACCTCGGCGGTAATCCCAAGATCGCTGACGACTTGCGCAGCCTGCTGCAGATTGATGTCGGTGACGGCAACCACTTCACTGCCCAGCAAGGTCTTGCTGCAACGACGAATATGATCGCGGCCAATTGCGCCAGTACCGATAACACCTAATTTCAACGCCATCTCAATGCTCCTTGAATGATTGGGATTGATACCGACTACCTGAAAAAGCCCCCCCCGTAGGAGCGCGCTTGCCCGCGACCGGCTGCGTTAGCAGTCGTAAAATTTCAGCGTTTCCGAGATTTTTGCGAGCGCTACGCACTCGGTCGTCCGAATGCGGCCCAGAGCAAGCGCGCTCCTACGGGTCAGTATTTGCGGGCTTTGGCCAGTTGTTTGTTGAGTTGCTCGTGTACTTGTGCGGTGGTGCCGACCGTGGATACTTCGGCCACGCCGACGCGCCACCACGACAGGTACTTGTGGATCATGGTCTTGGGCAGAACCTTGATGTCGATCAGGGTCGCGACGCTTTGCTGTTGGGCATCGGCCAGTGCTTGCTGCAGTTGCTCCACGGTGCTGACCTTGTAGGTCTTGCAGCCGTAGGCCGCCGCGCTCATGGCGAAGTCGACCGGCACAAAGCCGCCGTCCAGCTTGCCGGTTTCCGGGTTGCGGTAACGGAACTCGGTGCCGAAGCTGTTCATCCCGTGTTCCATTTGCAGGTTGTTGATGCAGCCAAAGGTCATGTTGTCGAGCAGGATCACGTTGATCTTGCGCCGCTCCTGGATCGCGGTGACCAGCTCCGAGTGCAGCATCAGGTACGAGCCATCGCCGACCAGCGCATAGACTTCGCGTTGCGGCGCCGCCAGCTTGACGCCCAGCGCGGCATTGACCTCGTAGCCCATGCACGAATAGCCGTACTCGACGTGGTAAGTGTCGACGCCGGTGCTGCGCCAGGCGCGTTGCAGATCGCCTGGCAGGCTGCCGGCAGCGGCGACGATCACGGCGTCTTTCGGCAGGCTTTCATTGAGCACGCCCAGCACGCGGCTTTGCGTCAGGCACGAGCCGGTCAGTTCGATGAACTCGCGCAACACCGCAGGATCGAGGTGGTCGTTGATTTCCGGAACAAAGTCGCGGCTCTGGTATTCGACCGCATAGACCCGGTCGACCTCGGCATCCAGCTCGGCACGCGCCTCACTGGCGCGCTCGCCCCAGGCACTCTGCCAATCGCTGCCTTCAAGACCGTGCAGCAGCGCTTGCAGTGCCTCCCGGGCATCGGCCAGCACCTGAACGCCGTCGAGCTTCTGCACATCGAAGGCGCCGACATTGAGGTTGAGAAACTGCACATCCGGGTTCTGGAACAGCCATTTCGACGAGGTGGTGAAATCGCTGTAGCGCGTACCGACGCCAATGATCAGGTCCGCTTCCCTGGCCAACTGGTTAGCCGCCAGGGTGCCGGTTTCACCGATGCCGCCCATGTTCAACGGGTGCGCCGAAACCACGGCGCTTTTGCCGGCCTGGGTTTCAGCGAACGGAATGCCGAAGCGCTCGGCCAGCGCCAGCAAGGCCTGCGCGGCGCCGGAGTAGCGCACACCGCCGCCACACACCAGCAACGGTTTGCGTTTGGCCTTGAACAGGGTAAGGGCATCGTCGAGCATCGCGCGGGTCGGCGGACGGCGGTCGATGCGGTGTACCCGGCGCGCCAGGAAGCTGTCGGGATAGTCATAGGCTTCGCCCTGCACATCCTGCGGCAGCGCCAGGGTGACCGCGCCGGTTTCGGCCGGGTCGGTCAGCACGCGCATGGCGCTGAGGGCGGCGCTCATCAACTGCTCGGGACGGTTGATGCGGTCCCAGTATTTGCTCACGGCCTTGAACGCATCGTTGGTGCTGATGCTCAGGTCATGAAACTGCTCGATCTGCTGCAACACCGGGTCCGGCTGCCGGCTGGCGTACACGTCACCCGGCAACAACAGCAACGGAATGCGGTTGGCCGACGCCGTGGCCGCTGCCGTGAGCATGTTCGCCGCACCGGGGCCTACCGACGATGAGCAGGCGTAGATCTTGCGCCGCAAATGCTGCTTGGCAAAACCGATGGCAGCGTGGCACATGCCTTGTTCGTTACGGCCCTGATGCACCATCAGGTCGCCGCTGTCCTGCTCCAGTGCCTGGCCGATGCCCAGCACGTTGCCGTGGCCGAAAATAGTGAAGATGCCTTCGACGAACTTGCTCTGCACGCCGTCGACTTCAACGTACTGGTTGTCCAGAAATCTGACCAGGGCCTGGGCCATGGTCAATCGTGTCGTACTCATGCTCGCACCTTGTTGGTGATGAGAAGAAATGGCGATGCTTTTCAGCTGAACGACTTCTGCAGATGGCCCATGCTGCCCGCCAGCGCCTGCTGGATATCGTCCAGGGCGTGCACGCTTTCAGCGAAGGGCTCGAACGACAGGTGGCCGCTGTAACCGCTGGCCAGCAGGCGCTCGATCTGCGGCGCGTTACCGAGAATGTCGCCTTCGCCGACCAGCACCCGGTGGCCGTCGCGAATGGTGTTGAGCGGCGCCTCGGCGTCCTCGACGCCGGAGATGTGCACCAGCCCGGTCAGCTCGGGGAACATCTCGACTTCGCCGGCCAGGTGATGGTGGAAGGTATCGTGTACCAGACGGAACACGTCCAGCCCGCCGACCGCCTTGATCGCATCGACGGCCTGGCGCTTGAGGCGCAACGAGCACTCCTCAAAACCCAGCGGCTCGACGAAACCGAGAATGCCGTGCTCGCGCAGGATCGGCGCCAGATGGGTCAGGGCCGTGCGCAGGCCGGCGGCGCGCTGGGCCGCGTTGCGGGTGTCGGCGCGGTCGTTGAGCGGGCACATCACCAGCCCTTCGGCACCGCAGTCGCGGGCATAGCGCGCTAGCCGGGTGGCCTGCTCGCGACGCTCGTCGTTCCAGACATCGAAGGGGTACAGGGCGTTGATCGACAGCACCCGAATGTTGCGGGCCTCGCACAGCTCGCGCACGGTGTGCGGCGCGGTGCCGTCTTCGATTTCGATGCCCTTCAGATCGTTGCGGATCTCGATGGCATCGGCGCCCAGCTTGACCGCCAGCTCGATGAACTCAGGCAACGGCAGGCGCGGCGCGACCATACGGTTAAGGGCAAAACGCAGGGATCGACTCATTATTGTTGTTCTCCGCAACGCATGAATGAAAAGGCTAGGCAATGTGATTACTTGGCCGTCGGCATGCTGAATTCGGCACCCTTGGCGATGCTGTCGGGCCAGCGCTGCATGACGCTCTTGTAGCGGCTGTAAAAGCGCAGGCCTTCCTCGCCATAGGCATGGTGGTCGCCGAACAGCGAGCGCTTCCAGCCGCCAAACGAATGCCAGGCCATCGGTACCGGAATCGGCACGTTGATGCCGACCATACCGACCTTGATCGAACGGGCAAAGGCACGGGCCACGCCGCCGTCGCTGGTGAAGCACGACACGCCGTTGCCGAATTCATGGGCGTTGATCAGTTCGACCGCGCTGGCAAAGTCCGGCACATGCACCAGCCCCAGCACCGGACCGAAGATTTCTTCCTTGTAGATCTGCATGTCGGTAGTGACGTGGTCGAACAGCGTGGCCCCGACGAAGAAGCCGTTCTCGGCGCCCGGCACCGTGAAGTGGCGCCCGTCGACGATCAGTTTCGCGCCCTCTTTGACGCCCTGATCGATATAGCCCTCGACCTTGGCCTTGTGCACCGCCGTGACCAGCGGGCCCATGTCGCTGTCGGGCTGCATGCCGTTGCCGACCTTGAGCTGGTCGATGCGCGGCAGCAATTTGTCGATCAGTTTCTGCCCGGTGTCACCGACCACCACCGCGATGGAAATCGCCATGCAACGCTCGCCGGCCGAACCGTAGGCGGCGCCGATCAAGGCGTCGGCGGCCTGGTCCAGGTCAGCGTCGGGCATCACGATCATGTGGTTCTTGGCGCCGCCCAGCGCCTGCACGCGCTTGCCACGGGCCGTGCCTTCGCGGTGGATGTATTCGGCAATCGGTGTGGAGCCGACAAACGACACCGCTTCGATGTCCGGGTGCTGCAACAGCGTGTCGACCGCCAGTTTGTCGCCCTGCACCACGTTGAACACGCCGTCCGGCAAGCCGGCTTCCTTGAGCAGGCGCGCCATCAGCAGGCTGGCCGACGGGTCGCGCTCGGACGGTTTGAGGATGAAGCAGTTACCGGTGACCAGCGCCATCGGGATCATCCACAACGGCACCATGACCGGGAAATTGAACGGCGTGATGCCGGCGCAGACGCCCAGCGGCTGGCGCAGGTTCCAGTTGTCGATGCCGCCACCGATGTTGTCGGAAAACTCGCTTTTGAGCAGGTTCGGCGCACCGCAGGCGAACTCGACGATTTCGATGCCGCGCACCACCTCGCCCTTGGCATCGGAAAACACCTTGCCGTGTTCACGGCAGATGATCTCGGCCAGTTCATCGTGGTGACGGTCGAGCAACTCCTTGAACTTGAACATCACCCGCGCCCGGCGCAGCGAAGACTGCTCGGACCAGGCCGGGAATGCAGCGCGCGCGGCGGCAACGGCCTGCTCGACGGTCTGCTGGCTGGCCAGCGCAACCCGCGCCTGCACGCTGCCGGTGGCCGGGTTGAAAACATCGCTGTAACGCTCGGCGGCGTTATTCAACTCGCCGTTGATGTAGTGACCGATGACCGGTGAATCACTCATGACTGACTCCATATTCTTGTTAAGGGACGTACAGACAGGGCTACCCCCCTGTAGGAGCGCGCTCTGCCCGCGACCGGCTGCGTTAGCAGTCGTAAATTTTCAGCGTTTCCACAATTTTACGAGCGCTAGCGCACTCGGTCGCGGGCAAGCGCGCTCCTACAGTTCGAGCAGCCAGCTGTGCTGCGGATCGTTGTGAAATTGCCAGGCGCGCTTGGGGCCGGCCATCACGTTGAGGTAATACGACTCGTAGCCGTATGGCACGCTGACCGGGTGATAGCCCTTGGGCACGGTCACCAGGTCGTTGTTTTCCACGGCCATGGCCTGGTCGATGCTACGGTCATCGGTGTACACGCGCTGGAACACGAAGCCCTGCGGCGGGTTGATCTGGTGGTAATAGGTTTCTTCGAGAAAGCTCTCGTGCGGCAGGTTGTCCTGGTCGTGCTTGTGCGGCGGGTAGCTTGAAGAGTGCCCCGAAGGCGTGCGCACCTCGACCACCAGCAGCGAATGGGCCGGCTCGGTGTCAGGCAAAATGTCACACACGTAACGGGTATTGGCGCTCTTGCCGCGCACGCTGCGTTTCATGCTGCCCGGGCTGATCAGGCGCGCTGGCAGCGGCTCGGCGCGGTTGCCGGGCGCGGCGCATACGGCCAGGTGTGCAGCACCGAGGGCGGTGAATTGCGCCTGGCTGTCCGCTGGCAGGTATACGGCAAACGGCGATTTCTCTTCGAACACCGACTCGCGGTCGCCGATGTTTTCCCAACTGAAGGCGCCCTGCCCCGGCGCTTCGCCGCTGACACTGGCGCGCCCGGACAGCAGCACCACACACAACTCTTTGTCGCCGGCACTGAGCGGCAGTTGCTCGCCCGCCGCCAGGCGATACGCGGCAAAGCCTACATAGTCCAGAACACCGTCTTGCAGCGCGACGATGTCGCGGCCCTCGGCTTTGCTCTTGGTCAACAGGTTCATTGTCCAGTCCTCCTTTTCAGGCAACGCTTTTGTTGTTAGTGAACGTCGGCAAGCAGTTGACGCAGCGTGTCGAAGCCCTTTTTGGCGTACACGTAACTGGGCGCGACCGCAGGATCCTGCTCGGCCTCGACCACCAGCCAGCCGTGGTAATCGGCCTGGCGCAGCACCCGCAGCAGGGCCGCGAAATCGATGTCGCCATCGCCGGGCACGGTGAAAGTGCCATTGATGATGCAGTCCGGAAAGCTCCAGAGGTTATTGCGCGCCAGTTGCACCACGGCCTTGCGCACATCCTTGAAGTGCACATGGCACACGCGCTCGATGTGCTTGCCCAGTACCGCCAGCGGATCGCCGCCGCCCATGTAGCAGTGACCCGAATCGAACAGCAGGCCGACCTCGCTGCCGGTCAACGCCATCAGTGTGTCGATGTCGGCAGGCGACTCGACATAGGCGCCCATGTGATGGTGATACGCCAGACGCACACCCCGCGACAGGGTGAAACGCGCAAGCTCGGTCAGCTTGTCGGCGTACTCGCGCCAGGCCGCGTCGGTATGAAAACGCGGGCGCTCGACCAGCGGGATGCGCTGGCCCTGGATCGAATCGGCGACCTCACCATAGACCAGCACCGAGGCGCCGTTTTGCGCGAGGATGTCCAGGTGCGGGCCGATGGCTTCGATTTCTTCGGCCACCGAACGCCGCGCCAGCTGGCTTGAATACCAGCCCGACACCAGCGCCAGGCCGTAAGGGCGCAACACATCGCCCACGCCTTTAGCGTCCTTTGGAAACTTGCCGTTGAGCTCAAAGCCTTCGTAGCCGATTTGCTGGCCTTCGCTTAACGCGGTGGCCAGCGGCGTCTCGCCGCCCAGGGCCGGCAAGTCGTCGTTGCTCCAGGAAATCGGGTTGATGCCAATGCGAATAGAGGTAGCGGAAACAGACATGGCTGTACCTTTTTTATTGTCGTTATCGCTGAATCAATGAAGTCGTGCTTCAGGCGCGGCTGGCGCGCCAGGACTCGATCAATCCGCTGAAAATGTCCTGCACCTGGGCAATCAGGCCGTCGTCGTCGATCTCGCCGTTGAACCAGGCGCGGCTTGGCTCGCGGAAAATCGTACGGCCCACGGCAAACCCCCGGCAGGTACGGCTGTCGCGCGCCTGGGAAAAGCCTTCGGCGAGTGCCTGCACCGGCGCATTCAGGCCCAGCAGCACCACGCCTCGGCAATACGGGTCGCGCTCCTGGATCAGTTCATCGAGCTGGCGCCAGACCTCGGCGTCCTGCGCTTCGATCTTCCACCACGCCGGATAAATGCCCAGGTTGTAGAAGCGCTTCAAGGCGCGGTACATGACATCGGGATGGGTGGATGAATGGTCCTTGGGCGGGATGATTTCCAGCAGCAGTTCGTGGCCGCTGGCTTTTGACGCTTCATACAGGCCCTTGATCTGCGCTTCCTGTTCCAGGCGCAACAGCGGCTCGTCGTCGGGGTGGTACTGCACCAGGCACTTGATGATCTGCTCGGCCGGCCAGTTGACCAGATTGCTGCCGATCGAACGGCCATGCTCGAAGGCCAGCGGCCGCGAGCCCTGCACTTCGACCGGGCGCGCCACCCACCAGCCACGCCCGGTGGCGGCATTCAGCGCATCCTGGCCAAAACGCTGATCGGCCAGCAGCCCGACATCGGCCTCGATACCGCGCGCGGCCAGATCGTCTTCGACCCTTGCCACGGCGTTGATGAACAGTTGCTTGAGGTACGGGATGCTGCTCAGTTCGCGCCCGGCCTGTTGCGCCAGCTCGACCAGTTGCCCGCGATGGTCGAAGGCAAAGATGAACAGTTGCTTCCATTGTTTACGCGGCACGCTGACCTGATGCAGCCGTTGCAGGGCCACGTCCTGATCGGGCCGGGTAATCGGCACCGGGCTGTTGAACAGGTAATCGAGTTCGGCCGGCGTCGGCATGGCGGGCGCACAGGCATGCCGCGACACCACCAGACCGCCGCAGGCATTGGCCAACTGGCAGCAACGCTCGTCATCGGCCTCTTTCAGCCAGCCACTGAGAAAGCCGGACATGAACGCATCGCCGGCCCCCAGCACATTGAGCACTTCAACGCGTACACCGGGATAAATCGCGCCGTCTTCCAGGCGCTCCGGGATCGCGCCGTGAATCACCGTGCAGCCTTGCGGGCCGAGCTTGACCACCAGGGTCGCGGCACTCAGTTCACGCACGTTGCGCAAGGCGCTCAACAGGTCGGTGCTGCCACCGGCAATCAGAAATTCTTCTTCGGTGCCGACGATCAAGTCGAAGCGCGGCAGGATGCGCTGCACGTGCTGGCTGACCTTCTGGTCGGCGACAAAACGGGTCTCGCCATCGGCCTTGCCGGCCAGGCCCCACAGCACCGGGCGGTAATCGATGTCGAGTACGCGGCGCACATTGTGCTTTTCGGCATAGTCGAGCGCCTGGCTGCTGGCGCGGAACACCTGCTCGGTGGAGAAATGCGTGCCGGTGATCAGCAAGGCCTTGCTGGAGGCGATCAGTTGTTCGTCGATGTCTTCGGCACGCAGCGCCATGTCGGCGCAATTCTCGCGGTAGAACACCAGCGGAAAGGTTTCGCGGTCCTTGAGGCCCAGCAGCACCATGGCGGTCAGGCGCTCCGGGTCGCGGCGGATGCCGCTGACATCGCAGCCTTCGCGGGCCAGCGACTCGACCAGGAAACGGCCCATGTGGTCATCGCCGACGCGGCTGAGCATGGCCGACTTCAAGCCGAGCCGCGCGGTGCCGAAGGCGATGTTGGCGGATGAGCCGCCGAGGTATTTGGCAAAACTGGAAACGTCTTCAAGGCGTGCGCCGACCTGCTGCGCATAAAGATCGACGCCCAGGCGTCCGAGGCATATCAGATCCAACTGACGCCCATTGGCAAAGCGAGTCTGGCCCATGGTGGCTCCTGTTATTTTTATCAGCCTGCATCACGCACAGCGGCGGCGCGAAATGTTCTTGGTGCCTGAAGACTAAAACGTCTCGGCGCACCAATCAATATTTATTCTATAATTTTTTCTATTGGAAAATTTATTCCACAAATAGCGCAAGCCGCCCCGCTGGCCGCCGAGCTGGGTTAAAGTGGCCCACGGCCTTGAGTGCCATAGAAGAACAAGCAAGAAGGATTGAAGTCATGTCCACTACCGAGCAGCCGTCCCAACCCGACACCGCCGCTGCCGCACCGATCAGCGCCGAAGAGCTGTTGCGCATGATCACCGAGCAATACGAAGAGTTGCCGCGCCAGCTCAAGCGCATTGCCAGTTATATGAGCCAGCAGAGTGGGCGGATCATGGTCGACCGCATCAGCGACATCGCTCGCGAATGCGAGGTACATCCCTCGGCGATCGTGCGGTTTTCGCAACGTTTCGGCTTCAGCGGCTTCAGCGAAATGCAGGCGCTGTTTCGCGACGCCTACACGCACAAGACCACGCCGGTGCAGAACTACCAGCAACGCATCCGCAGCATGATCGCCGACAAGGCGCACAAGGCCGGCGCCGGCGACCTGGCGCGCGAATGCGTGAACGCAACCTTGTCGGGCCTGGAACGCTTGAGCGACGACCTTGACGATGAAGCGTTCGAGAAGGGCGTGGACCTGGTAGTCAACGCAGAAAACATCTATGTGGTCGGCGTCCGTCGCTCATTCGCGGTGGCCGACTACCTGGTCTACAACCTGCAGCACACCAACAAGCGCATTCACCTGATCTCGGGCCTGGGCGGCGGTTATCGCGAGCAGATGCGCAGCATTCGTTCCACCGACCTGTTGATCGCCATCAGCTTTACCCCGTACGGCAAGGAAACCCAGCATTGCCTGCGCATCGCCCAGCACAACCAGGCCAAGACCCTGATCGTCACCGACAGCAACCTGTCGCCTTTGGCCAAGCGCGCCAACTCGGTGTTGCTGGTCAATGAAGGCAGCTCGTTTGCATTCCGCTCGCTGAGCGCCACCTTATGCCTGTGCCAGGCGCTGTTTATCGCCGTGGCGTATCGACTGGAATTGAAAGTCGACGAAATTCACGAGCAGGTCGATCTGGAAGACTGAAGTCCCGTAGGACCGGCTTTAGCCGGGAACGGTGGCGCTGCGTTCCCGGCTAAAGCCGGTCCTGCGGGGTCTATGCGGCACGTTTTCCTTCCGTCGGCAGGCCGGGCGAATAAGTTGTACAAAAAATGAAGATGCCATCTATAGTGCCATCATTGCCTAGGACAGCATGTGCGCTCATCTCCAGCCCGTTCGGGTACTCCGTTCGGACGCCCCGTTCGGGTTTCCCATAAGTCTGGGCCAGGCACGCACAAGACATGGACCGGAATTTCGTGCCATCTCCTTGTGAGCGTATCGCCATGTTCTTCAAATCCAATCAGAAAGCCCTCGCCGCCCTCCAGCAGACCATCGATCAGCAAGCCTGCCAGCTTGCAGCCATCAATCGCTCGATGGCCAGCATCGAATTCGACCTGAACGGCACCGTGCTCGATGCCAACGAAAACTTTCTCAAAGCCATGGGCTACCGCCGTGAAGACATCCTCGGCAAGCATCACCGCATGTTCTGCACCGCAGACGACGTACGCAGCCCCGACTACGACAAGCTCTGGGCACGGCTGCGTGCCGGGGACTTTGTCAGCTCGACCTTTCGCCGGGTCAGCCGCGAGGGCAAAACGGTCTGGCTCGAAGCCAGCTACAACCCGGTTCGCGATCACACCGGCAAGGTATTGAAAGTCGTCAAATACGCCGTCGATGTGACGGCCAGGATCGAGGCCGATAACGAAGCACGCAACAAACTGCAAGCCATCGACCGGGCCATGGCGGTGATCGAGTTCGATCTCGACGGCCGGATTCTCAAGGCCAACGCCAACCTGACCCAGACCATGGGCTACAGCGAGGCCGAACTGGTGGGCAAGAACCACCGCATGCTGTGCCCTGCCGAGGTGTCCGACAGCAGCGAATACGCCGATTTCTGGCGCCGCCTGAACAAGGGCGAATTCTTCAGCGGCCAGTTCAAGCGCATGGGCCGTAACGGCCAGACCCGCTGGCTGGAAGCCAATTACAACCCGGTCTTCGATGCCAGCGGCAAGCTGTGCCGGATCATCAAGTTCGCCTCCGACATCACCTCACGCATCGAGCAGCATGAACGCGACGCCAGCAGCGCGGCGCAGGCTTATCACATCTCGGTCGAGACCCGTAAGGTCACCGAACACGGCACCGAAGTGATTCAGCAGGCAGCCAGTGAAATGCGCCAGATTTCGATGAACATCGAAGATTCGTCACGCATCGTCGCGCAACTGGGCGCCCGCTCCGAGCAGATCACCGCCATCGTCAACACCATTCGCAGCATTGCCGACCAGACCAACCTGCTGGCCCTTAACGCGGCCATTGAAGCCGCGCGTGCCGGCGATCAGGGGCGTGGCTTTGCCGTGGTGGCCGATGAAGTGCGGCAACTGGCCGGGCGCACCAGCCGTTCGACGGCGGAGATTTCCGAGATGATCGGCATGATCCAGACCGAAACCCGCCAGGCCATCGACAGCATGGACAACACCCGCAGCAACGCGATCAAGGGTGTGGACCTGGCCGACCAGGCGGGCTCGGTGATCGTGCAGATCAGCGAAGGCACCAATCACGCGGTGGATGCCGTGAAGATGTTCGCCCGCCTGGCGCATTGATCAATCCGGCGACTTCTGACTGTTTTTCGCATTGATGCTCTTGGCGCTCTTTTCCAGCACCAGATACACCAGCACCGCGAGCATCAGCGGCAACAGGAAATAGATCGCCCGGTAACCGATCAATGCGGCGAGCAAGGTGCCCTTGGAAAACTGGTGCGCCATCAAGGTGATGAACACCGTTTCCAGCACGCCCAGGCCAGCCGGAATATGGGTGATGACGCCGGCGATACTGCTGATCAGCAGAACGCCGAGAATCGTCGGGTAGAAGGCGTTTTCCGGCAACAGGGTGTAAATCACCAGCGCCATCAGCGACCAGTTCAGCGCCCCCAGGCTGGCCTGCATCAATGCCTGGCTCAACGACGGCAAGACCAGTTCCTGGCCGCGAATGGTCCATGAGCGGCGTGTGGAAAACCGGCAGGCTGACAGGTAGGCCGCACACATCAGCAACAAGCCGCCACCGATCAGTTGCAGGGTCGTGCTGCCGATCGACCATTGCGGTGGCAGCTTCACAAAGCCACTGGCAAACACAAATCCGGCCAGCAGCATATAGCCCAGCCAGTTGGTGATCAGGCTCAGGCTGAGAATCCGCGTGATGGTCGGCACGTCCAGTCCCAGCCGTGAGTACAGCCGATAGCGCAAGGCGATGCCGCCGACCCACGAACTGAGGTTGAGGTTGAAGGCATAGCAGACAAAGGTCACCGGAATGATTTGCCCGATGCTCAGTTTATGCCGGGTATAGAAGCGCGCCAGGATGTCGAAGCCGCAGTAGGTCAGGTAGCTGGCGGCCGCGACCAGCCCGGCAAGCGCCAGGGTGCTGGCCTTGTAGGACTGCAAGGCCTTCTTGACCTCTTGCCAGTCAATGTTCTTGACCAGCAGGAATAGCAATACCGGCACGGCGATGAAGAAGAACAGCTTGAACAACCGTTTGGCCCACACCCAGCTTGGGGATGCAGGCTTGGAATCTTGCGCAGCGCTGGCCTGGCTCATAACGGTTTCTCCTGGCTTGGCAGTTCCTGAACCGCCGCTTGTTGCTCCTTGATGACCGACGCCTCGGGCATGATGTCTGCCGCCCGCAAGGGTTTGAGGCGCATGCCGTGTACCGGGAACAGCCCGGCAATGGCCGGAAAATGCCGCAGGAAGTGAAAGCACAGAAAGATCATCGGCGCCCGCCACCACTGCCCGCGGGCCGCGCCCTTGAGGGTGATCGGCACGCTGTGGGCCGCGGCCAGGTCGCGCAGGTGGTCATGCAGATGCTCGTTAAGCGCGGCATCGCGAATGAACAGGTTGGCTTCCAGGTTCAGCGCCAGGCTCAATGGGTCGAGGTTGCTGGAGCCAACGGTGGACCATTCGTTGTCGATCAACGCGACCTTGCCGTGCAGCGCGCGCTGTTTGTACTCATGAATCACCACGCCATCGCGCAGCAGGTAGGTGTAGGTCAACCGCGAACAGACCCGCACGAACGGCATGTCCGGCTTGCCCTGCAGAATCAGGGTGACCTTGACCCCGCGCCGCGCCGCATTACGCAGCGCACGCAAGAAGCGGTAGCTGGGGAAGAAATAGGCATTGGCCAGGGTGATGCGCGATGTGGCCTGATTGATCGCCTTGAGGTACTGCTCTTCGATATCGGTGGTGTGTTCGCGGTTATCGCGTTCAGCCAGCAACATTCGCGCGGTTCCTGCGGGCTCAAGCGTGAGCGGCACCGGCGTGAGCTTTTTACGCACCGCCGGGCTGAGCATCTGCAAGGCGCTGCGGTGGATATCGGCGAGAATCGGCCCGCGCACGCGCACGGCGTAATCCTGCTTGGCGGTCAGCCCGGTGTCGGTCATGTGGTCGACGCTGTAGTTGATGCCGCCGATAAACGCCTGCTCGCCGTCAATCACCACGACCTTGCGATGCAGGCGCCGGAACAGGTTGGTGCGCATGCCCATCAAGCGCGGTTGCGGGTCGAACAGCTGGATCTGGATACCGGCATCGATCATCTGTTTGACGAACACCGAGCTCAAATCGCAAGTGCCATAGTCATCGACGGTGACCACCACTTGCGCGCCGTTTTCAGCGGCCTGGATCAGCGCCTGTTGCAGGCCTTCGCCAATGCGGTCCTCGAAGATGATGAAGGTCTCGACCAGCACTTGCTTGCGTGCGCCGCGCATGGCGTCGAACACCGTGCTGTAGAAATCTTCGCCGTTGATCAGCAACTCCACCGAGTTGCCATCGCACCATCGTGCTTCATTCATAAAGCCACCTCCACCGCCAACGGTGCATGATCGGACAGATGTGACCAGGGCCGGTTGCTCAGCACTTGGGGTCTGTGGGTTGTGGCATTGGCCACGTAAATACGGTCCAGCCGCAATAAAGGCCAGCGCGCCGGAAAGCTCTTGGCCGGTGCGCCGGCATGACGAACAAACACTTCATGCAGCCCGGTGCCGTGCAGCAGGGCATCGGCGCGCTGGCGCCAATCGTTGAAATCACCGGCGACGATCACCGGCTCGCCTTCGGGCAGGCGCTTGACCAGTTGCGCCAGCAAACCAATCTGCTCTTCACGATGGTTTTCGCGCAGCCCCAGATGCACGCAGATGGCATGCACATGGCCGCAACCCGGCACATCGAGCACGCAATGCAGCAAACCGCGCTGCTCGGTGCCATGAATCGACACATCCAGGTTTTCATGGCGCACGATCGGGTATTTGGAGAGCAGCGCATTGCCGTGATGACCGTGCGGGTACACCGCATTGCGCCCGTAGGCGAAGTCGGTCCACATGCTGTCGGCCAGAAACTCGTACTGCGACAGGGTCGGCCAGCCTTTGACCCGGTCAGCATGGTGCTGGTGTTCGCCATGCACCTCCTGAAGGAACACCACGTCAGCCGATACGCTGCGCACCGCGTCGCGCAGCTCCGGAAGGATGAAGCGCCGATTCAGAAAACCGAAGCCCATGTGCATGTTCATCGTCAGTACATTGATCGAAAGGGCCGATACCGGTTGTTGCGGGCCGACGGGCGTAAGGGCTCGGGTCAAGAATACTCACTCCTTCATTTCGTCCGACGACGGCAATCAAGTGCCGGACGCCATGTGGTTCACAGCATATGAAGCCTGCCAGGCGGGCAGGTTCCGTACCGGCCTGGCGATGCGCACAGACAGCCTTTGGTCATCCAAAGGTGAACTTTTTGCTGTACTTCAAGCTCTGCCGCAGGGTGAAGGCCATGCAAAAGGACGCTCGGGCATGCGCCTTGCTTGCGATTGGCCAACAACACTTTTCATGGCGCTTTGCTGACCATCAGGACCCTGCCGTGGCTAAACCGCATGTGGCTGAACTGCCGACACACCGTTATTCGTACAAGGCCCGATGGTTTCACTGGCTCATGGCGGGCCTTGTGGTTCTGGCTTATTGCCTGATTCTCAGCCGTACTCAATTCAGCCGGGGCTCCGAATACCGCGTACTGGTGGTTCAGGGGCACTACTGGACCGGCATCATGCTGCTGGGCCTGGCGTTTTTCCGTGTGGCCGAGCGCCGCCGGCATTCACCGCCCGCCATAACCCCGCCGCTGCACAGCGCCTTGCAGTTGGCCGCGACCCTGACGCATTACCTGATGTATGGCTTTCTATTCATACAGCCGGTGCTGGGCGTATTGACGGTAGTGGTCGAGAAAGGCTCGCTGCCGATTGTGTTTACCGACCTCTCCATTCCCTGGCCGCTGCCGACCTCGGGACGCACGGCGGAGTATTTCGAAGACCTGCACAAGCTGTTTGGCACGTTGTTCTACTACGTGGCCGGCCTGCATCTGGTCGCAGCGCTCTGGCATCATTTCATTCGCAAAGATGACACCCTCAGACGAATGCTGTGACCCACGTGGGAATTTTCGATACATAAGCTCGCATTGCCAAAACAGCGGGCTATGATCTGCGCCTCTTTATTCTGCCTACATGATCCAAGGACATTTCATGCGCATGCGGTTGCTGACGGCCCTGATTGCCGGCTCCACGTTTGCCACCGGCGCTTACGCCAGCGGCGATGACTCCTGCTACCCACGCTGGTCGATGCTCAAGGAAAGCCTGTCGATCTGCAGCAGCCTGGCCTTTCTCAGCCCCGGCAACGACAGCCAGGTCAACCTGCGCCTGTTACTGGCCGACAAGGGCGTGCTGGCACTGAACCCGCAACCGCTGAACGCCACCGACCTCGAGCAAGGCTACGGCCCGGTACCCTTCGCGGCCTCACGACTCAATCCGGTGCCGGCGCCTGTCGACGCCGCACAGACCACTGCGCCTGATCCCTTGGCCGCGCCGCTCAAGCGCCTGCGCCTGACCCGGCCAGACACCACCGCAGGTGCTGCGTTTCTAAGCGGCGAAGGCAGCCGCTGCCGCAGCAACGATCAGGATAGCGCCGCGTTGTTTATCAACCAGATACTGGAAAGCGCCGGCCTGACAGACGCCGAGCGCGAGTCGCTGGCCGACACCCGCTTGCAAATGCTGGATGCCTGTAGCTGGGAACCTGGCCAGCTGGAACAGCTGATTCCCGGCGCACTGGCATCGCCGGCCGCTCAAGCCTTCACTATTTATTTGTACGCCGCTGGCGACTTTTATAGCGGTCGTTTCGCTGAGGCGAGCAAGCGCTTTGCCAGTCTCGCCAACAGCAACCAGCCGTGGCTGCAACAGACCGCCGCCTACATGAGCGCCCGCACGGCCCTGAATCACGTTCAGGAAACGGCGTTCAACGAATACAGCGAACTTGACCGCAAGAACGTGGACCCTGCCCTTTTGCAACAGGCTGAACAGGGCTTCGAGCACTATCTGGCCACCTGGCCTGACGGCCAGTACGCTGTCTCGGCCAAGGGGCTGTTGCGTCGCGTGCACTGGCTGGGCGGCAACTTCGACCGGTTGGCCGGCGACTTCGCCGGGCAACTGGCGCAGCGCGATGAGCGCCAGCGCAATCTGAGCCTTGATGAACTGATCAACGAGGTCGACCTCAAGCTGTTGATGGTCAGTTCAGCACCGCTGCAAGACCCGATGCTGATGGCAATCAGCGACCTGATGAGGATGCGCGATCACGCCGCTACGCCGCTGACCCAGGCCGATCTACAGGCGCAACGCGCGGTGTTCGCCGGGCAGCCGGATCTGTACGAGTACCTGCTGGCGGCCCATGCGCTGTACGTGCAGAACGATCCCGAACAGGCGCTCAAGCACCTGCCCGAAGCGCCTGCCGCAAACGACCGCCTCGATTATCTGGGCCTGAGCCGGCAGATTCTGCGTGGCCTGGCACTGGAGGGCCGACAAGACTGGAAAGGCGCCCAGCAAACCTGGCTGAGCATTCTGCCGCAGGCCCAGGCGCCGTTGCAGCGTGAACAACTGGAACTGGCGCTGGCCATGAGTTTCGAGCGCGACGAGCAACTGGCGCGAGTGTTTGCCGCCGACTCGCCGATTCAATCGCGACAAGTGCGCAATATTTTGTTGAGCCATGTGGGCGACGCCGAACTGCTGCGCCAACAGGCCAGCAACGGCCTGGATACCAGCGAGCGCAATCTGGCGCTGTTCGTGCTGCTGTATAAAGACTTGATGCGCGGTCGCTACGCCGACTTTGCCGAAGACCTCAAGCGCCTGCCCTCGCCTTTGCCGGATGAAAAACTGGGTTATGGCCTGGGTTACGTCTATGACGCCGGCCCGTCGCTGGCGCTGTTTCAGTGGCAAGGCGACAAGTCCGAATCCGGCTACACCTGCCCGACGATCGTCGAGACGGCCGCCACATTGCAGGCAAACGCCAGCAATACGCACGCACTCAACTGCCTGGGCGAATTCATCCTGCGTAACCGGCTTGACGGTATGCCGCTGGACCAGCGCCGCGATGCCGAAACGCTGGGCGGCAGCGCGCCAGGCTTCAGCGGCGCGGTGTTCTCACGGCTCGATGGCTACCGCCAGGTGATTGCCAATCCCAAGGCTGACGCCAACGACAAAGCCTATGCGCTGTTTCGCGCTATCAACTGCTACGCCCCGGCCGGCTATAACAGCTGCGGCGGCCAGGAGGTCGAACCTTCCGTGCGCAAGGGCTGGTTCCGCCAACTGAAAAGCACCTACGCCACCACGCAATGGGGCAAAACCCTGCAGTACTACTGGTGATGCGCTACGGGCTGGTCTTGCTCGGCTTGCTGGGCGCCCTGCCCAGCCAGGCCGCCGTCGATGCCCGCGACTACGATGCGTTCTGGCTATGGGGCGGCGTCGCCTCGCAGCCCGCGCTGGCACAAGCGCGCACGCTGTATGTACTGCAAGGCCAGATCAGCCAGACACGTCGCGATCCGCAGGTGCGTTTCATCGCTCAAGGTCCCGCGGTGGCACGCCTGCCGCAGGACCAGCTTTGGGTGGTGTACCGCGCCCATACCCTGCGCTGGCCCGACACGGTGTATCGCCAGTTGTTCGCCCAGGTCGAACGCTGGCGCCAGGCCGGTAACCGGGTGATGGGCATCCAGATCGACTTCGACGCCCGTACCCGTTATCTGAACGAATACGTGGACTTCCTGCGCGACCTGCGCCAGCGCCTGCCGGCCGACTATCGCCTGAGCATCACCGGCCTGATGGACTGGAGCAGCAACGCCGATGCCAACGCCATCGGCCAGCTCAAGGGCGTGATCGACGAAGTGGTGGTGCAAACCTATCAAGGCCGCCACAGCATCCCCGACTACGGCGCCTATCTGCCGCGCCTGAGCCGGCTGGGCCTGCCGTTCAAGGTCGGCCTGATCCAGGGCGGCGAATGGCAAGCCCCTGATTTTCTGCAACACAGCCCAGGCTTTCAGGGCTATGTGGTGTTTCTGCAGAACCGCTGATCCCGGAAAAGCGGTTTTTTGCTTAAGCGCATGAAAAATCTGAAAAAAAGATTTGCAATGGAAAGGACCTTCGACTAAATTAGCGCGCCTCGGCAGACACAACATGTGACGCGAGATACGGTGAGATGTCCGAGTGGTTTAAGGAGCACGCCTGGAAAGTGTGTATACGAGAAATCGTATCGAGGGTTCGAATCCCTCTTTCACCGCCATATTGAAGAAACGCGAAGCCCCTGATTTTCTAAAGAAATCAGGGGCTTCGTGGTTTTCGTCGCCTGGAAAATGCCCCATGGGGCGCTCTATGGGGACAATTTGGGGATGAGGGTTCACATCTGTAGGGCGTGCTCGAGCATTCCGATGATGTCCGGGCCGTCTTCGTTGATTCAAGTGCCGTAGTGCTTGCGGATCATGTTGCTGCTTGTGTGGCCCATCTGTTCGGCGATCCAGTCGATCGAGACTACCCCGCTGCTGAGCAACTGGCTGGCATAGGTGTGCCGGCACTGGCCAGGTCCTCGGTACCGGACGCCGGCATGTTCCAGATGCGCCTTGAAGAAACGATCGCGGACACTGAAGTCGTTGATATGCGGCTCGCCGGTGGAGGTATTGAGGAACACGAAGTGCAGCTTGTGTTGCCGAACAGTCCGGTTGTCACGCTGCACCACATCGATCAGGTGCGCCTTAGATCTGCCCGACAGAACCTTGAGCTTCTGCAGTGCATCGAGAGCTGGAAAGCCGGCGGCCATGACCTGGTGCTGAGCGAAGGCACGGCCGCCCGGATCCAGATCAGCAGCTTGACCGGTGGCGGTGTGGCCGTGTTCAGCGCACCAGGTGAATACACGCTGTCGGTCGACCAGCTCAATCTGGGGGCCGGCTACACCTTGGCCGCCGTTTTCAAGCCCGACAGCTACGCCACGCCGGCATCGGTGGTGGGCACGCTCAACGGTACAGACGTGACGAAGACCGGCGCGCTGATGAGCCGCAATGGCACATCCTCAACGCCGGCCGTGGCCTTCTACGAGGGGAGCAAGACCCACTATGCCAACGTGCCCGATGCTGCGGGCATGGTGGCTGCGATCGTGCGGCACAGCGCCCACGCGATGGTCAACGGGGCCGTGGCCCTGCTGGGCAAGGAGACGATCGGCGCGTCTGCAGGTGATGCGACCGCGACGATCCCGCTCAAGGTGGGCAGCGCTACGCAATACCCGTTCGTGGGTCAGCTGGACTTTGTCGCAGTGTTCAACATCGACGTGGCCAGCGATCCGAAGCTGAGCGCTCATCTGATGAACTACCTGCGTTTGCGAGCGCACATCACCAGATAGGCTATCGACTACAGATTCCAGCTATGAAAAGCCCGCTATATGCGGGCTTTATCACAACATAAATACAGCATGAGGCCATGATCTTCACAAATGTAGTTCTATATTGCCTGCTTCAAGGTTACTTTTCAAAATATTAATATACTTAACTTGCTCCTCACTTGCCCCTAACTGAATTAAAAGTTGGTCACCATCGGAAAAATTTAAGCTTTCACCCTTTAAGAAAAATACACTAAACCTATAAGCTTCAAGTGCGGTAGACTGAATATGCACTATCAAACGAGACAATACAAAGAGAGACTTCAACTTATCATCACCCACAAATTCATCCAAATAGTCATTTATTTTTTTCACTCGCCTAAAAACTTCTTTAACCCAATATCTTTGATTAACACTAAAAGAATGAGCTATATCAGGATAGTACTTCTCTAAAAACGGAAGAGTTATAGAGTATGGAAGATTATGTGATTTAGGCCTCTGTTTATTTGCAAGCACTGATGCTAACAGAAGAGTCTCCATAACTATATCAACTGAAACAGTCATTAACTCATGCAAGTCTTCCTCACAACAGTTTTTTTGATTACTTTCATTTTTTTCTTCTTTGCGCCGCGCCACAAATTGATTAAGGAAGAAACCTAGCCCGGTGCCAGACAAGGCAGCGGCAACTGGAAGAAACTTATCTACCGGCATCTTTTCAAAAGATGTAGCCTGCATATACATCAAGCACTGCGAAAAGCTTTCAATATCCATATGCCCCCAAGAAAAATCCTATCGACCTTATGAGTTCCTGTTCAATCGAACAGATTAGACAACCGCACATTCAAACACCATTTTGTAGCTCTTGATGC
The DNA here is from genome assembly GCF_055284095.1 of Pseudomonas sp. HP_08. Lineage (NCBI taxonomy): Bacteria > Pseudomonadati > Pseudomonadota > Gammaproteobacteria > Pseudomonadales > Pseudomonadaceae > Pseudomonas > Pseudomonas sp. HP_08. The sequence goes on along the minus strand of NZ_JBTOQC010000034.1, from coordinate 395,004 downwards.
TTTAGTATGACCCGATTAAAAGACGCTACAATATTTTCAGGGGCAAGCGCATCGCTACCAAAAAATACCGAATGTTTATTTATGGTTCTCAACTCTTCAAAACTCATACAAAATATCATACCTTTTGACAAAAACCTGAGGCAGGATTTATGGCCAGGAATAATAATTTCGATATCGTTAACCTCAGTTAATATTTCATCTACGTTAGATTCCCAAATTTCACAGCCTTCACTATCTACCCATCCTCGCTGAAGTGAATAATTCATTGATTCTTCAATTATGGGGCTCGCCCCAACCACGTCGCACCCACTATTATATATAAATAAATGCGGAGACATATCATTGTTAATCACTGGAATATATATGATTGCCGATTCGAACACAAAGTTGTAGCCTATCTCGCTCGAAATAGAATACATATAACACTCACCATTCTCCTCCTTGAAAAAAAATTTAAAATCTGTGAACTCATGACCATTTACAGTTGCGCATGCAAAGCGGAGGCCAATGACATCCTGAAGGTGATCAATTATATACTTAGCTTTTTTCAAATCACATATTTCAATAACACCAGGCGCATTAACCTCTGAAATACTTACATGCTTTAAAGCACTTATGAACCCTTCTATAGCTTGTTCTTTAATCTTATTCTGCAACTTCCCAAAAACATTTTTAGTAACATTATAAGCTCTCTCAAGCTCCATGCGCCCCTGACCCTTTATATACTCATCTCCGATAATCGGAGCTAAAACCCTGTCAAGATCCGCCAATAAATCGATCAGTACTTTTGCTACATCTACGTTGACTTCAATCAAAGCACTGTGGGTAATCTTGTTTCGCCATTTCTCGACTTTATCCAATCTTTCCTTGAAGTCTTTATCAATAGCAACATTACATATCTTAATAATTCTCTCTACTGACTCCCTGAATGATATTGTATGTACCCCATCAACCTCATAAAGATCTGTTATCTCTCCGTCTCGCCTTCTTACATACGCATCCTTCAACTTAGAAATATCACTATAGAGAAGTAACTCATTACTATCCCTTAAAACGTACTTAAATAAAATTTCCACACCATGCTGAATACTAACAATTGCATCTTTCAAGGCTGAAAACCTTTTAGCATCAGGCGCACCATCCAACACTAACTCCTCATGATGCGCCAGACGTGAATATCCTTTCCTCAAAGAATCAAAGCCGTTATCAATAAGAGATATTTTCATTTTACTTTCCTTGCTGGATTTTCAGATCTCAGTGAAATTTACTCGATGAAAAAAAAACCTAAAGAAAAACACTTATCCCACTCCCGCCGACGGGCTTTGTGTCCCTTTTTTGTGCAAACCCGAGGTGTGGTGCAATCGATGCTCCAGCCCACGCCGGCCGTGGGGTTGCGCAGAGGAGCGGCTATTGCACAGCGTGCAAGGTTTTGCAGAAAAATGTCATCGCGTTGCACAGCGCGATACAGGCCGGCGCCGGTGGGTCAATTCCTGGAAGGCCCGGCCCGCGTGGGTGAAAAATTGGAAAACCGGCGAAAGGTGCAGTTTTCAAAATCGGCACGACTCTAAAAGAGAGCGCCAAACCGTATGCGGGGATAGTGACAATAAAGCCTGAGAGTCAAGCTACACAAGGGCTGCAGCGGTTTTCATGCTTTGCACAAAATCACCTGGACCAACACCGCTGACGATGCGAAGGAGAGCCCAGGAATACCGTCTGAAAAAACACAAGTTCAGGAGACCCTGCGAAACATGGTCAGGAAAGTCAGGACGGGTAGTCAGTAGCACTCAAGCCCTTACAGCCCGTGGCTTTCAGGGCTGACCTGGAATAGGTCGGGAAAAGTATTTATCTAGGTCAGGAAAAATAAAATCCTTATAAATCAATAACTTAAAAAAATACCAACAGACCTTTCCCGACTGACCCAAAAATACCTGAGCCGACTAAAAAAATACCTTTCAGGATTCTCTGAAACCCTTGGTTTTATTGGGTTGTAGAGATATAGAAAAAACCTGACCTTTATTACCTACCTCAGACCCTCAACCTGAATTTTCAATTTCATCCCCTATTTGGCCTGTCTCTCGTCTGGCTCTCTCACGGCGCGCTATCACTCACGGGGACGGCCATGGGGCTCAGACTCATGCTCACAATCTGCCTACAGGCCACGTAAACCGGGGGGTTGGGCTTGCTGAAATAGAGTGCAGGCAGGTTCGAATCCCTCTTTCACCGCCATATTGAAGAAACGCGAAGCCCCTGATTTTCTAAAGAAATCAGGGGCTTCGTGGTTTTCGGCGTTTGAAAAACGACTCGGGAACAATCAGGCACGGCCCGACGGCTTCTGCTCCCCATCGGCCAGCGGCGAGTTCGCTGGAAGATCCGGGTCATCGACCTTGTCGTTGCGCTCCCAGTCACGCTCAACATGGCCTTGCCCAGGTTTGGGTTTCGCCGTATCACCTCCAGAAGTCAGGGGCTCATTGCTGCCCGGCAACGGATCGGTGTCGCCGCCGCGCTTGTGCCCCAGATCACCCTCGATTTCCGGGTACAGGCCATCCTCTGTCTGAGGCGCCTTGATTGCCGGGCCTTGGCCCGTGTCTTTGGAATCGCCGTTATGAATTGCCATGATTGCCACTCCTTTGAAATACAAAACGTCTGTACATGGCTTTATTTCCCTCACCCTTGGTGTGGGTTAGCATGCACGCCTTTGTGGAAACGTCTCGCGGGTAATGATGAAGAACAGCGTATTGCTCTTACTGATGCTGCTCACCTCTAACGGCGTCTACGCCGCAGGCGATGCCGAAGCCGGCAAGGCGGTTTACACCCGGCTGTGCTCGGGCTGCCACAAGATTGGCCCCTCGGCGCGTGCCGCATTCGGCCCGCAGCTCAATGGCGTGATCGACCGCGCTGCCGGTAAAACCGATGACTACAAATACACCGATGCCTTGCACGCCTCCGGCATTGTCTGGACCCCCGAGAAGATTGCCGCTTTCGTCAAGGACCCGGACGGTGTCATCCCCGGCACGCGCATGAAGCTGTGGTGGATGGGCAGCGATCAACGCATGGAGGACCTGATTGAGTACCTCAGGTCCAATCCCTGACGCTTATTTGTTATCCGGTTCGTTGTACGGCGGATAGTCGCCCTTGGGAGATTCTTTTTCAGGCGTTTCGGCGGGGGATGTAGGGTCGACCTGTGGATCCTCGACATCCGGCGACTCAGGATCGAAGTTCAGATCATCGGCTTGGGGGTCATTGGATTTAGGGTCGGACATTTCAATCTCCAGTGCAGTAATAAAACCTCTGTTACTTGTCCGAACAACGCTGACGCCAAAGGTGCGCTTTCGACAGACGGACGGTGCAAGTGCTAGCCTTGCGCCACTCAAGGAGAGCATGCATGAAAAGGCCTTCACTATTATTCCTCGCCGTGCCACTGGGCCTGGCCTTGTGCTCATTGGCGCAGGCCGAGATTTATAAATGCACCTCGGCGCAGGGCGCGGTCAGTTTCAGTTCGATCCCTTGCCCCATGGCGACTGTGCAACAGCAACGGCCGGGACCGCCGCTGGCCATGCCGGATGCGCCTCGCGATCATGTGCACAAGGTCAATCTGCAGGCCATCCAGAATCTGAGAGTCAGCAGCAAGGCCAACACGTATGTGGTCGAAAGCGAAGGCTACAAACAGTTGCAGCGCAATCGCCTGCCGCCGCCGACGGTGCCTTCGCAATGCATCAGCCCGCGCTACGACAGCCAGTGCTTTGATCCGTCCGGCGGGCAATCTTCGATCAATGCCGCCCGGCGCAAAAGCGCGGCGGGCTTGCCAGACGGTGCCAGCCATCGATAATGGCGCTTTTTCGTATCCGCTAGCCTGTGAGGAGCCCCGTAATGAATCTGGACCAATGGCATGAAGCAGCGCTGACCAAATACCTGGCGAACCATCCGACCCTCAAGGATGAAATCAGTCAGCTCAGTGCTAAAGAACAGCAGCAACAGGTGCAATGGGCTTTTGAAGACAGCGCCGAAGAACAGGGCATCGAGCCTTGGGAGCTGGCGCTGGAGCTGATCGCCGAATCCCCCGAGCAACTTAAAAGCATGCGTCTTGAAGCCCATCGGCAAGTGGCCGAGGCTCTGGGCATGGACTGGGAAGAGTACTGCGGCTTCAACGATATCGAGCCTTGAAAGTTCGTCATGGCGACATGCTCCACATGACCGATGAGTCAGTTCTTTACCTGTCCGCATCGGGTGGGTAACGTCTGCCCCATCTTCACAACAACAAGGAATTGCGCCATGACTGACCTGGTTTCGTATGACCTGCAAGACGGCATCGCCACGCTGACCCTGAACAACGGCAAGGTCAATGCCCTGTCGCCGGCCGTGCTCGATGCACTGGATGCAGCGCTCGATCAAGCGGCACAGGATCGCGCCGTGGTGATCCTCACCGGCCAGCCGGGCATTCTGTCGGGCGGCTACGACCTCAAGGTCATGACTTCAGGCCCGCAGGCGGCCATCGACCTGGTGGCGCAAGGTTCGACGCTGGCGCGACGCATGCTGGCGCACCCCTTCCCTATCGTTGTCGCCTGCCCGGGGCATGCGGTGGCCAAGGGCGCATTCCTGCTGTTGTCGGCCGATTACCGGATTGGTGTCGAAGGCGCGTTCAATATTGGTCTCAACGAAGTGCAGATCGGCATGACCATGCACCACGCCGGTATCGAACTGGCGCGTGACCGGTTGCGCAAGTCGGCCTTTCATCGTGCAGTGATCAACGCAGAAATGTTCAACCCGCAACAGGCACTGCAAGCCGGTTTCCTCGATCTGGTGGTCAGCAGCGAAGCACTGCACGACACCGCACGCCAGGTCGCCGCCCAATTGCTGAAGCTCAATATGAAGGCCCACGCACAAACCAAGCTCAAGGTGCGCAACGCCTTGCTGCAGACGCTGGACGCGGCCATCGAGCAAGACCGCCAGCATTTGCTTTAAGCCCCGCCGACACTGCCCGAACTCATGGCAGGCGCCACAATCTGATCAACGAGCGCGCAGACATCTCTGCGCCGTTACCCTCTGGAAGAAGCGAAATAGCTATGGGCCGAGTCGTTGCAGCAGCGGTTTACAGTGCAGGCCATAAAGTCAGCAATATCACTCTGGACGAAGGCGCGAGCTGGGCAGCCAAGCCTGGCCATTTCGTCTGGATCGGGCTGGAAAAGCCTGATCCGCAGGAGCTGGCCAGCCTGAAGAAGCAGTTCAACCTGCATGAGCTGGCCATTGAAGACGCACTGGAAGTCCACAGCCGGCCCAAGCTGGAAACCTTTGGCGATGCCCTGTTTATCGTGACGTATGCGCCGATCAGGGAAGACGGCAAGCTGCAGTTCATCGAGACGCATATCTTTGCCGGCAAGGGCTATGTCATCACCTCACGCAACGGCCACTCCAAGTCCTACAGCGTGGTACGCCAACGCTGCGAGGCGCGCCCGTTGCTGCTCGAACATGGCGAAGATTTTGTGCTGTATGCCTTGCTGGATTTCGTCACGGAGAATTACCAGCCGGTCACCGAGGCCATTCATTGCGAACTTGAAGAGCTCGAACAAAGCGTGCTCAACGGTGTGATGAGCGACACCCATATCCATCGCATTCACAGCCTGCGCCGCGATCTGCTGCGCCTGTGGCGTTATCTGGCGCCGATGGTCGAGGTCGGTGAAGAGTTGCAGAAGCTCAGCTTCCCCTTCATCGACAAGAACATGCGCCCGTACTTTCGCGACGTGGAGATCCATGTCAAACGGCAGATGGAAGACATCGCCAACCTGCGCGATATCGCCAGCCAGACCATTGAAATCGGCCTGCTGCTGGAGTCGTCGCGGCAAAGCCTGGTGCAGCGCAAGTTTGCCGCTTGGGCGGCAATCCTGGCCTTCCCCACCGCCATCGCCGGCATCTACGGCATGAACTTTCAGAACATGCCGGAGCTGAACTGGCATTACGGCTATTTCATGGTGCTGGGCGTGATCTTCGGTGGCTGCACCGCATTGTTCGCCAGTTTCAAGCGCTCTGGCTGGCTTTAGAGCCTGTTGCCGTTTCAGGTGTGTGCGCGACAAAGCGCATCATCCATTCGGCCACGGTGGTGCCGTGGTGATCATGTTCCAGGCTGGCCACCGCCGTGCGATACAAGGCCTCGCCCAGGGACTCCTGGCGAATGTCCATCAGCGCTTTGGAATAGTCGCGAATGAACTCGGGATGGCCCTGGAAACACAGCACCTGATCGTTGATGTGATAGGCCGCGAACGGGCAGAAATCACTTGATGCAATCACCGTGGCGTTCTCGGGCAGGCGCGTCACCTGGTCCTGGTGGCTGATCAGCAGCGTCAGGTCATCCAGGTTCGGCGTCATCCAGGGCTCGGCCGCCTGCAGGCGGTAATGGTGGATGCCGACGCCCCAGCCGCGGCTTGCCCGCTCGGTCTGGCCGCCCAGCAGCAAGGCCAGTAACTGGTGGCCAAAACAGACACCCAGCAACTTCTCACCGCGCTGATAAAGCTTCAGCAAGTACGCCTTCAGGGTCTGAATCCAGGGGTCGCTGCCAAACGAGTCGGCCTTGCTGCCGGTCACCAGCCAGGCATCGAAACGCTCGTCCTCGGCCGGGTAATGGCCTTCCATGACGTTATAAATGACGAACTGCGCCTCGATCGGCTGACGAGCGAAAAGCTGCTCGAACATCCGGCCATAGCTCTGGTAAGGCTCGACCAGTTCCGGACGCAGGACATCGGTTTCCAGAATGCAGATACGTAACGGCATTGAAAATTGACCTGAAACGATGAGGAAGAAAAGAAGCGCCAAGCCTGCCTTGATAGCACTGGCAAATCAAGGCACAAGGCCGCTCTGCACGATGCGCTGATGGATAACGCACGGTCGCATGTGGACCTGATTGTCTGCGGTTTTTACATCACTCTGTAAACGGCAGGTATCAAGTCACATCGATAACGATTCCCCGGACGAACGGTCAAGCCTGACGGCGTCCGCGCTGAAGTGTCTAGTCAAGGCATCGGCATACGACAAGATACCTGTTAATAATCTTTAGAGCCTGTATGGCGCCTTACAAATACCAAAGCGTTCTAAGCCTTATGAAACGAGGCCTCTAAGGTTAAATCTGTATCTTGGCGGGGGCGCAATAACGATTTTCATCGCGAAAGCCGGACAGCTGTTGTCTCTCAGCAATAACAACAAAAGGCAGTCAGCCATGCTCAATGATTCGAAATATCGTCAGGCGGGGCTTATCCTGTTTGGAACCATACTGGTGTTGATCGTACCGAACCTGAGTCGCCTGTTCGGTTGAAACAGACAATGCGTCGTTGATCGACACCGGTTCGTCGTCAAGGAACCAGGGAGATCGGCTCATGCGCCAATGGATAGCTCTTGCATTAATGACCTGTGCCGTGGGCGCTCAGGCAGGCGTAGTCGACCAGGCCAGTGCCGTGGCCGCCTTGAAGGAAGGCAAGCTTGCCGTCGATGTACGCAGCCAGATCGAATATGACGCCGGCACCGTTCTTAACGCGGTCCGCGTTGACGATCGCCGGCTGGTGAACCAGATGAAACTGGTGCTCAACGATCGCAATTCGGTTTTTGTGATTTTTTCCAGCAGCGACGAAAAAGCCAGCCGCGCCCAGGACAAGCTGCGTAATGCGGGCTATTTCAGCGTGGTGAATGGCGGCAACTACGAAGAGCTGCATAACGCGCTCTACGACATCAGCGACGATCCCGCCGAGTAGATTGCCTCGCCCATGCAAGGCAGGCAGACCGGTAAGGTTCATCCGGTCTGCCGTACTGTCACTGGTGCTGCGCTTGTGTCTGCTTCTGGGTTTGCGATTGCGACTGCTTTTGCACCTGAACCGCAATGGGTTCGGCCGGCTCTACCAGCACCCGGGCATGCATCTGCTCGAAGCCACCACCACGGCGCATGCCGCGTACCGGACAGGCGTCCAGATAATCCAGGCCAACCGCCACTTTCAGATGGCGCTCGGGAATGGCGAGCTGGTTGGTCACGTCAAAGCTGTACCAGGCGTCATCGATCCATGCCTCAGCCCATGCATGGCTGGACAGATGATCGCTGTCTTCGCTGCACAGATAACCCGACACGTAACGCGCCGGAACACCCAGGCTGCGCGCGCAGGCCAGGAACGCATGGGTATGGTCCTGACACACGCCACTGCGACCGGCAAACGCCTGCGCCGCACTGGTGTCGACCTCGGTAGCACCCGGGGTGTAGACCATGTGCTGGTTCAAGGCATGCATCAGGTCGATCAACCCTGCACGGTCGGTACGTTGCTGGCTTTGCGCAGCCGCAAACTCACGCAGTGCCTGGTCAGGCTCGGTAAGGTGCGTTGAGCGCAAGAACGGCAGCGGCGAACCTGTTTCATGCTCGCACTCGCGCGCAGGGTCGATTTCTACCTGGCCACGCGCACTGATCTTGATCGCTTCATGCGGCTCGTCCAGGGTCAGCACGTGCAGGATATTACCGTACGGGTCGACCTGGGCACGCACCGGGCGTGGCAGGCTCAGTTGCCAGCTGAGAATCTTCTGGCGCTCGCTGTCATGCGGCGTCAGGCGCAAATACTGGATGCTGGCGCGGACCTGGGCTTCGTAGTGGTAGCAGGTCTCATGGCTGATCGAAAGTCTCATGCAACCTCCAGATAGGATGTGTGGATGGCATCGCCCAAACGGGCAACCAGGGGAAGGAAGCCGTTCAACCACTCATGCAGACCTGCATCGAGTACTTCGTCGATTCCGGTAAAACGCAGGCGGGCATGCAGCTCTGCGGCTATGCGCTGGGCCGGGCGACCGTTGTCGCCGGGCAGGCTGGTGAGGATCTCGTCGATCTCTTCCAGGCACGCAAGCAACGAACGTGGCGTGTCGGCACGTAATAACAATAGCTCCGATACATGCCGCGCGTCGGGTGCATCACGGTACAGCTCGGTATAGGCCTCAAAGCAGGAGAGCGCGCGCAACAAGGCGCTCCACTGATAGTAGCCGGCAGCCGAGTTGTCAGCGGCAGCATTGGCATGCGAGCCACGCAGTTCGAGCATGTCGTAGCGGGCATCGAGCATGCGCAACGTGTTGTCGCTACGCTCGATGAAAGTGCCCAGACGAATGAAACGGAACGCATCGTTGCGCATGATCGTGCCGTAGGTGGCGCCACGGAACAGGTGCGAGCGTTCCTTGACCCATTCACAGAAACGGCTCAACCCGTAGCGGGTCAGCCCTTGCTGGGCAATGCCGCGAATCTCGAGCCACGTGGAGTTGATGTTCTCCCAGATATCGGCCGTGATCCGTCCACGCACCGCGTGCGCACAGCTGCGCGCTGCGCCCAGGCAACTGTAGATACTGGCCGGGTTGCTCGCGTCCAGCGCAAAGAAATGCAGCATGCGTTCGGCATGCATTTCGCCATGACGCTCGACATAAGCGTCCAGGGTGCCGGTGATCAACAGCGGCATGGCAATTTCGTCCAGTCCGTCGCCGCGCCCGTCCTGGGGCATCAGCGACAGGGAATAACTCACATCGAGCATGCGCGCGAGGTTCTCGACCCTCTCAAGGTAACGCGACATCCAGAACAGATCAGAGGCAGTTCTACTAAGCATAAGCAGGCATCCTTAATCCTCGACCACCCAGGTGTCCTTGGTACCGCCACCCTGAGACGAGTTCACCACCAGTGAGCCTTCACGCAAGGCGACCCGGGTGAGCCCGCCGGGCACCACGCGGGTTTCGCGGCCGGACAGGACAAATGGACGAAGATCGATGTGTCGCGGGGCGATGCCGTTCTCGACGAAGGTCGGACAGGTCGACAGGGACAAAGTGGGTTGGGCAATGTAAGCGTGCGGTTTGGCGATCAGGCGCGCGCGGAAAGCTTCGATCTCGGCAGCCGTAGAAGCGGGGCCGACCAGCATGCCGTAGCCACCGGAGCCTTGCGTTTCCTTGACCACCAGATCCTTGAGGTTGGCCAGCACGTGGGACAGCTCGGCCGGCTTGCGGCATTGCCAGGTCGGCACGTTCTTCAGGATCGGCTCTTCATCCAGATAGAAACGGATCATGTCGGTAACGTACGGGTAGACCGACTTGTCGTCCGCCACACCGGTGCCGATGGCATTGGCCAACACCACATTGCCGCTGCGGTAGGCCGCCAGCAGGCCGGGCACACCGAGCATCGAATCGGGCTTGAAGGCCAGCGGGTCGAGGAAGGCATCGTCCAGACGGCGGTAGATCACATCGACAGGCTTTGGACCTGAAGTGGTGCGCATGAATACGCGGTCGTCACGCACGAACAGATCGGCGCCTTCGACCAGTTCCACACCCATTTCCCGCGCCAGGAATGCATGCTCGAAAAACGCGCTGTTGAAACGTCCCGGCGTCAGTACCACGACACTGGGGTTATCCAGCGGGCTTGAACTTTTCAGGGTGTCGAGCAACAGGTTCGGATAATGATCGACCGGTGCAATACGCTGCGCGGCAAACAGTTCCGGGAACAGACGCATCATCATCTTGCGGTCTTCAAGCATGTAGCTCACGCCGCTTGGTGTACGCAAGTTGTCTTCAAGCACGTAATAGGTGCCGTCAGAGTCGCGTACCAGGTCCACGCCGGAGATGTGCGAATACAGATCGCGGTGCAGATCGAGACCTTGCATTGCCAACTGATACTGATCGTTGGCCAGCACTTGCTCGGCCGGAATGATGCCGGCCTTGATGATGCGCTGGTCGTGGTACAGGTCAGCGAGAAACATGTTCAGCGCCTTGACGCGCTGGATGCAGCCGCGCTCGACAATCCGCCATTCACTGGCCGGAATGCTGCGCGGAATCGTATCGAAGGGAATCAACCTTTCGGTGCCCTGCTCGTCTCCATAGAGCGTGAAGGTAATGCCGGCACGATGAAACAACAGATCGGCCTCACGGCGCCGTTGAGCCAGCAGCTCTGGCGGCGCGTCCCCTAGCCAACGGGCAAATTCCCGGTAATGCGGGCGAACCAGGCCGCCAGCATCGTACATCTCATCATAAAAGGTGCGGATCATGCCGTACTCCTTGTCACCCAGGGCCCGGAAGCCTTCGCAAGCCCCGTGCCACCGGCATAAACCCTTTGTTATCAATTATTTACGAATGAGCAAGACAATTAACGCACCATCCTTGTGCACAAACCGAGCGGAAGATTCACTGGCGCCTCATTCGCAGGCACTGCGCACGTGAAAACTATGGGCCGCATAGAAAGAGTTGATTACCGGGGTGGCTATTAGTTCGCCATAATCGCCACACGCAAGCAGAGAAGGCACCGGCCCTCCCCGACCGATTCTGCTTTGCACCCGATCATTGACTGAATTCCCTTTTAAACCACTGCTTGCAGTGGTTTTTTTTATCTCCTGACTTTGTTGCATGCACCGTTAAGGCGCCTGGACACAACCGATGAATCTGATCGGCCCGCCCGGGCCATGCCCGTGACGGGTCGAGGGGTGACTGTGCGAAAACCTCCGTTTCAGTTCAGGCGCCTGAGTTCGTGTTTGACTCCCCAGCCCTCGACCTCGCCGTCCAGCGGCAAGATCGCGGTCTGCAAGTCGTGTTCGAAATCACCAATGCCGTTGTAGGTGGCGTACATGACCTTACTGACCTGTAAATGCCAGGCACCGTCTTCACGTTCGTTGATCTGAGTATTGAGCGATTCGCCGCGAAATTGCTGAGCGGCCTTACGGGCCCGTTTCTCATCGGGGAACACAGCATAGAACTCGATGGGATGGATGCGGGCGAAGTCGAACCCGCCCTCTTTCATACAACGCAGCACGTGGGTGCTGATGTCTTCCGAATGGGCTGTGCTCATGAAACGTCCTCCTATGCAACGATAGATAGAGTTTCAACGCAGGTGTACGCCTGGGCTAAGCCTTGCGTACGCCTGGCGATCAAGCATGAAGCGCGGCGGCGTCGTTCTGCACCAGAACCAACGCCGACGGAAGGGGCCGTATGACCGGCCCCGCTTGCAGAGTAGTCCTATCGTCACACGCCTGCCAAGAGGCACAAACGATCAGGCCACTTCAGGAGACTTCCTTGATGGAAATGATCTGGACGCTGTTATGGTCCTTGAGGGTCTTGACCGTCGGCTCCGCCGTGCGCCCTTCCAGATCGTTGAGGTCCAGTTCACCGGTGACCGGAAAGAGTATGGGACGCAATAATTGAGCAACCCGCTCATGCGTGGGGAGCTCCTGCGAGTCGACATTCAAGCGTTGCAGTTCACCATCTTTATCGAGATACGAAACGGCCCACTGTTTCATCAATGCCTCCGCAATTCAGCCAGACGTTGGCTTACCTGATCTTGACCGGGAAGTTAAGCGGTTCGTTCAAATCCAGTGCAGGGGTTTTGATGACTGCATGGCCTGCAAGTCGTCATCGAAGCGCTGTGCACCGACAAGAGGCCGAACACTGCATGCCTTACTTTAGACGGCAGCACAGAATGCGGAGGCCGGCCGATAAAAAAAGGCCCCGAAGGGCCTTTCAAAACACATGACAGCGCTGATCAGTTCTTGCTGGCCTCAACGCCTGCCGTGTTGTCCAGCAGGCTCTTGGTGGCCGTTTGCAGGAAGCTTTCGAGCTTACGCTTGAGCTCGTCGCTATCAGCAGCATCCGGGACCAGCTCGGCCGACGGTTGCGCGCCCAGACGATAGGTCAGCACCTTGGCCGGCATATCCACCGCTTCGATCAGGATGCGGTTGCCGTTGATGATTGCCACCACCTGTTCACTGCCCGACGGCTTGATGACACCAAAGCCCTTGTCGCCCGCAGGCAGGTTCAGCAGGTCACGACCCCAGCACTGATGGCGAGTCTCGCCACCCAGGCGCCCCATGATGGTGGGCACCACGTCGACCTGAGTACCGACAATGCTGCTGCGCTTGCCGAACTTGTCCTGGATGCCCGGCGCGATCAACAGCAGCGGCACGTTGAAGCGGCCCAGGTCCATCTCGGTCAATTGACGGTTGTTGCCAAAGCCATGGTCGCCCAGCACCACGAACAGGGTCTCTTTGTAGTAAGGCTCTTTCTTGGCTTTTTCGAAGAACTGGCCCAGCGCCCAGTCCGAGTAGCGCATGGCCGTCAGGTGCTCATCCAGCGAACCGTGGCCGGTGACGCGCTCGACCGGCAACTGCTCCGGCAACGCATAAGGAGTGTGGTTGGACAGGGTTTGCAGCAAGGCATAGAACGGCTTGCCGCCCTGACGCGCCTTGAGCTCCTGGGCGCCACGGTCGAACATGTCCTGGTCGGACACGCCCCACGTAGGGTCGGAGAACACCGGGTTGACGTAGTCGCCACGCCCAATGAAGTTGGTCATGCCCTGGTTGCTAAAAAAGCCCGACTGGTTATCCCAGGCGAAGTTGCCGTTGTAGACATACACATCGTCGTAGTCACGACCGGTGCTGAGCAGTTGCGGCAGGCCGGACAGTTTGTGGCTGCCTTCCGGGGTCTGCATCAGGTATTCGAAACCTGGCAGGTTCGGGAAGCAGGCCATGGTCGCGAACATGCCCTGGTGGGTGTGTGTGCCGTTGGAGAAAAACTGCTCGAACAGCAGGCCTTCCTGAGACAGCTTGTCGAAATAAGGGGTGATGTTGGCATTACTGCCCAGCGCGCCCACCGAGTGACCGGCGAAGCTTTCCATCAGAATGACCACCACGTTTTTGATCGGCAGGGTGTTCTGCGCAGGCGGCGTGAAGTCACGGCGTACGGCAGCCAGGTCGGTCTCGACCAGCTTCTCATTGGCGGTCAACAGCATGTCGCGTACCACCTGCTGCGCCTGATCCTGAGGCAGCGTGGCTTTCCAGATGTTGTCGCGGTCCTCGGACATGCGGCTCTTGGCGGCGGTGATCAGGGTCAAGGTACCGTTGAGGCCCAACTGGTTGGCGAAGTTGGAGTCAGTGGTATAGGCGTCGCCCCAGCGCAGCGGCGGGCCCTGGCGCAGGGTGCCACGGGCTGCGATCACGGCGACCAGCAAAATCACGAAGAACACCACGGCACGTGTGTACCAGGGCGCAACAGCGCGACTGCCGAAGGTGTTCTGGCCCGGACGTGCCACACGGTCGATGCCTTTGAACACCAGGCTCAGCAACCAGGTTACGGCCACCCAGGCCAGCAGGTAGCGCACCACCGGGAAACCGTACCAGAGCATGCTCAGCACAGTTTTCGGGTCTTCCTTGATGTACTGGAAGACCAGGCCGTTGAGGCGCTGGTGGAATTCGCGATAGAAGTCCATTTCGACCAGGCCCAGAAACAGCGTGATGCTGCCGACCAGGGTCAACCAGAAACGAAAGAACCCGCGCGCACTCATGGCCCGGACGCTGAATACCGCAAAGAACAGCGGGATCAGCAGGTAGATGGTCAGACGCAGGTCGAAGCGTGTGCCATTGAACAGCGCTTCTAAAAAGGTCGACATCGGCGTCTCGCCGATCATCTCGCGGTTATAGACCAGCAAACCGATGCGCAGCAGGGTGTACATCAGCATCAGGGCCAGGCCGCTGAGCAGGGTGTAGACCAGGTGGGCCTTTAAGGTAGGTTTGTGCAAGCGAGACAAAGCATGCCGAGCAGCGGCGTCCGTTTTGGCCATGTGTTGTAGGATCCGTAGGAATCTGGGTTTTTTGAAGGGCACAAGGGGTGCAAGCGGGCAGCCATGAACAGGTTCAGGCGTGCTACGCCACCCCTCCATGGAGTATCGCCGTCGCATACGAGCGGCCGGCAATGATAGCCGGGCATGATGAGTCAGGCGATGTGAAATTTATGTTGGGCCATAAAGGCTTATGGTAACCGGCTGTTACACGGATCCTTCACGTTGCTACACGCGCAGATTGCCGCGCGGGCCGGCAATTGCCCAGATGATCAGGCCCAGTACCGGCAGCAGTGCGATCAGCAATACCCAGAGGATCTTCATCCCCACTTCGGCGCTGCTTTTGAGCACGTGCAGAATGGCCCAGATATCCAGCGCCAGAATGATCAAGCCAACCAGGCTGTTAAAGGTCGAACCCATGGTGTTGCTCCTTGATAGTCATTGATCCAGGCATCGGTCGCACGCCTGTCCACTACAGAGCCCAATGAATACAAAAGGTTTCCATTGAACCAAACGAGCCTCGCAAGGCTCGGAAATCACAGAATTGCTCTGCTTCTTTATGACTCTGCTTCTTTATGAAAGGTGTCGTTTCATGCCAACACCCGCTTCACTGCGTACCTTGCGCGCGACCTGGTCGGCTCAGGTGCAGGCCGCACCGCTGATGAGCCTGGGCTTTGCACTGGCTCTCGTCACCATTATCGGTTTGGGCATCGCCAGCCTGTATAACGCCGTCAACGGCGCCAATCGGGTCAATCTCGAACATGCCCTGCTTGGCGGCAGTGCCGGTTTTACCGCCACGGCGCTGGGCGCGATCATGGCGATAGTGTTTCGCGATATAGCCCAGCGCACTCAGGACATCATGCTCGGCTTCGCCGCCGGCATGATGCTGGCCGCCAGTTCGTTTTCGCTTATCCTGCCCGGCCTGGCCGCTGCCCGTGACATCACCGACAACAACACCCTGGCCGCAGCCACGGTGGTCGCAGGCCTTGGGCTGGGTGTTTTGTTGATGCTGGGCCTGGAAAAATTCACGCCGCACGAGCATGAAAGCGTCGGCCGCCAAGGGCCCAATGCCGAGCGCATCAATCGGGTCTGGCTGTTTGTGCTGGCCATTACCCTGCATAACCTGCCCGAAGGCATGGCCATCGGTGTCAGCTTTGCAGGCGGCGACATGAACGTTGGCCTGCCGCTGACCAGCGCCATCGCGATCCAGGATATTCCCGAAGGCCTGGCCATTGCGCTGGCCCTGCGCACCATCGGGCTTTCGCCCCTTAAAGCCATGTTGATTGCAGTGGGTTCAGGCTTGATGGAGCCTTTGGGCGCACTGGTCGGCCTGGGCATCTCCAGCGGCTTTGCCATCGCCTACCCGCTCAGCCTGGGGCTGGCGGCGGGCGCGATGCTGTTTGTGGTGTCCCACGAGGTGATCCCGGAAACCCACCGCAACGGCCACCAGACCTCGGCGACCCTGGGGCTGATGGGCGGCTTTGCGGTGATGATGTTTCTCGATACGGCGCTGGGTTAACCTCAGGCGTCTTGCAAAGCCTTGAGCGCAGGAGCCGCGTGAATGCCTGCCTCGGCGGCCAGCTCAACGACCCGCTGTTCGTCGCAGCCGTACACCAATACAGCCTGCAGCTCGTCGTCCAGTGGCTGGCTGAAGTTCATCAGCACGTAACCGCCAGCATCCTTGTTCATGCTGCTCAGTTGAATCTGGATGCGGTTGAGCGCCGTCAACGGCTCGGTCTTGGCCAGTTGCTTGGGCTTGATGTTGAACGACACTTCAGGGCCGAACGAGGCGACAATCTGGCTGAACAGGTCCATGTAGTTATCGGCCTGGAACAGCACGGTGTCGGGCAGGCTGCCGACCACGACCCATTCGCCCAGAGGAATGGGGAAGCTGTCGTCGTAATTGATATCGGGATTGGCCGCCAGAAATGCCGCAGGGTCTGCGAATGCCTGGGTCGCTTCGTCGGCAATCCGCTGAATCTCTTGCTCGCCCAGGCAGCCGGAGCTGACCTTGGTGATGAGTTCGATGAGGGAATCTTTCATGGGGCGATCCTTGGACAAGCAAAAAGAGCCGCGCAGAATAACGGGAATGTCTGCGCAGCTCTATCTCAGCCTGTCAGATCGCTGCCAATTGTGCTGCCGTGTCGGGCGCACCCATGGCCTGGGCGGCGCCCAACGGGGTCACGCCGCGCGCATCGCGGGCATGAGGGTCGGCGCCCTGAGCAATCAGATAGTCGACAATCGCTGTGCGGTTGAACATTGCCGCCATCATCAGCGCAGTGCGTCCGTCGGCTGAAGCGCCTTCGACATTCGCGCCCGCCTCGACCAGCGCCTTGACCACGGCCACATCGCCCTTGAACGCCGCGCCGGCAATCGGACTCTGGCCGTTGTCGTTGCGGATTTCAGGGTCGGCCTGGTGCTTGAGCAACACCTGCACAGCAGACAAGTGGCCGTGGTAACTGGCCAGCATCAACAGGGTATCGCCCTTGTGGTTACGCAAATTGACAGGCAAGCCCTTGTCGAGCAGGCGCTCGAGCATGAATGCGTCACCCTGGCGGGCAACGTCGAACACCTGCTCGGCAAACTCGGCGGTCTCCTCATCAGTCATTTCTTGAGGCGGATTACGATGGGCGTCGGTCATGAAACTCTCCTGAGGCGAAATTCGGGCAATCGAACAAATGATGCGCTGTAGACAATGACCGCCAGTCTCACCAGCGGTTCGACCGGGGTCAACGCAGTGCTGGCTATAAAGCCGATAGAGAAATAGATACGGCACTTTTTACCGGAACCAGTGGTCCTACGACCGGCAAAATGCAGGATGCACGAGAGCCATTCATGCATTTTGCACGAGACCGAAAAATCAGCACATTCATAAATTACTGATTTTAAAGGAATTTTATAAAAGCATCATACTGGCACAGACACTGCAATCACTAGGTCACGCTTGATATTCAATGACCTACGGAGCCGCCAGACATGACTTTTATCCAGGAAAAATTCGCCTCGGTCTTTTCTGACTACGTTGTTACCACTCAGGCTCGCCCTGATGGCGGCGTCCTGCTGACCCTGCGTGATCACGACGGCAATCAGACCCGCCGCTGCGTGTCCTACGCCCAACTGAATACCCCGGTGCAACTGGAATGGCTGATCAGCGCCATCCGCCGCGACCTCGCCGCCCAGGCCAGCGAGTTGCCAGCCATCACCATGCTGCAAAGCCAGCACCGCTTCGATCTGCCGACGTACCACACTCGCTGAAATTTGCTGAATCTGCAGAGCCGTCGGTTGGCGGCACCGCACGCTCTACCGTATTGCTCCCTCGATCTGACCGCGATTGCCTGACGCTTTCGCGGTATTTTTTTGCGCGTGTATTGCCCTAGCCAATCAGCCCGCGACATAGGGCCTCGCCCACCGCCTGTGCCCGGTTGGCCACGCCCAGCTTGCCGTAAATCACCTTGAAGTGATATTTGACCGTCGCCTCGGACACCTCACGCATCAGCGCAATCTGGCCACTGGTCTTGCCCTCCCGCGCCCAGCGCAGTATTTGCAGCTCACGCTCGGCCAGCCCTTGCGAGCGCAGCCGCGTGCCGCGCCCGACCATGTGCAGCACCGGCACCAGACTGCTCAACAAGTATTTGTTTTCACTGGTAAGGCCGCGATGCAGGCCGCCCAGGGTACACACCGAAATCACCCCGTTCATGCCCCGGCAATGACTGGTGTAGCCATAAGACTGCGCCGGCAGCAAACCGTAACGCTGCGCCGCCTTCAGGCAGGCCGGCGATGTCGGGTATTGCCTGAAGGCATCGCGCCACTCGATGAACCCCATCTGATTGCGGTAACAGCGAATCACCGGGTCTTCGGCCAGCATCTGGCCCCGCTGATAAAAGCGGCGCCAGGCGTCATCGACATTGGAGGTGGCGAGGGTCAGTAATGACGCGCCCTTGAACTGGTAGAACAAGGCTCGTTCGCAGCGGCATTCCTGCCGTAGCCACTCAAGGGCGTTTTCGATGGCCACCAGGCCATCGCGTTCGGAAATGCTGCTCACCGTGTGCTGTATCAGTAAATCCATTGTCGTGCCTGTGTGATGGATCAGGCTGGGGCGCAGACATGAACCTACAGCAATAAACACGTTTAAAACCTGACCACCCAACAAACAGGCGAGACTGACCGACAAACAGATGGGGTCCTACCGATGCATCGGACATCACTGACATTCAAGGGCCTGAAGGCCGCGCAATAGCGCTCAGTCGTCGAGACCGGCGAAGCGGCTGGCGATGTCATCACCCGTTACGCGGATGGCATCACCGTCAGGCTGGCTGAACAGACGGATGGCCACCAGATACGGGTTCTCACCCATATCGAACCAGCGGCGGGTACCGGCCGGCACTGAAAGCACATCGTTGCGCTCGCACAACAGCGCATAGACATATTCGCCAAGGTGCAGGCTGAACAAGCCACGACCGGCAGCGATAAAGCACACTTCGTCGGCCTCATGAAACTGCTCTTGAAGATAGCGTCCACGCAGCTCGCCCTTTTGCGTGTGATCGTTGCCCACGCTGATCACCTCCAGCGCGGCCTGGCGTGTTTCAAGCGTGTCGATCTGCGCCTTGAATGCCGCCATGACCTCTTGCACGCTGGCGCCCGGCACGATCGGCGTCGCAACCTGCACTCGAGTAAAGGCCACGCCTTGCTCAGCCAGGGTCGAGGTGATGTCTTCCTGATGGTTAAGCACCTTGTGCGGTACATCGGGGCAAGACTGGTGATAAACGAACAAACTGCTCATGCGGGCAATTCCTTATGAATAGTGACGATCAGGCCGGCGGCAGCCAATGCCGCCAGGCTGGCAATGCCGAATGTCCAGGCCGGGCCCAGCGTGTTCCAGCTGTAACCCGCGTACAAAGCACCCAACGCGCCGCCTGTGCCGGACAGCGCCGCATACAGCGCCTGACCCTGACCTTGCTGGCGCGAGCCGAAACTGTGTTGCACAAAATGAATCGCGGCGGCGTGAAAGCTGCCGAAGGTCGCGGCATGCAGCAGTTGCGCGAACAGCAGCACGGCGGGGTATTCGGGCCACTGCCCAAGCAATAGCCAGCGCAACGCCGCCAGCAGAAAACTGGCCAGCAGCACCTTGCGCACGCTGAAACGCTGCAACACCCGGCCCATGACCATGAAGATCAACACCTCGGCCACCACGCCCAGCGCCCAGAGCAGGCCGATGGCGCCACGGCCATAGCCTAGATGCTCAAGGTGCAGGGTCAGGAAAGTGTAATACGGCCCGTGACTGAGCTGCATCAAGGCCACGCAGGCATAAAAGGCCAGCACGCCGGGGCGGGTCAATTGCCGCCACAAGCCGCCCTCATCGATCCTGGCAGTCTTCACCACAGGCTGGGCATTGGGCACCTGCCAACTGCTCAGGGCAATACCAACCATGATCGCCAGCAGCAGGTACGGGTAAAGGTCCAGACTGAAGTGCTGCAACAAAGCCCCCAGCACCACCACCGCAAGCGTGAAGCCGACCGAGCCCCAGACCCGCACCTGGCTGTAGCGCCAGGGTTGGTCGCGCAGGTGCGCCAGGGTGATGACCTCGAACTGCGGCAGCACGGCATGCCAGAAAAACGCATGCAGGGCCATGACCATCGCCAGCCAGGCATAGCTTTTGTCGACCAGGATCAGCGCGAAGGTCAGCACCGTGCAGGCCGCGCCAAAGCGCACGATGGCCAGCCGCCGCCCGCTGACATCGCCCAGCCAGCCCCACAGGTTAGGCGCGATGCAGCGCATCAGCATGGGAATGGCAACCAGTTCGCCGATGCGCGCACTGGAAAAGCCGAGATGATTGAAATACAGCGCCAGAAATGGCGCCGTGGAGCCCAGCAGGGCGAAATAGAACAGGTAGAACCCGGACAGCCGCCAGTAAGGCAACTGTCCGTCGGCAGACGGCGTCACGCCGTGGCTCTTGAGCCAGGATGGATCACAGCTGGCCCAGCACCGGCGTGGCGACCCGCACATCGGCGTTCTGCCCGCGATGACGCAGCAGGTGGTCGAGCAGCACGATGGCCATCATTGCCTCGGCAATCGGTGTAGCGCGAATGCCGACGCATGGGTCGTGACGGCCCTTGGTGATGACGTCAGTCGGCTTGCCGTCGACATCGATGGAACGGCCCGGCGTGGTGATGCTGGACGTCGGCTTGAGCGCCAGGTGCGCGACAATCGGCTGGCCCGACGAAATGCCACCGACGATGCCGCCCGATTGATTCGACACAAAGCCCTCAGGCGTCAGCTCGTCGCGATGCTCGGTGCCACGCTGGGCGACGCAGGCGAAACCGGCGCCGATTTCAACGCCCTTGACCGCATTGATGCTCATCAGCGCGTGAGCCAGTTCGGCGTCGAGACGGTCGAAGATCGGCTCGCCCAGCCCCGGCATTACGCCTTCGGCCACTACCGTGATTTTCGCGCCGACCGAGTCCTGGTCACGGCGCAGCTGGTCCATATAGGCTTCCAGCTCTGGCACCTTGTCAGGATCAGGCGAGAAAAAGGCGTTTTGCTCGACGCTGTCCCAGCCCTTGAACTCGATAGGGATCGGGCCCAACTGGCTCATGTAGCCACGCACGGTGATGCCCAGGCTGGCCAGGTATTTCTTGGCGATGGCACCGGCCGCGACGCGCATGGCGGTCTCGCGCGCCGAGCTGCGACCACCGCCACGGTAATCGCGGATGCCGTATTTGTGGTGGTAGGTGTAATCGGCGTGCGCCGGGCGGAACTGGTCCTTGATCGCCGAGTAGTCCTTGGACTTCTGGTCGGTGTTGCGGATCAGCAGGCCGATCGAGGTGCCGGTGGTCTTGCCCTCGAAGACGCCAGACAGAATCTCTACCTCATCGGCTTCCTGGCGCTGGGTGGTGTGGCGGCTGGTGCCGGGCTTGCGCCGGTCCAGGTCACGCTGCAGGTCTTCAAGCGACAGCTCGATACCCGGCGGGCAGCCGTCGACGATAGCGACCAGCGCCGGGCCGTGGCTTTCGCCGGCGGTGGTGACAGTGAACAGCTTGCCGAAAGTGTTGCCGGACATGCGAGGGCTCCGAGAAAAACCAGTTCGAGAAAAGCAGGCGCGCAGTATACGCAGGCTCGGCGCACAGTTCATCCACGAACCTTCGCAGGCGCGGCGCGTCCAAGCGATAACTCCCTGATGATGGCCTTGTGATGCACCCTGGAATTTTTCTGACTCGCTCCTTGCCTGCCCTGCTCTGCCTGGCCATGACACTGCTTGCCGGCATTGCCCAGGCCGCAGCGCCCAGCGTGCTGCAACGCCCGATCAGCGTGCAGACCGGCAATGGCACGCTGTACGGCACCCTGCTGCTGCCACGTTCAGATAAACCGGTGCCGGTGGTGCTGATCATTGCCGGCTCCGGGCCGACCGACCGCAACGGCAACAACCCTGAAGGCGGACGCAACGACAGCCTCAAGCAACTGGCGATTACCCTGTCGCGGCACAACATTGCCAGCGTGCGCTACGACAAGCGCGGGGTCGCGGCCAGCAAGGCGGCCACACCCGATGAACGCAATCTGAGCGTGGAAGGCTATGTCGCCGACGTACTGGCCTGGTCGCGCCAGCTAAAAGCCGACCCGCGCATGGGGCCGCTGATTCTGCTGGGGCACAGTGAAGGCGCGTTGCTGGCTTCACTGGCCGCAGAACAGTCCGGCGCCGCAGCGGTCATCACCGTGGGCGGCACCGGGCGACCGGTGGATCAGGTGCTGCGCGAGCAGCTACAGGAACGCCTGCCCGAGAATCTGCGCGAACGCAGCGACCGGATTCTCGACGCGCTCAAGGCCGGACGCACCGACTCCAAGGTGCCCAAGGAACTGATGGTGGTGTTCCGCCCCAGCGTGCAGCCTTACCTGATCTCGCTGCTGCGCCAGGACCCGGCGGCGGCCTTCGCCAGCATCAAGGTGCCGGCGCTGATCGTACAGGGGCGCAACGACATTCAGGTCAGCGTCGAGGACGCGCAGTTGCTGCACAAGGCCCGGCCAGAATCGCAGCTGGCACTGATCGACGGCATGAATCATGTACTGCGCATCGTGCCCAATGACCTGGAACAACAATTGCGTTCCTATCGCAACCCCAAGCTGCCGCTGGCCAGTGAACTGAGCCGACACATCCTGGCCTTCATCGACGAGCAGGTCTCCACACAACAGAATGTTGACGTCAATGCGCCACGTACCCCTTAAGAGTTGCGCAGGCTGGCCGATAGCGAGGCACTGGCTGTGTGTGCGCCGTGCACGGCCGTGGACAGGATTGCCATGAATGACCCAAGCCGCCGAAACTGAAAAACCTGCTGAAGAGCCCGCCGCGCCGCCGCAGCCTTGGGAAGATGTGGTTCCCGAACACTTCCAGATGCTGCGCCTGGCGCCCTTGCCCACCGACCGAGCCACCGGCGGCCGGCCTTTGCGCTTCGTGCAGTTCGGTCGCGCCGAACGCCACAGCCGCGAACTGAGCCTGTTGCGCATCAACATCCAGTTGCCGGGGCAACGGGTGCGCCGCGAGCAGAACCATCTGGACGTGTGGGCCGACCATCAACTGCGCGTGGTGCGTTTCGGGCCGGATTCAGGCTTGCAGGTCGAGCCGTGGAACCGTGGCCTGGGGCGTTTTCTGATTGCTCATGCGATTCACTGGGCGCAAAAACGCTGGTCGACCTACAAGCTCGAAGGCTTTGCGCTGGCCAGCAAGGACGGTTTGAACGAAGACACCCGCCAGCGCCGTGATCACTTCCTGCGCACTCAGGGTTTTGAAGTCGGGTATGAAGACACCCAGCACATGAAGGGCAGCATCAAGGCAGTACAGGTCGGCAACCTGCACAACACCTGGAACAACGACAAGGTGCAGATCGTCGAAATCATCGACGCCGCCTTCATGCTGGAAAGAGCCGAACAAAACCTGGCAACGCAGGAAATGGAAATCCGCAAACATGAAGAGCGGGTCAACAAGTACAAGCGTGAAGACAGCAGCCTGCGCTTTACCATCGCCTGCCTGGTCACCTTTGCAGTGTTCCAGGCTGGCCTGCTGATCTGGATTGCGACGCACCGATAGGCGCTATACCTTCGACTCGAACAAGGCGCGATGCGTACGGCATTGTTCGGCGGTCAGCATGAACACGCCATCACCGCCGCGCTTGAAGTCCAGCCAGGCAAAATCGACTTCCGGGTACAGCGCCTGCACATGCACCTGGCTGTTGCCGACCTCGACAATCAACAGTCCCTTTTCAGTCAGGTGGTCGGCCGCTTCGCTGAGCATGCGGCGCACCAGGTTCAGGCCGTCGTCACCGCAGGCCAGCGCCAGTTCCGGCTCGTGCTGGTACTCGTCGGGCATATCGGCAAAGTCTTCGGCATCGACATACGGCGGGTTGGACACGATCAAGTCGAAACGCTGACCCGGCAACCCCTGAAAACCATCGCCCTGCACCGTGTAGACACGCTCGTCCAGGCCATGGCGCTCGATGTTCTGGTTGGCCACTTCAAGGGCATCGAAAGACAGGTCGGAAAGAATCACTTCTGCCTGCGGGAAGACGTCGGCGCAGGCAATACCGATGCAGCCCGAGCCGGTGCAAAGATCGAGAATTCGCGCAGGGTCATTGGCCAGCCAGGGCGCAAAATGCTCCTCGATCAGCTCTGCAATCGGCGAACGCGGGATCAGCACGCGGTCATCGACGATGAACGACATGCCGCAGAACCAGGCCTCACCCAGCAAGTAAGGCGTCGGCACACGCTCGTCGATACGGCGCTTGATCAGGCGCTGCAATTCGGCGATTTCATCGACCTCCAGACGACAGTCCAGATAGCTGTCGGTGATTTCCCACGGCAGGTGCAAGGCACCGAGCACCAGTTGCCGGGCATCGTCCCAGGCGTTGTCGGTACCGTGACCGAAAAACACATCTTCCTCATGAAACCGACTGACAGCCCAGCGGATATGGTCGCGCACGGTGCGCAGGCGGGAAGTAATCATGGGGCAAGCTCCTGGGAAAACGACGGAGGATTCTAACAGCAGTGGGTGACGGAAAGTTGCAGAGTGTCTACCATTGCACCCCTTCCATCAAGGCAAACAGCCACCATCCAGCACGCGCTCCTTTGTCCTGCAGCCCTCTAAAACCGTGGCTTTGAATTGTGGCGATTCACAGAATCGCTCGACCAGAGGACAATGTGACAAAAGCCCCACTTGAAGGAGCCCCAGATGTCTTCTCTTAAGACCATGTTTCAACTCAGCGGACGGGTTCACGCCCGGGCCAGCCTGAGCAATGCCACGCTGATCATCATCGATGCCCAGAAAGAGTACCTCAGCGGCCCTCTGGCACTGACCGGTGTCAACGAAGCGCTGGCCAACATCGGCTTGCTGGTGGAAAAGGCCCGCGCCGCCAAGTGCCCCATCGTGCATATTCGCCATCTGGGTACTGTGGGCGGCTTGTTCGACCCGCAGGGCGAACGCGGCAAACTGGTCCCCGAGCTGCTGCCGCTCGAAGGCGAGCACGTGGTCGAGAAACGCCTGCCCAACGCCTTCAATGGCACCGGCCTGCATGAGCTGTTGCAGAGCCTCGGCCACCTGGACCTGATCGTTTGCGGCTTCATGAGCCATTCGAGCATCAGCACCACGGTGCGCGCCACCAAGGATTACGGCTACCGTTGCACCCTGGTGGACGATGCCTGCGCCACCCGCGACCTGCCCAGCCCGGACGGCGTGATCAGCGCGCAAGTCGTGCATCGCACCGAAATGGCGGTCATGGCCGACAACTTTGCCACTGTGGTCGTGACTAAAGACCTGATCTGATCCCTATGCCAGACGATGATTTTTCCCTTTTTCACAACGAAATGCGCGGTGTGAAACAGATCCGCCACGTGCATGCCGACCTGGGCAAACCCAAGGCAGACCGCCGTCAGCTGGACAAGCTGCGCCAGTCGGCCGTGGCCAGCGTTGCCACGGTCACCATCGATGGCTTGTCCGATCAATTCGTCATCGATGTCGGGCCTGAAGATGTCTTGCACTGGGCACGTGATGGTGTCCAGGAAGGACAGATGCGCAAGCTCAAGCTGGGTCAGGTGTCCTTTGAGGGCAGCCTGGACCTGCATGGCATGAATGTGGAAGTGGCGCGCGAAACCCTCTGGGCGTTTCTCGCCGAAGCCACCAGGCTGGAAATCCGCTGTGTGCGGGTGACCCACGGCAAGGCGCAGCGCCTAGATGGCAAGCGGCCGATGATCAAAAGCCACGTCAACACTTGGCTGCGACAGCACCCGCAGGTGCTGGGCTTTTGCTCATGCCTGGCCAAACATGGCGGCGCAGGCGCGCTGTATGTGCTGCTCAAGCGCACCATGCTCGAAGGGCGCGACGAGTAACCGCGCGCCCCGCCTTATCGGGCTCAGCGCAGGCCCGGGCCTGGACCACCACCGCCTGGGCCGCCGCCGCCACCGGGACCACCCTGGTGATGACCACCGCCGCCTCCGCCGCCACCACCATGACCGCCGTGGCCACCCGGCCCCCAGAACGGCCAGCAGCCGGACACCGATGACAACACGGCGACGAACATCGCTATTTTTGCTACTCGACTCAACATGTGCGTTTCACTCTCTGACAACAATCAAGATGATCTGCAGCATCAGACTGCCCAGGCAGGCAAAAGTAGGTAGCGCCTTGGTCGCCGCTTGGTAAGCAAATCGATACAGAGCCACTCCGGGCGATAGCTGGCGTTTTATACGCACCCATACACCTGCTCGCATGGGTCGGGTAGTATGTGCACCTGATCGCTATCCATACGGAAACACAGTCCTGTGACACTGGAACACAACTACACCGCCATATTGGGTCAACTGGGTGAAGACGTCGCCCGCGAAGGTCTGCGCGACACGCCCAAGCGGGCTGCCAAAGCCATGCAGTACCTGTGCCGCGGCTATCAGCAGACGCTCGAAGAAGTCACCAACGACGCGCTGTTCAGCTCCGACGCCAGTGAGATGGTGATGGTCAAGGACATCGAGCTGTATTCGTTGTGCGAGCACCATCTGCTGCCGTTTATCGGCAAGGCCCACGTGGCCTATATCCCCAATGGCAAAGTGCTGGGGCTGTCGAAGGTTGCGCGTATCGTCGACATGTACGCCCGTCGCCTGCAGATTCAGGAAAACCTCAGCCGCCAGATCGCTGAAGCCGTGCAACAGGTCACCGGCGCCCTGGGCGTTGCCGTGGTGATCGAAGCCAAGCACATGTGCATGATGATGCGCGGTGTGGAAAAGCAGAATTCTTCGATGATCACCTCGGTGATGCTCGGCGAGTTCCGCGACAACGCGGCGACACGCAGCGAATTTCTCAGCCTGATCAAGTAACAGGCCCCGGCGGCACGGTGCCCTGCCCTGCCGCCCGCTCCGCCCCAAAGAGGTATGCCCGTGCTCATGAAAGCCCTTCGGGTTGGTCTCGGCCAACTCATCGTTCTTGGCGACGCCGTCTCGCGCCCTGCCCGCAAGAAACGCAGCCCGCAGGCCCAGGCCGACGTCGAGCAAGCGGCCAAGGACCTGACCCTGTATCAGTTTCATGCCTGCCCGTTCTGCGTGAAGACCCGTCGCGCCCTGCACCGCCTTAACGTGCCGGTGGCCTTGCGGGACGCCAAGAACAACGAGGCCGACCGGCAGACCCTGCTCAATGAGGGCGGCCGGATCAAGGTGCCTTGCCTGCGCATTCAGGAAGGCGACAAGGTCACCTGGCTGTACGAGTCCAAGCTGATCATCGGTTATCTGGATCAGCGCTTCGGCGCCGTCTGAGCGGCATCAGCCTGCTGACGCGCTCAACCCGCCCCACCCAGATATTGTTCGTCGGTGACCTGTTCCATCCAGTGCACGGCGCTGCCATCGAGCGCCTCCTGAATGGCGATATGGGTCATTGACGTCGTCGCTGTCGCGCCATGCCAGTGACGATGGCCGGGCGGGCACCAGATAACGTCGCCGGCACGGATTTCGACAATTGCCTCGCCCTCGCACTGAGTCCAGCCACACCCGCTGGTCACGATCAGAGTCTGCCCCACTGGATGAGTGTGCCAGGCACTGCGCGCACCCGGCTCGAAGGTCACGCTGGCGCATGACACGCGCGATGGCTCGGGCGGCGAATTCAGCGGGTCGATACGCACATTGCCGGTGAAAAATTCAGGTGATCCCTTGATCGAGGGTTGAGAGCCTGCACGGTGGAGTTTCATCAGTCATTCCTCTAGAACACAACAGATGCCTCAAGGTACGCACTGGGTGATTGGTTGATAAGATGCGCAAATTCGAATGCTCTTGTGAATGAGCCACACCAATGTCTCGAGAAACGCTTCCCGACCTTCAGGCTTTCGTAGCGGTGGCCAGAGCACGCAGCTTCACCAGGGCAGCGGCTCAATTGGGTATTTCCCGCTCGGCACTGAGCCACAGCATGCTGGCGCTTGAAGCCCGGCTGGGCATACGGCTGCTGACCCGCACCACGCGCAGCGTTTCGACCACAGAAGCCGGTGCGCGACTGCTCGCCACTCTGGGGCCACGCCTGGATGAGATCGAAGCAGAACTGGAACTGCTGGGTTCGATGCGCGACAAACCGGCAGGCCTTGTGCGCATCACCGCTGATGACCATGCAATCAGCGCCGCGCTGTGGCCAAAGCTGCACCCGGTGCTTGAGCAATACCCTGATATCCAGGTCGAACTTAGCGTGGACTATGCCCTGACCGATATTGCCGGCCAGCGTTTCGATGCCGGCGTGCGGTTGGGCGATCAGGTCGACAAGGACATGATCGCCGTACGCATCGGGCCGGACTTTCGCATGGCCGCGGTCGGCTCGCCTGCTTACCTGCACGGCCGTACGGCGCCGCAACACCCCAAGGATCTGACCGAACACACCTGCGTCAACTTGCGGCTGCCTACCCACGGCGCGCTGTATGCGTGGGATTTCGAAAAAGAGGGTCAATCACTGAATGTGCGGGTCAAAGGCCAGGCCATTTTCAACAACACCTTTCTGATGGTGCAGGCCGCCCTCGACGGGCAAGACCTGGCCTATGTGCCGCTGGACCTGGCGCAAAAGTACCTGGCCAGCGGCGCGCTGATACCGGTGCTGCAGGACTGGTGGCCGTGCTTTCCCGGATACCACCTGTATTACGCCAACCGGCGCCAGTTGTCCCCGGCACTGGCGCTGGTCATCGAGGCGCTACGTTACCAAGGCTGATCGGCCGATCAATCGAGCATGCCCACATACCCAGGCAATGCCTGCACCCGCGCCAGCCAGCGGCCAATTGCCGGGTAGGCCGCCAGGTCGAAACCGCCCTGATGCGCCACATGGGTGTAGGCATACAGCGTGATGTCAGCAATGGAAAAGTCGTTGCCCACGAGAAACGGCGTGCGCTCAAGTTGCTGTTCCATCACCGCCAGCGCGCGATAGCCTTCCTGCAGCTTGAGCTGGTACTCCTCGCGCCGCTCGGCCGGCATGCCGAGATAGAACTGAATAAAACGTGCCACGGCAATGCTCGGCTCATGGCTGTATTGCTCGAAAAACTGCCATTGCAGCACTTGCGTGCGCAGGCGCGCCTCGGTGGGCAAGTAAGCGCTGCCCTCGGCGAGAAAATTCAGAATGGCGTTGGATTCCCACAGGCAAGTGCCGTCGTCGAGCTCCAGCACCGGAATCTTGCCATTGGGGTTCTTCTGCAAAAATGCCGGCGTGCGGGTTTCGCCCTTGAGAATGTCAACCGCCACCCATTCACAGGGCAAACCCAGCAGGCTGAGCATCAGCTTGATCTTGTAGCAATTGCCCGAGTTGTAATCACCGTAAACCTTGTACATCGTCCCTCTCCTGGCTTGATCGTAAAAATGTCATTCAGGCCGCTTGTTCAAGTTGTGCCCCACGCACGACAGCGGCCAGACGTTTGAGCCCTTCGTCCAGACGCGCAGGGTCGATATGGCTGAAATTGAGCCGCAGGTGGCCGAGATTAGCCTGCGGATCGGCAAAGAATGGCTCGCCCGGCATGAACGCCACATCCTGGCCCAGCGCGGCATCGAGCAGGGTCCGGGTGTCGAGCGGTTGCTTGAGGGTCAGCCAGAAAAACAGCCCGCCCTGCGGGGTGTTCCAGTTCGCCAGATCGGCAAAGTGCGTTTGCAGTGCCGCCTCGAACGCATCGCGGCGCTCGCGGTAGAACTGGCGCAGCACGCCCAGATGGTCGTTGTATCTGGCACTGCCGATCCACTGCAACGCCTGCCACTGGCCGATCCGGTTGGTGTGCAGATCAGCCGATTGCTTGAGGCGCAGCAGGTGCGGAAACAGATCGGGGCTGGCGATCAGGTAGCCGACGCGCAGGCCCGGCAGCAGGGTTTTGGAGACGGTGCCGGTGTAGATCCAGCTGGCCTTGCGCAAGCGCGCCACGATCGGTTTCGCGCTGCCGCCATCGAAAGTCAGTTCACGATAGGGCTCGTCTTCGATCAGGGTCACGCCGAACTCGTCGAGCAAGGCTGCCACCGCTTCGCGACGCTCTTCGCTGTAGCGCACACCGGACGGGTTCTGAAAGGTCGGTATCAGATAGGTGAACGCTGGCGTGTGCTGCTCAAGACGCTGGCGCAAGGCACTCAGGTCCGGGCCTTCGGCCTGTACCGGCACGGTCAGGCAATCAGCGCCGAACAGCTGGAAGATTTGCAACGCGGCCAGATAGGTCGGGCCCTCCATAAGGATTTCGGTGCCCTGGTCGATGTACAGCTTGGCGGCCAGGTCGAGCGTCTGCTGCGAGCCACTGACCACCAGCACCTGGCTGGCCTGGCAGTCGATACCCAATGCTCGCGCCTCGGCCGCCAGGGCTTCGCGCAACGCAGGCTCGCCTTCGCTCATGCCGTACTGGCCCAGGCCGACCGGCATCGCCGACCAGTCCACCGCCGGCAGCATCGACTCGGCAGGCAAGCCACCGGCAAACGACATGACTTCAGGACGCTGGGCAGCGGCCAGGATTTCGCGGATCAGAGAACTTTTGAGACGTGACACTCGTTCAGAAAAAGCCATGACATTCACCGGTAGCCGAGCAGAAGGGAAATACGTCAAACTGGTTGACCAAAACTACGATGCCATCAGTAGATACGTCAATATGCTTGACCTTAAAAACTGCTCCAATCAGCAAATTGCCATGGAAGCCTTTTTCTTCGGCTACCAGGCATTCACCGCCAAGGCCGATGAAATGCTGGCGCGGCGCGGCTTTAGTCGCGTGCATCAGCGCATTCTGTTTTTCATCGCCCGCTATCCCGGCTTGAGCGTCAAAGAGCTGCTCGCTGTGCTTGGGGTCAGCAAGCAGGCGCTGAACATGCCGTTGCGCCAGCTGGTGACCATGGAGATGGTGCACAGCAGCGCACCCGAGACCGACAAGCGCAAGCGCCTGCTGGCGCTGAGCGCTGAAGGTCAGAAATTCGAGCAGGCGTTGCGCCGCGAACAGGTCAAGCTGTTGCAGCGCGTGTTTGCCGAGGCCGGGCAAGAGGCGGTGGATGGCTGGCTGAGCGTCAACCAGGCGCTGGGCAAGACCTTGCAATCGGGCACCAGCGCGCCTGTGCCGGAATCGGAGTGAACAACTGTACGGTCCAATACGCCCTTCGCTGTATCGTAATGTCTTGTAACCCTTGGGTTTAGGCTGAGCGCCCTTGTCATTTGTGCGCTTTTAAGGAAAGACCCGCATGCCCCAGACCGCCGTGAAGACGCCCCTTCGCCCTTTGGCAGATTCTTCGTTGTCCTCGGTGGTGGCCGGCTTCATCGCCATGATGACCGGCTGCACCAGTTCGCTGGTGCTGATGTTCCAGGCCGGCCAGGCCGCAGGCCTGAGCGGCGGGCAGATTTCTTCATGGCTGTGGGCCTTGTTCATGGGCATGGCGCTGTGCAGCATCGGCCTGTCGCTGCGCTATCGCACACCGATCACCGTGGCCTGGTCGACGCCGGGCGCCGCATTGCTGGTCACCAGTCTGGGCGGGGTCAGTTATCCCGAAGCCATCGGCGCGTTCATCACCTGTGCGGTGATGGTCACCCTGTGCGGCCTGACCGGCAGCTTCGAGCGGTTGGTGCGGCGCTTGCCGGCGTCACTGGCCGCCGCCTTGCTGGCCGGCATCCTGTTCAAGATCGGCAGTGAAATCTTTATCGCCGCCCAGCATCGCACCGGTCTGGTACTGGGCATGTTTTTCACCTACCTGATCATCAAGCGCGTCTCGCCACGCTATTCGGTGCTGGCTGCCTTGCTGGTCGGCATCGGCTTGTCTGCCATGCTGGGCCTGCTGAATTTCAGCGGTTTCGCGCTGGAGCTGGCGACGCCGGTGTGGACCACGCCCAGCTTCTCGCTGGCCGCAACCATCAGCATCGGCATCCCGCTGTTCGTGGTCGCCATGGCCTCGCAAAACATGCCCGGTGTCGCCGTGTTGCGCGCCGATGGCTATGACACACCGTCTTCACCGCTGATCACCGTGACCGGGCTGGTGTCGCTGCTAGCGGCGCCGTTTGGCTCGCACGGGATCAACCTGGCGGCAATCAGCGCGGCAATCTGCACCGGCCCGCATGCGCATGAAGACAAGAGCAAGCGCTACACCGCCGCCATCTGGTGCGGGGTGTTCTATGCCATCGCCGGCCTGTATGGCGCGACCCTGGCAGCGTTGTTCGCCGCCTTCCCCAAGGAGCTGGTGCTGTCGATTGCAGCGCTGGCGCTGTTCGGCTCGATCATCAATGGCTTGACCGTGGCGATGCAGGAACCCAACGAACGCGAAGCGGCGCTGATCACCTTCATGGTCACCGCCTCCGGCCTGACCCTGTTTTCGGTAGGCTCGGCGTTCTGGGGCATTGTGGCGGGCGTGTTGACGCTGCTGATTCTGAATGCACGTAAATCGTGACCGAGAACGACCTTACAGCCGAAAATGCCCGACCATGCCTTTGAGCTGATGGCCCAGCGCTGCCAGCTCGACACTTGACGCGGCGTTGCCCTGCATGGCCAAGGCCGATTGGTCGGCGCTGCTGCGAATGCTGGTGACGCTGCGGTTGATTTCTTCGGCCACCGAGCTCTGTTGTTCGGCGGCGGCGGCAATCTGCTGGTTCATCTGCTCAATGGTCGAGACGGCCGTGGCGATACTGCTCAGGGCATTTTCGGTCTCGCGGGCATCGCCGACGGCCAGCCTGACCAGTTCGCTGCTGCTCTGGATCTGCACCACCGACGCGCGGGCGCCGCTGCGCAGGCTGACCACCAGACTCTCGATCTCGGCGGTGGATTGCTGGGTACGCCGCGCCAGCGCACGCACCTCGTCGGCCACCACGGCAAAACCGCGCCCCTGCTCGCCGGCCCGCGCGGCTTCAATCGCGGCATTGAGGGCCAGCAGATTGGTCTGCTCGGCCACGCTCTTGATCACCCCAAGCACCTGATCGATGTTCTGCACCTGGGCGCTGAGGCTTTCGATGCTCTCGCTGGCCGAGGTCGAAGAAAGCGCCAATTGCTCGATGCGCTGCAAGCTCTGGCGCACCACTGCCTGACCGGTGCCGACCTTTTCATCGGCGCTTTGTGCCGCCAGCGCAGCCTGCTCGGCATTGCGCGCCACATCGTGCACGGTCGCGGTCATCTGGTTCATGGCCGTGGCCACTTGCTCGGTTTCTTCCTTCTGGCTGCTGACCTCCAGGTTGGTCTGCTCGGTCACCGCTGACAGGTCATGGGCTGAACTGGCCAGCTTCTCGATACCGTCCTGCAACCCGCTGACAATCTGGCTCAGGCCCGTGCTCATCTGCTGCATGGCCTGCATCAACTGCCCGATCTCGTCGCGGCGCTCAACCTGGACACTGCCGCTCAAGTCGCCGGCGGCAATGCGCTGTGCCTGGCTGATCACCTGCTGCAGCGGGCCGACGATCAGCCGCGTGATCAACCAGGAGGCGATCAGGCCAACCAGCAAGGCCACCACAGACGAGGCGATGATCTGCCAGGTATCGACAGTGAGCTGTTGCTGCATCGCCTGATCTTCGGCGGCATACACCTGGCGTACCTGCTCCACTACTTGCCGGGCGTTACCGGCCAGTTGTTCGGCGATACCGGCCTGCCTGGCCAGCAGATCGGTGTATTGCTTGAGCTGGTCATTGAAGTTGGCAATGTGGCCGCTGACCTCGTTGATCACGGTCTGATAACCCGGATCAGTGATCGCGCCCTTGAGCTCTTCGGCCAGCACCCTGGCCTGTTCGGCCTGCTCGATGGTGCCGGTGCGCACCTCTTCCCCCGAACCTGTGCGGCGGCTCTTGTCCAGGCGCACGCGGGCTTCGTCCATGGCTTGCAGCATCAACCGGGCGACCTGGCTGACCTTGCCGGCTTGTTCGATAAATTGCGCGCCGTCCTTGCCCTGGGAATCCTTGAGGGTCCAGGCGCCATCGTCGGCCAGGCCGTTCTGCAGCACCTCAAGGTTATTGGCGACACTGGAAACCGACCAGTTGGCCATCTCCAGCGCCAGGTCCTTGCTTTGGTTGATATCGACAAAGGCATCGAACGAACGACGATAGTCCGCCAGCGCCTGGCGAACCTTCTCCATCACTGCAGCATTGGCCGGCGAATGGGCCGCCAGCGCTTCAGCACGGGCGTTGAGCGCCTCGACATCAACGCGCAAACGCTCGGCGACTTTCGGATCGTTGTGCAGGGCATAGTCCTGCTCCAGCAGGCGCACATCCAGCAAGCCGCTGTTGAGCGACGACATCTGCTTGAGCCCGTCGAAATGCTGGCTGACGCGCTTCAGTGACCAGATCCCCATGCCCGCCACCAGGGCCGTCAGCAGTAACACCAGGCCAAAACCCAGGCCCAGCTTTTTCGCCATTCCCAGGTGAGTGAATCCGGTCGACCTCATAGCGTCCCATCCCCGTTCGAAGCGCACAGTGCTACGGCAGCATTCAATATCCGTGCAGAGTCGCAACGGGCAGGCAGCCGCACAAGCAGGGAACGCAGGAGTGGTAGCAAAAAGCTATATGGAGGTCGCTTCCAGAATGTTTTGCCCAAGGTGGCTTACCAGAAACCGGCATCGCCACCCTGCACGAGCATTCAGGCGTGAGCGGCAGCGCTCACCAACAAGGTGCCGGCGTCGGCATCAAGCACCGCATCGGTGCCCAACGGCACGGCCTGATTGGCCTCGCCATGGCCGACCGGCAGGCCGCCAAGCACCGCAATACCCAAACCGCCAAGGCGTTCGAGCAACACATCGGCAGGCGTGATGGCGCCTGCTGCATTGTGCGGCACGCTGAAATCCCCCAAGGCAATGCCGGCCAGCCCTTGCAGCACACCGCTGTTGCCCAGATGCGTCAGCATCCGGTCAACGCGGTAAGCCGCCTCGCCGACATCTTCAAGCAACAGGATCGCGCCCTTGAGGTCGGGCATGAACGGCGTGCCGACACAGGTGCTGAGCATGCTCAGGTTACCGCCCAGCAGCACACCCTGGGCACGACCGCCGGTGCGTACACTGCCGGTGCCGGCCTGCGGATTGGCCTTGAGCAGCACCGGTTCAGTGGTCATCAGCGCATGACGCAAGCCGGCAGCAAACGACTGGCTGCCGCCAAGCTGGGTAGCCACCGGACCGTGCACGCTGGCCACCCTGGCCTGGGCCCAGAGCGCACCATGCAAGACGGTGATATCGGAAAAGCCGCTGAGCAGTTTGGGGTCGCGGCGCACGGCGTCCAGGTCCATCTGCCCGACAATGCGCTGCGCCCCGTAACCGCCACGGTTGCACAGCACCGCACGGATTTCAGGGTCGTTCAGGGCGTGGTTCAGGTCGGCGAGACGATCGGCATCGGTGCCCGCATAAAACGAATGCCGGTCCAGCGCGTGGGGATACACCCGAGGCCTGAGCCCCCAGCCTTCCAGTACCTTGACGGCCGCTTCAAGTTTGTCGGCCTGCACAGGACCTGCCGGGGAAACCAGGGCCACGGCATCGCCTGTGCGCAGAACCTTGGGATGAAGCGTTGCAATCAATGACATTGGGGCATCCGCGTAATCAGTGAGCCGGCAATCCAGAGTAGCCCAGCCTGGGGCTCAAGCCAGCTCGGCAACCACGGCCGCCAGCGCCTGAGCAGGATCGGCCGCCTGGCTGATCGGCCGGCCGATCACCAGGTAATCGGAACCCGCCTCCAGCGCCTGACGCGGGGTCAGGATACGGCGCTGATCGTCCAGGGCACTGCCGGCCGGACGAATGCCCGGAGTGACCAATTGCAACGACGGGTGTGCGGCCTTGAGCGCACGCGCTTCCTGGGCTGAGCACACCAGACCGTCCATACCGGCCTTTTCGGCCAGCGCGGCCAGGCGCAGCACCTGCTCCTGCGGCTCGATATCCAGGCCGATACCGGCCAGGTCTTCGCGCTCCATGCTGGTCAGTACGGTAACGCCGATCAGCAGAGGCTGCGGGCCGCTGCGCTGGTCCAGCACTTCGCGGCACGCCTGCATCATGCGCAGGCCGCCGGAGCAGTGGACATTGACCATCCACACGCCCATTTCGGCGGCGGCCTTGACGGCCATGGCGGTGGTGTTGGGAATGTCGTGAAACTTCAAGTCCAGAAACACTTCGAAGCCGCGATCGCGCAGGGTTTCAACGATGCCCGATGCGCTACTGGTGAACAG
Organism: Pseudomonas sp. HP_08; assembly: GCF_055284095.1. Classification (NCBI taxonomy): domain Bacteria; kingdom Pseudomonadati; phylum Pseudomonadota; class Gammaproteobacteria; order Pseudomonadales; family Pseudomonadaceae; genus Pseudomonas; species Pseudomonas sp. HP_08. Next base: position 358,839 of record NZ_JBTOQC010000034.1, on the reverse strand, counting down.
CTCCTTGCCGACCTTGACCCGGCACAGCTTGGGATCGAGCTGATCGGCCAGCTTGAGGGCGGCGTCACGGGTCGGAAAATCCAGGGCAACGATGACAGGGGTCTGGCAGGCGGACATTAGCGGGTTCTCAGGCTGGTCGAAATCGGCGCGTATTGTAGCCGATCATCAGCAGCGACGGGACCCGATGATCGGCTTTTGCCATTGTTGCGGCGCGCCCGGCCGAAGGCCCATGTTGCGGGCGTCAGACAGGCATACACTGGGAACCATCGGACGCCGCTATGGCTCAAACCGGTATGAACAAGAAGGAGTGCGCACTATGCCCTGGTATGCCTGGTTAATTCTGATCGTTGCAATAGGCTCGATCGTTGGAGGGCTGATGATGTTGCGCGACACGGCGCACAAGCTGCCACTGACCGAAGAACAGCTCAAGCGCGTGCACGAGCGCAATGCCGAGATGGACGCCAAGGAGGCCAAAGACCGCTAAGCCGCGAACCGGCGGTGCACTCGCACCGCCTTCTACCTGGCCGTCAAGCGGGGCTTGCCGCCTGCGGGGCCGGGCTCTGCGACCACTCGCACACCATAAGGCTCGAAGATTTTTGCCAGCTCGCCGGTGTCGCGCACCTGACCCAACAATTCCGAAAATGCTTGAGCAGTAATCGCGCCGCCGGGGCGTACCAGCGCAAAGTGCCTGTACTCCTGATCCACACGTTCGGACACCATAAGCTGTTCGGTGGGCAGACTCTTGCGCATCTGTACGCCATTGAAAAACGAACGGGTGACCGGTGCGATATCCACACGTCCACGCACCACCATCAACAAATTACTCTCGTGCGAATAAGTCAGCGTCGCCTGGAAATTGGACGTGAGGTAGTTGGGGTCAGCGTTATAGCTCGCAAAGCCGTAGTGATACCCGCTGAATAACGCCAGGTGCTTGTCTTTCAGGTTCGCAAAATAATCCTGCTGCCGGCCTTGCTCGCGCCGGGCGACAAAGACCTCGGCATCCTCCAGGCCCATGTCCACGCACGCATGACTGATATCCTGCCAGCCCCACTTAGGGTTTTCGAAAACGGCAAGGTCGATACGCCCCTGAGAGAAATCGCGGTAACGCCGGGCCACCGAGGTGGGCACCGTCACGAACTCGTAAGCCTTCTGGCGACGGTTGAGAGCGTCAACCAGTTCGGACAACAAACCCTGACCCTGGCCATTTTCCGGACGGATGACATACGGCGGAAAATGCACGGCACCGATGCGCACCACTTGCGCGGCCTCAACCCCATCACCCACTGGCCACACGGTCGCCAGTGACAGCGCCAGAAGAGCAATAAACAGCCGTAGAGACTTCATGATTAGGGGCGCATGCAAAACGCTACACGCTATGCGTTTTTGACCGGTTAAACAACTCCTCGCTGCTGCAGTGACATCAGGTAGTGGCACGTTTAACGGCGTTTAGAGTCGATGTAACACATACCTGCGCATACTCGCGCGAATCTGGCTACGCTGGATAAACGTGTTTTGCGTACCGAAAACGATGGATGGGAGCTTGAACATGCCGCATTGGCTGGTGATCGACCTGGAAGCCACTACCGAGGAAGGCGGTTGGCCGGTCGCGGAAATGGAAATCATCGAAATCGGCGCCACTCTGGTCAATCAGGATGGGCGTGAGCTGGATCATTTCGAACGGTTTGTCCGCCCGGCACGGCGGCCACTGCTGACGCACTTTTGCCGGGACCTGACGCACATCAGCCAGAGCGATGTCGACAGCGCAGCCTCGCTGCCCAGTGTCTGGATGCAGTTCGAGCGCTGGCTGGGCCATCACCAGGCCCGTGTCGTGGGCTGGGCCAGCTGGGGCGACTATGACCACAAGCAACTGCAGGAAGAATGGCGCAACCATCAACTGAGCAGCGCCCTGCAGCAGCTGCCTTACGTCAACCTCAAGCGCCGGTTTGCCGAAGCGCGCCAGTTGCAACGACCGGTGGGCCTCAACAGTGCGTTACAACTGGCCGGCATGCAGTTCACTGGCCAGCAGCATCGCGCCCTGGTCGATGCGCGCAACACCGCGCGGTTGTTACCGCTGATCCTGCCCAACTGAAAGCACTGACCAATCCCTTGAAGCGAGTGACGCGACGAATAGGGTTCGGCATACTGGCCGGCCTTTTTTAGCCATTCTTCAAGGAATCGCCATGTTCAAGGTCAACGAGTATTTCGACGGCACCGTCAAATCCATCGCCTTCAGCCAGGCTGAAGGCCAGGCCACCATCGGTGTGATGGCAGCAGGCGAATATGAATTCGGCACGGCCCAGGCCGAGATCATGCACGTCATTTCCGGCGAACTGATCGTCAAGCTGCCCGACAGCAGCGACTGGCAGACCTTCGCTTCCGGCAGCCGCTTCAACGTACCGGCCAACAGCAAGTTCCAGCTTAAGGTCAGCGTAGATACCGCTTACCTCTGCGAATACCGCTAACCCCCCGGTTACACCGCATCGGCATTGAACTGCAACGCCGCCAGGCGTGCATACAGCGGATTACCCGCAATCAACTGCCGATGCGTGCCCACCGCCACCAGACGCCCCTGATCGATCACCGCAATGCGATCGGCGTTCTGCACAGTGGCCAGGCGGTGGGCAATTACCAGCGTGGTGCGCCCCTTCATCAGGCTCGGCAAGGCCTCTTGAATCAGGTGCTCGCTTTGCGCATCCAGCGCGCTGGTTGCCTCGTCCAGCAGCAGAATCGGTGCATCGACCAATAACGCCCTGGCAATTGCCAGACGTTGCCGCTGCCCACCGGACAATCCCAGCCCACCCTCGCCCAGGTGCGTGCGATAACCGTTTTTCATCTGCTGAATGAATTCGTGGGCGTGAGCGATGCGCGCTGCCGCTTCGACCTGCTCATCGGTGGCCTCGGGCCTGCCATAGCGAATGTTGTCTTCGATGCTGCCGTAAAACAGCGCGGGGTTCTGTGACACCAGCGCGAAACAACGGCGCAAATCATGCGGATCCAGTTGCCGCAGGGGCAAACCGTCAATGCGTATTTCACCCTGCTGCGGGTCATAGAAGCGCAGCAACAAATCGAACAATGTCGACTTGCCTGCCCCGGAAGGCCCGACCAGTGCCAGCGTTTCGCCGGCCTCGATGGTCAGGCTCAATGCCTCGAGCACCTTGCGCTCGGGACGTGAGGGATAGGCAAACCCGAGATCCTCCAGCTCCAGGCGACCGCTGACCCGCGCTGGCAAGCGGGCCGCCTGCGTCAGCGGGACATGCACGTCATTGCGCGCCTGCAACAACTCACCGATACGTTGCGCTGCGCCGGCGGCCCGTTGCAGTTCGCCAATCACCTCGCTGATGGTGCCGAACGAGGTGCCGACAATCAGTGCATAAAACACGAAGGCAGCCAGCTCACCGCTGGAAATACGCCCGTGAATCACATCCATGCCGCCGACCCAGAGCATCACGGCGACAGCGCCCAGCACCAGCCCGATCACCAGGGTAAACAGCAAGGCGCGTTGCAGGATATGCCGGCGTGCGGCCTCGAAGGCCTGCTCGACCGTGCCGGCAAAGCGCTGCCGGTCCTGCGGCTGATGGTTATAGGCCTGTACCGTCTTGATCTGCCCCAGCGCTTCGGCCACGTAGCTGCCCACCTCAGCGACCCGGTCCTGGTTCTGCCGCGACAGGCGCCGCACACGCCGGCCAAAGATCACGATGGGCGCCAGTACCAGCGGCAGGCAGGCCACGACAATGCTGGTCAACCGCGGATTGGTGATAAACAGCAGCACAATGCCGCCAATCACCATCAGGGAACTGCGCAGGAACATCGACAGCGACGCGCCGATCACCGATTGCAGCAAGGCTGTATCGGCGGTGAGCCGCGACTGTATCTCCGAGCCACGGTTGGACTCGTAGAAGCCAGGGTGCAGGTCGATCAAATGGTTGAAAACCGCCTTGCGCACATCCGCGACAACCCGCTCACCGGTCCATGAAACCAGATAGGAGCGCACGAATGTCCCGCCTGCCAGGCCCAGAATCAGACACACGAACAGTGCAATGGACTCATTGAGCGCTTCTGTCGAGCGGGTCATGAAGCCTTGGTCGACCACCAGTTTGATGCCCTGGCCCATGAACAAGGTGATGCTGGCCGTTACCACCAACGCCAGCAAAGCAGCGCCTACGCGCCAGCGATAAGGTGAAACAAAGTGCCAGGCCAGACTCAGGGCCTGGCGCGAATCACCGGAAAACGCAAAAACCATGAACTCAATTCCATCTGTCGTATCACATATAGGGCGAAGGCTACACCGGTTGCACCTGTGCGTCTGCCGCCAGCCACCATAGCGTGGTTATGACGACAATGTAGAGACACGCGTGCAGATCGGTCTAAGCATGCGCTGGATGTTTACAGTCCTTTCTGCTGCACTGACCGGGCAACGGAACGGTCGTGCCGTGTCACGGCGCGGTCATCAAGCGTAATTAACCTGAATGCGACATCTGATGAAGGAGAAAGACCATGAGCTTGCATAATAGCGGCAATCAAGTTGAGGTCATTCGGGCCACCCCCAACCTTCCCGTGGGTGGCGCAATTGTCGATGACAATGGACGCGAGGTCCTGATTACCGAAGCGATGGTGCAGCAAGCCTGCCAGGAGTGCGACAAGCACTGGGTAACCCCCGACAAACAAGATTGATCCACCGTATCGCCTTGAAACCCGACCTGTGTGTCGGGTTTTTTATGCGCAACGGCAGGCCTCTCTGGCCAGTCGAGCTAGGGCCAGTCGAACTCAGGCCAGTCGAGCACCCAGTGCCCGCACGATCTGCGCCAGTGCCTGCGTGTCATTGCCCTCAAGCCTGACGTTCAGCGCATCGATCTCGCGGCGTGGCGGGTAATGCTTGCGCAGGGCGTCGAAGGCCTGGCGCTGGCTGTCGGTGTCGCCTTCCAGGGTGCGGCGAAAGTCGGCGTCGTCGCGGCGCGGGTCGTAGACGCCCCGGCAAAGCATGGCCAGCGCCCAGGCCGGATCGGTTTCGGCATCCAGACCGACATGCGCCAGCCACTGGCGCGGCAGCAAGTCTTGCAACTGAATGCGGGCCGGCTGGCCGAGAAACGCGCACAGCGCCTGGTAGATCTGCGCCGTGCCGCGCTGACGGCCATCAAGGCTGTAGCCGGCGATGTGCGGTGTCGCCAGGGTGCACAGTTCGGCCAATGGCACATGCACCTGCGGCTCGCCTTCCCAGACATCGAGCACCGCTTGCAGGTCTTCACGGTCGAGCATGACCTCATACAGCGCCTGATTGTCGACCACCGCGCCACGGCTGGCGTTGATCAGCCAGGTGCCGGGGCGCAGGCGCTGCAACCGCTCGCGGTCAAACAAATGCCAGGTCGGGTGCTGGCCCGTGCGCTCCAGCGGCGTGTGCAGGCTGATCACATCGCAGCGCTGGATGATTTCGTCCAGGCTGACGTAATCGCCGCCCTCGGCCTGACGCGGCGGGTCGCAGACCAGTACATTCCAGCCCAGGCCACGCAACACCTCGATCAGCCGGCCACCCACCTGCCCCGCGCCGACCACGCCATAAGTGCGCTGATCCAGCTCGACACCTTCGATTTCCGCCAGGGTCAGCAGGCTGCCGAGTACGTAATCCACCACGCCACGGGCATTGCAACCGGGCGCGCTGGACCACTGGATACCGGCCTTGGCGAAGTATTCAAGGTCAAGGTGGTCAGTGCCGATGGTGCACGTGCCGACAAAACGCACCGGGCTGCCTTCAAGCAAGGCGCGGTCGACCTGAGTCACCGAGCGCACCAGCAGGATATCGGCGTCCGCCACCGCCGCACGGTCGATGGCGCGGCCCGGCAGGCGCCGTAAGGTGCCAAGGCCTGCAAAAAAGGCGTCGAGCAGCGGAATGTTTTCGTCAGCAACGATTTGCATGGGTGGCTCCTGCGAATTAATCAAAGCCATCAGTCGGCTTTCTTGCGAATCCAGTACAGGTAAGTCGAGCCTTCAACCTGTTGATCCACCAGCTCATGCCCCAGAAACACACAAAACTTGGGAATGTCGCGGCGTGTCGAAGGATCGGTAGCAATGACTTTGAGCAAGCCACCGGCGCTCAGGTCACGCACTTTCTGGTGCAGCATCATCACCGGCTCCGGGCAATTGAGGCCGGTGGCGTCCAGGGTAGCGTCGGCGGTCAGGTTTTCGATCGGTTCAGGCATCGGTTACTCCGAAAAAACAGATGGTGCACAAATAGACAGCTCAGCGCCTTCACCGGTCAGGGCGGCGCAGGTCAAGGCGGCGCAGATGGCAGGTGACCTCTTCGCGGTCGTGGTACAGCTGCTTGCAGCCGATGGAGACTTTGACACCGCGTGCCTTGAAGCCGTCTTCGATCCGCTCCAGCAGCCGGCGCACCTCAGCATAGCGTTGCTTCATCGGCAGCTTGAGATTGACCACCGCCTCGCGGCACAGGCCTTCGCCCAACCAGGTTTCCAGCAAGGCTGCGTTACGCGCAGGCTTCTCGACGATGTCGCAGACCATCCAGTCCACCGTCTGGCGCGGCTTCCAGGTGAAACCGTCGGTCATCAGGTGCTGGACCAGACCGGTGTCCATCAGGCTTTCAGCCATCGGGCCATTGTCGATGGCGGTCACCAGCATGCCACGGCGCACCAGTTGATAGGTCCAGCCACCGGGCGCCGCACCCAGGTCGACCCCAGTCATCTCACCGGACAGGCGCTCGTCCCACTGGTCGCGAGGAATGAAGTGATGCCAGGCCTCTTCGAGCTTGAGCGTCGAGCGGCTCGGCGCTTCGCGGGGAAACTTCAGGCGCGGGATGCCCATCGGCCACATCGCGTTGTTATCGGACTCGGCAATGCCCAGAAACACTTCGCGACCGCTCTTGAAGGTCAGCAGCAAGCGCGGCAGGGCCGGGTCGTCACGCAGCTTGTCCGCCTTGAGCAAGGCCTTGCGCAGCGGCGCTTCGAACTTGCGACAGAAGGTCGACAGTTCCTTGCCGTCATTGGTGTCGAGCACCTCGAGCCACAGGCTGCCGCACACCGGATAAGCCTGCAGGCGCTCAAGCAGCACGCTGATACGGTCGGTTTCCGGCAGCTCGACAAAGTCACCGCGGGCCCACTGGCGCGGGAAGATCAAGCGATCAAAACGCTGGCCCTGCATCAGGCGCCGGGCGCCCTCGGGTTCAAGGCAGATGAACTCGGCGCAGGCGGTGTCAGCCTTGGCCTTGGCATAGCCGGCCACGTTCAGGCGGGCAGCGATATCGGCTATTTCCGAGCAGACCTCGCTTTCGAAGCCGGGCCGGCAATGCATAAACAGCGTATTCATGAGCGATTCCAGAGCCTGCGACGATCAAAGCCGCGCATGATAGCTGAAACCGGAACCTCTGACTCGGCCCAGGGGTCCACACCAACAGTACGGGAATCGGCGCACTTACCGTGTTGCGCCACCGATCAGGTTCCGATTTAGCCCCGGAACACCTGCTTACTGTTCAAGGAGCCATTTGATGCCCTCCCTCGATAGCCTGAAAAGCCTGAAAACGCTGACCGCTCATAACAAGACCTATCATTATTTCAGCCTGCCCGACGCCGCCCGCACGCTGGGCGATCTGGACAAGCTGCCGATGTCGCTCAAAGTGCTGCTGGAAAACCTGTTGCGCTGGGAAGACGACAAGACCGTGACCGGCGAAGACTTCAAGGCGCTGGCCGCCTGGCTGGACGAACGCCGCTCGGACCGCGAAATCCAGTACCGCCCTGCCCGCGTGCTCATGCAGGACTTCACCGGCGTACCGGCAGTGGTCGACCTGGCCGCCATGCGCGCCGCCGTGGCCAAGGCCGGTGGCGACCCGCAACGCATCAACCCGCTGTCGCCGGTCGACCTGGTGATAGACCACTCGGTGATGGTCGACAGCTACGCCTCGGACGACGCCTTCAAGCAGAACGTCGACATTGAAATGCAGCGCAATGGCGAACGTTATGCCTTCCTGCGCTGGGGCCAGAACGCCTTCGATAACTTCAGCGTGGTGCCGCCGGGCACGGGCATCTGCCATCAGGTCAACCTTGAGTACCTGGGCCGCACGGTGTGGACCAAGGAAGAAGACGGCCGCACCTATGCCTTCCCCGACACGCTGGTCGGCACCGACTCGCACACCACCATGATCAACGGCCTGGGCGTACTGGGCTGGGGCGTCGGCGGTATCGAAGCCGAGGCGGCGATGCTCGGCCAGCCGGTGTCGATGCTGATTCCGGAGGTCATCGGCTTCAAACTCACTGGCAAGCTCAAGGAAGGCATCACCGCCACCGACCTGGTGCTGACCGTGACCCAGATGCTGCGCAAGAAAGGTGTGGTCGGCAAATTCGTCGAGTTCTATGGCGACGGCCTGGCCGATCTGGCGCTGGCCGACCGCGCGACCATCGCCAACATGGCCCCGGAATACGGCGCCACCTGCGGCTTCTTCCCGGTCGATGACGTGACCCTCGATTACCTGCGCCTGTCTGGCCGGCCGGCTGAAACCGTCGAGCTGGTCGAGGCCTACTGCAAGGCGCAAGGCCTGTGGCGCCTGCCCGGCCAGGAGCCGGCGTTCACCGACACCCTGGCGCTGGACATGGGTGAGGTGCAAGCCAGTCTTGCCGGACCAAAACGCCCGCAAGACCGCGTGCCGCTGCCTGCGGTTGCCCAGGCGTTCGATGACTTCCTCGGCTTGCAGCTCAAGCCGACCCAGGTCGACGAAGGCCGTCTGGAAAGCGAAGGCGGTGGCGGCGTGGCCGTGGGCAACGCCGAACAAGTGATCGACGGCACCGAATACGAATACAACGGCCAGAGTTATCGCCTGAAAAACGGCGCGGTAGTCATCGCCGCTATCACTTCTTGTACTAACACCTCCAACCCCAGCGTGATGATGGCCGCCGGGCTGCTGGCCAAGAAAGCCGTCGAAAAAGGCTTGAAGCGCCAGCCGTGGGTGAAAAGCTCGCTGGCCCCCGGCTCCAAGGTGGTCACCGACTATTACGAGGCAGCCGGGCTGACGCCGTACCTCGACAAGCTGGGTTTCGACCTGGTGGGCTATGGCTGCACCACCTGCATCGGCAACTCCGGACCGTTGCTGGAGCCGATCGAAAAAGCCATCCAGCATTCGGACCTGACCGTCGCCTCGGTGTTGTCCGGTAACCGCAACTTTGAAGGCCGCGTGCATCCGCTGGTCAAGACCAACTGGCTGGCCTCGCCGCCACTGGTGGTGGCTTACGCGCTGGCCGGTAACGTGCGCATCGATATCAGCCGCGAACCACTGGGCGAAGGCAGCGACGGGCAGCCGGTGTACCTGCGCGACATCTGGCCCAGCCAGAAGGAAATCGCCGACGCTGTGCTCAAGGTCGACACCGCCATGTTCCACAAGGAATACGCCCAGGTCTTCACCGGCGACGCGCAGTGGCAAGCCATCGAAGTACCGCAAGCCGCCACCTATGTCTGGCAGGACGACTCCACCTATATCCAGCACCCGCCGTTCTTCGAAAATATTGCCGGTCCCTTGCCGGTGATCGAGGATATCCACGAGGCGCGCATCCTGGCCCTGCTCGGCGACTCGGTGACCACCGACCACATTTCCCCGGCCGGCAACATCAAGACCGACAGCCCCGCGGGTCGCTATCTGCGCGAGCAAGGCGTCGAGCCCAAGGACTTCAACTCGTACGGTTCACGGCGTGGCAACCATGAAGTGATGATGCGCGGCACCTTCGCCAATATCCGCATTCGCAACGAAATGCTTGGCGGCGAAGAAGGTGGTTATACCCTGCACGTTCCCACCGACGAAAAACTGCCGATCTATGATGCGTCGATGCGCTATCAGCAAGAAGGCACGCCGCTGGTGATCGTTGCCGGTCAAGAGTACGGCACCGGCTCCAGCCGCGACTGGGCGGCCAAAGGCACCAACCTGCTGGGCGTCAAGGCGGTGATCGCCGAAAGCTTCGAGCGCATTCACCGCTCCAACCTGGTGGGCATGGGCGTGCTGCCTTTGCAGTTCAAGGCACCGCACACGCGCAAGAGCCTGGGCCTGACCGGCAAGGAAACCCTGGCTATCAGCGGCCTGAGCCAGGCTGAGCTGCATCCGGGGATGACCCTGAAGCTGGGCATCACCTTCGAAGATGGCCGTCAGCAAGACATCGAGCTGCTGTGCCGCATCGACACCCTCAATGAAGTGGAATACTTCAAGGCGGGTGGCATCCTGCACTACGTGTTGCGTCAGTTGATCGCAGCCTGAAAACGGGGTCCGTCACGGCTGTAAACCGCTGACGGACCTTTTCCTGTACATCCCTTATCCCGCTAGAATCGCCTGCTCTTTATTCAGGTGATTCTCATGACTGCATCGCGCTGGACAGCGTTGACCCTGCTCAGCCTGGGCTATGGCATTGCGCTGTACCACGGCCAGCTCGAACCTGCAGCGCTGGGCGCAATCGGGCTGTTGTTGATTGCCGCCTTTGCCGTGCGTCCAACCCAACGCCTGCCGGTGCGTTGCCTGGGTCATGGCGTGTTCATCGTTACCGGCCTGGCCCTGGCGATGCACGCGCTGCCGGGTTTCAACAATGCGCCGCTCATGACGCTGGCTCGCTCAAGCCCTGAGTCGGTGCCCTTCATCACCTACTGGAACCTGGACAAGCCGCTGATCGGGCTCTGGATCCTGCTGGCCTGCCCGTGGCTCTTGCAGCCGGTGGACCCGGTTCGCGCGCTCAAGGTCGCCGCATCGGTCACGCTGCTGGTCATCAGCCTGTGCCTGGCACTGGCCTGGGCGCTGGGTGTGACGACCTGGGCACCGAAGTGGCCGCCTTATAGCCTGATGTGGCTGCTGAACAACCTGCTGCTGGTGAGCCTGACCGAAGAGCTATTTTTTCGGGCCTATCTTCAGGGCGCGCTGCAACGTTACTGTCATCGATGGTCGGCTGGAGGCATACTGCCAGTTGTCACGGTCGCCCTGTTATTCGGGCTGGCTCATATCGGAGGGGGTTGGGCTTGGGTGCTGCTGGCCGGTCTGGCCGGTGTCGGCTACGGCATTGCCTGGCGTTATGGCGGACTATGGGCGGCGGTCAGCGCGCACTTCGGTCTGAATCTGGTGCATTTCACCCTCTTCGCCTACCCGATGCTGGCACGCTGAGTATTGATCGCGGGCAAGACGTGCGCTCAATAACGTGATCGACGCCTCAATTTCCGGCGTCGCGTGCCGATAACTCGCCAAAGGGCACCTTTAAAAACGTAGGCGAGGCAGTCAGCGCGAGGCAAAAACAGGCGAGCAAGCGGAGTTGACGAGTTGTCAATGAGCATTGAGAGGCTGTTTTTAACGCAGCGATGACAACGCAGGTAGTTTTTAGCGGTGCCTCAAAGCCTTATTGGATCGAAGGATCGAATACCCATGCGTAATAATCAGCCCATCACTCAGCGTGAGCGGACATTTGCAGCACAACAACGGTTGATTTCCACAACCGATACCAAAGGCGTAATCACCTACTGCAACGAAGCCTTTCAACAGATCAGCGGCTTTAGCCAACAAGAACTGCTCAAGGCTTCACACAACCTGGTGCGTCACCCCGATGTGCCGCCTGCGGTGTTCGAGCACATGTGGGCCACCTTGAAAACCGGCCAGCCCTGGATGGGCATCGTCAAGAACCGTTGCAAGAATGGCGACCATTACTGGGTCAACGCCTATGTGACGCCGATTCTGGAAAACGGCAAGGTGATCGGTTACGAGTCCGTGCGCGTCAAGCCCACCGCCGAGCAGATCCGCCGCGCCCAGGCCCTGTATGCACGCCTGAACGGCGGCAAATCCGCCGTGCCGAGCCGCGACAAGTGGCTGCCGGTGCTGCAAGACTGGGTGCCATTCATTTTGATCAGCCAGATCGGCTTTCTGATCGGCGTCTGGCTCGACTCGTGGTGGGGCTTCATCCTCGCAGCGGCCCTGTCGGTACCGCTGGGCCTGATTGGCCTGAGCTGGCAGCAACGCGGCATCAAGCGCCTGCTGCGCCTGGCCGAGCAGACCACCTCCGACCCGCTGATCGCGCAGATGTACACCGACAGCCGCGGCCCGCAAGCGCGCCTTGAAATGTCGATCCTCAGCCAGGACGCACGCCTGAAAACCTGCCTGACTCGTCTGCAGGACACCGCCGAGCACCTGAACCTGCAAGCCGAGCAATCCAATGCTCTGGCCAACGAAAGTTCTGCAGGCCTTGAGCGTCAGCGCGTCGAAACCGAACAGGTTGCCGCCGCCATCAACCAGATGGCCGCCACCACACAACAAGTGGCCAGCCATGTACAAAGCACTGCCACCGCCACACAGCAGGCCAACGACCTGACCCGTCGCGGCCGCGACATCGCCGGCGAAACCCGTGAAGCGATCCAGCGCCTGTCGACTGCGGTGGGCGAAACCGGCCTGACCGTAACCCAACTGGCCCGCGACAGCGATGAAATTGGCGGCGTGGTCGATGTGATCAAAGGCATCGCCGACCAGACCAACCTGCTGGCCCTCAACGCCGCCATCGAAGCCGCCCGCGCCGGCGAAATGGGCCGCGGCTTTGCCGTGGTGGCCGACGAAGTGCGGCAACTGGCACAACGCACCACCGAATCGACCGGGCAGATTCATGGCCTGATCGCCAAACTGCAACAAACCGCCAATAACGCCGTACAGACCATGAACGCCGGCCATCGCCAGGCTGAAGAAGGCGTGGCCCGCGTGCTGGAAGCCGACCAGGCACTGGTGGGCATCAGCGAGGCGGTGGCCAATATCACCGACATGGCCACCCAGATCGCCGCCGCCACCGAACAGCAAAGCTCGGTAGCCGACGAGATCAGCCGCAACATCTCCAACATCGCCGACCTGGCCGACCAGACCTCCGACGGCGCCCAACGCTCGGCGGTGCTCAGCGCAGAACTGACTCATACCGCGCACTCGCAATACTCGTTGGTGGAGCGTTTTAACCGGTAGGCTTTTACGGCTTATTGGAACCCCGCCAGGTGCATGCCTGGCGGGGTTTTTTATTGGCCGGGTTTTAGTAGTGGGCGTGGGTCCTACAGGGTTTTGTAAAAAGCATGTGTGAACTTGCAGGACATTTCCCAAATATTATTGAAGTGGGTCTGGCTGGGTTGGAGTGGGTTGACAGGGGGAAGGCAAGTCGATTAGTTCGAAATCAGGCAATAAGACAGGGACTTCACACCCTTAATCCTGTTTAGCCTGCCCCTTATCCCTGACGAGCACCATAAGGAACTCGTCATCTTAATGAGAACAGCACATGAACACTTTCGAACTACCTTCTCCTTTTGTAGCGCTTGCAGCCCCTATTGACGGGTTACTGCCTGTTTCAGCACTGGACAAGCCACTGCCGGTAAATATTGTCATTTGGGAGAACATGCAAACAGGCTACTTTGTTCAACTGACACTGAATGGTCAATTGCTAGGCGAACCCTACGCTAAAACCGACGCAGATCTGGCAGGGGATATCATGACCCTGACACTTCCCGTCGGGAATCTTGAACATGAGGGTTTGTATCGGCTTGGTTACCGGGCAACCAACGATAAGAGCCTGCACTCTACGGATGCTCCTGCCATCCAGATCAGAGTGGATCGAAGCGTACCGGGCGCTACGCTGCTGGCACCATTGATCTTTGCAAACATTAATTTTGACGTATTGAAAGCTCAGGTACCGTGCTATGCCGGCATGGCGGTGGGCGACACGCTGCAAACCCTGTGCAACGGAGTACAAGGCCCGTCGCACACTATCAGCGATGACGATCTGAACAGGCGGCCGATGCAGATCAGCTTCACCCGCGACTTTCTGCAAAGCCTCGCCAATACCCAGGTCGAATTCAGCTATCAGATCACTGATCGCGCAGGCAATCAGTCGCTTCTCGCCTGGCCTGTGACCCTCACAATGTCAGCCTGAGTCTTTCCCACACTCATTCAAGTATGCCACTCGATGTCCTGCACCCTTTTGAGTGCAGGACATCTAGGAAAAATTTGAGTGAAACTTCCCACAGTTTTAACAAAATCCAGGAACAACGAATTCTCCTACCTGAAAATAAGTCATCCTGTCATACGCAGACTACAAGCCCTTTGCCTTTCCCTCTAAACATAACTCATGAAAGAAACCATCGCACAGGCTTTAAAACCCGCCTTTCAGCAGATGCATCACTTTCGCCAAGCAACATCTTTGGAAATATATCGAAACATCTAATCACCTTAAAACGAAGAATAGTCATCCACGAGCCCCACTTGATTGATTTACAAGCAACTGCTCTTAATAAGCCCCCTCTCATCAACACCCAATTACCATAGAGCGCCATGAAAGAACTTGAACCAGAAGACATGCCATTAGATGGCCATTGCGCTATCACTGTCGAACCCCAACCTGTCGATCTCTATCTTCAACGGCACATCGACGGGACTCGCTCTCTGTTGAGCCTGCCGGAGATTTCCATCAGCCTCAAACCACCCAGACTGGACAATGCCAACCCTGAGTTGATCAGCCGCGACCAGATGAAAGCCGGAGTGAAGGTGCTGATTCCCGGCTCACCCATGATGCGCAGAGAAGACGTTATCGTCTTCCACTGGGGTGCACATGCATGCTCGAACATCCTGTTTCACAACTCGATCGGTCATAACATCGTATGGGTGTTGTGCATTTGCTACGAGTACATCGACTTGCAGCAATACGGTTCTCTGGACCTGTATTACGAAGTCTGGCGTGCCGAGGAACTGATCGGTACCTCACCGTTTTTGCAAGTGGTGGTCGAGTCTAACGGTAGGCGTTGACTGGAAAGACAATCTGAACGGACGTACAGCGGCCGAAAGTGCGGTACCCGCGACAGTGTTGTGTTTTCTGATCGCGGTACTTTCTTACAGCACCGGTTCCGCTGGAGCCGGTGCTATACCCGGGTTCTGCAATACTGAATACGGCATTGTGCTTTATAGGAAAACTACTTTAGAGAAACCAGGAAGATAAACCTATGGCGTGTCCTACACAGCCAGAAAATACAACCCTAGACAATCGTAGGAAACCTCCCAAATACTCTAAAAACCTATCAAACTTTGCCTGGGTGATTGACATCACATTCATATGACGGCTAATTAAAAATCAGACAACCGCAAGACCCACTCACAAGCAGGGCACTCACGCCCTGCATTACAATGGAAAAACAGTATGAACACCTTAGAGCTCGACTATCTACCAGCCCCTACCGTGCCCGTCGCAGAGCAGGATGGGCTGATTAAACTCAGCGACCTAACTCAAGATGTGCTAATGCACTTTCCTGTCTGGAAGGGTTCCAGACCAAGAGACGGTTACCAGCTGGCACTCAATGGCATTGGTATAGGGGAGTTCATTCGTTTCCCAGACCCGGTTCCTGAAGGTTTATTGACCTTGAAAATCCCTTTGGAATTACTTAATGCCGATGGCAAACATAAAGTTGCATACAGAACCATTGGCTATCCTTCAGGTTTGTCTGACGATTCTTTAGCAACCACGATCCGAATTGACCGCACTGCACCGGGTGCCGCCTTGCTGGCGCCAATGATCTTTCCACAGATCAATTTTGGAGAAGTACTTGCCGCTCAAATACCCGGCTATGCCGATATAAACGTGGGCGACACGCTGCAAGTTTTTTGCAATGGTATACAAGGCCCGGCCTATACCGTCAGTGAGCATGACTTGAGCGAAAACATCATACAGATCAGTTTCAGCCACGATTTTCTACGGTGTCTTGACAGCGGCCAGATTGAATTTACTTATCAAGTAACTGACCGTGCAGGCAATAAGTCGAACCTCTCCTGGCCTTTGACACTGGGCATGACAGGCCAAGCGTTTTCCAACACTCGCTAAAACCATGAAAAAGCCTCCGGCGATTACACGCCGGGGGCTTTGCGCTCACTCAGGAACGGGTTTTAGAAAGCCAGGCGCAGACCGACATTGGCCCCCCAGGGCTGCTCAACCCGCTTGCCCTTCATATATTCGAAATCGGCATGCAGTTGCAGACGTTCGGACAACGATACCGAGACGCCTGCCCCCAACTCCGCCCGAGTGCCGGACACGTCGTTATCGAAATGGCTGTCGTTAACCTTCACATCATTGCTGCGCGAGAACTCCTGAGCCAGCGCGACACGCAGGTAAGGTTGCAACACCCCACCATCCGTGAGCGCAAAATCACGCCCCAGTGAACTACCGACCTTACCGAGCACCGAACGAGTCTGGGTGTTGCTGGCTTGCAAACCATTGTCCATACGATAACGCTGACCTTTGAGCGTCACTGCCGCCAGTTGCGTATAGGGCTCAACAAACCAGTCATTCGCCAGCTTGATATGCCGACCGAACTCCACCGAACCACCAATACCGGTGTTGTCATAGTTACCTTTGGCTCTGGTACTGTCGCTCATCGCGACCTTGGCCTTGTTGCGCAAGCGATTGAGTTTGAGCATTGCGTCCAGGTAATAACCCTGGTCCGACAACCAGGTCGCGTAGGTGCCGACAGAAAGGCTGTCGACCTTACCGCTGGTGCCATGGCTCAAATCCAGATCTGTTTGGCTATGGCCGGCCATGATACCCAAGGACAATTGGCCGTCACTGATAGGTATGGGTGCATCAGCTCCCAGAGTGAAACCTTGTTGCTTGTGTTTGTATTCGATCCCGTCACCGGTGGTGGCCTCAAAACGGTTGCCATAGCCGCGCATCCAGCCACCGCCCGCCCCGCTGCTACGTACTTCACCCATGCGACTGCGCAAAGTCGAAAGCTCGCTCATCCAGATGGTCGGTCCTGCATTGAACAACGCCAGGGCGCTCGCAGTGGAGGGGCTAACCGTGCGGTTATTGCCGACAATGAACCAGTCGTTGCCTTGCTGCTCCAGTTCATAGGAGTAAGCACCCAGATCGACTCGACCGCCGACCAGATTGAATTTGGCATTGCCACCCTCGGTGTGCACCAGCAGCAACGGCTCCAGCTCTGGCGACACTACTTCAGCACCGGTATTGCGTACACGGAGGCCGAACACGCCACTGGCCTGGCCCTGCACATCAAGCAAGTCACCGTCGTCCTGATCCAGATCAATGCGCATGGCAAAGGTGCCGGTACCGGACAGTTGATTCAGCGATAGTGTTTTGAAATCTCCTTCGCCAAAATTCACGGTGCCACCGTCCATTTTCAAGTACTTGATGGCATTGTCATCTCTCATTTGCCAGTAACCACCGGAATTGACGGACACCGCGTTGCCATTGACGATATTGCCGGCCAGTCGGGCATGGTTCTGCAAGGTTACATTCAGCGTACTTGTATCATCGGCGACCAGATGCCCCGTGAGTGTGGTGTTGTCGACCTTGAACTGTGTAGTGCTCTGGCTAAAGCTTTCCAGCAAATTGCCATTGCCTGAGATCAGTGATGAATTATTCAGGATATCGATCTCGGCATCGTGAGCACGTCCGTCTAACCCTTCAACTCTGATGGTGGCCCCCTTTAGTGATTCGAGACGAGAGGCATCGACAATCAGACGCCCATTGCTCTCGGGCTTATAAGTTGGAACCGTAAAGTGAACACTGTAGGTTTCTCCGACAACGTGACTTCCAGATCTGACTTCCACCGTCGCGCCGAGTATACCCAACCCCCATCCTAGCCAATTAGAATCATTACGATACGCTCCCCCAACTACTTTTGTATTCATCAGTATTGTCGCACTTTTATCAACGATCAGTCCCGCCCCGGCGCCCACCAACTCACTGTCCCGGATACTCATCCTTTCAATATCACTAACAGCCAACGCAGGATTATCAAGGTTCTGAAGATAAGACTTGTTCACCTGCATCTCACGCGCCCGTATTACAATCGCCCCCCCACGAATGGCCGCCTCATTCAACACAATCGTAGAGTCACTGGCATACAAACCATTGATAACAGCATTATCTACCGTAAAGTGAGAACCGTTCCACACCTGATAAGTATCAGGCGCATAAGAAGAATCGATTACTTTGATTTCATTATCAATAAATACTCCAGCGATCTGCTGCTGCGCCAGCAAGGGTGCGCAAATCAGATACACCGCCGCGCCGACGCCCACCTTAAACTTCCAACCCACTGCACAATTACAACCCAACATGGACTTACCCTCCACACCATCGAGGCCAAATTATCTCCAACAGAAACGCCCTACAGACCGTCCTACAAAACTGAAATATGTAGTCCCTTTCCTAAGAACCCACCCCAAGAGTCCTACAGCAAAAGATGCCAAGCACACTTGCACTTTTAACTTCCCTCACTTTTGCCAGGAAACCATGACTTTTCTACAGGCACCCTATTGACACAGCAGAACCATTGCTATTACTTGATTAGCAGATGAGAGCCAAAGCCCCTCATCATCTACAGAAGAAGTACTTTAAAGTCGAAGCCTTATTCGATGACGTATTCTTTTGAGCCTTAAAAATCTCAAACATCAGGAAATAACAATGAAATATCTTCAGACTGAAAAAATTGCTCGCCGCCCTCGAGAAAAAAAACAAAGTAACTACATCCCCCCTGCTGTTCCGGCGGCTGATGAAACTGATGGCCTGATCAAGACCATTGACCTTGAAACAGATGTCAGTGTGGACTTCCCTCTCTGGACAGGCGCCAAACCCAATGACCGCTATCAGTTGAGCCTGAACAACGTGCTGGTTGGGATCGAGGAGTTCTTTGAAACCGTCCCTCCTGTCGGCACTCTCTTACGAATGTCCATCCCCGTTAGCACCGAACTAAAAGAGGATGGGGTTTATGAGCTTCGCTACGTTGTGACCGGTTTCCCCAGCGGCATCGCCGATCCGTCACTACCCACAACTATTGTGGTAGACCGAACCCCGCCAGGATCGCATCAACTGGGGTATATGGACTTTCCTGAACAAGCCAAGGACGGCCTGACTGCTGATGAATTGCGTAGCATGGGTGACGTACTGACTGGCCGAATTTTCGGTTACTCCGGACTGCAAAAGGGAGATATCATCAATACTTATTGGGGCAGTGTAGCCGGGCCTGAAATCGTACTTAGCGGCGAAGAAGACGAAGATCAATCCATTGACGTCGCCTTTACCAAAGCTTTCCTGACCAGCCTGCCCAGCCCGACGGGCGCCACTTACTACACCGTGACCGATCGGGCTGGTAATATTTCTGTCGATTCCGGAAAAGTGACCATTCCGCTGTTTCTGACCGAAATCACTCCCGACCTGCCTCCACCGGTGATCGACAATTACGATGGTCTCATTGACCATGCCGACGCCCGTGCTGGTGTAGAAGTCAAGATTCCTGCCTCTGATCTAGTAATGGAAGGTGATCAGATTCTGCTGTATTGGGGAACAGAATACCTCGGCCCTGTACCCGTAGTGCCGGAAGACCTGGAAGAACCCTTCATTCTGATTTTCGATATACCGTACGCCACTATTGAAGCGGCCAGAGACGGCATTCGCCAACTCAAGTATGAAGTTATTCGAAGCGGCCAGACCATAGGCATTTCCAGTGATCTTGAAGTCAATGTCCGTATTGAGTTCCCTGTGCCCGGCACTCCAGACAAACCCACTATTCGAGGCGGCAGCAGTACCCCCAGCAATGAAGACAATTTTATCGATGAAAATGACTTCGAGCTCAACGCAACGAT
The DNA here is from genome assembly GCF_055284095.1 of Pseudomonas sp. HP_08. Taxonomy (NCBI): domain Bacteria; kingdom Pseudomonadati; phylum Pseudomonadota; class Gammaproteobacteria; order Pseudomonadales; family Pseudomonadaceae; genus Pseudomonas; species Pseudomonas sp. HP_08. Next base: position 339,224 of record NZ_JBTOQC010000034.1, on the reverse strand, counting down.
CCTGATCAATTGGAATCCCGCATTTAAAGCGGCTCAGATTATCACCATTTATTGGGGTGGCGCAGAAATCCTGGAGCAACCCTACATCATCACAAACACCGACGTTGTTGCGGGTCGCCCATTGCTGTTGACCGTATTGAACAGCCGCTTCAAACCAGTGGGCACGGGTAATGATATTCGGGTTTACTACACCGTAACTGCCGACGAAAACCCGAACACATCCACCTCTTTTGAGCAGGGTATTATTGTTCAATCCAAGGATGAGCTGCCAGGCGGACCTGAGGGACCTGATGCCCCGGAGTTCACGTCACTTAATGAATACGGAGCCATTGACCGTATAGGCAGCGCTACGGGCGCTACTGTTTTCATCAAACCCTATATCAACATCAATGAGGGCCAAGTCATTGTCTTCACCTATGAGGCCTATGACCAATTAGTGGGAGGCGATAAAAAATTCGAATGGTCCCACACATCAGCAATACTTACTCAGAACGAAGTAGAAAATGGTTACCACCTCACCGTCCCGGTTACCACTTTGAAAAGGCATTGCTACGGCCATGTAGAGGCAACCTTCCAGGTTCAAAGCGATAAAGGACAGGGTAATTCCAAGCGCACGAGCGTATTTATTGATATGCGCTTCGAAAGCGTTTGCCGTCTCTAAACCTTCAAGAGAGGTGAGCACGCTTACCTCTCTCTTTTTTAAGGATAGATAAAATGAATAAACTTCCTACTACCTCAATGCTTCCAACGCCGCATATTCTAAGCCATTACCCCGAGGGCATCGGAGATATCGATGTGGCGGACCCTGCAAAACCCCTGGAAGTTCTCATTGGCCCTTTACTTTTAAGCCCACGAGATCGCTTGGACCTCTACTGGGGCGAAAACACTGAAATTATTGACTCCTACATTCACTCCCCAGACGCCCCCGACACCAATGGCGTCTTCTCCCTCTATGTCGATACTCGCTGGCTAAAACCCAGTACACCTGCCGTGCGTTATAACTACACCCCGTTTCCAGGTGGTAATCCTGAACACTCTCCCAGTAAAACCGTCACCGTAAAACTCTCCATCCCCGGTGGCCGCGATCCCGATCCGGGCACCCCGTATGAAAACGAGAAACTGCAACTGCCCGCCGTTAAACCCACGGGTGTCATTACTTCACCCGAAGGCGTTTCTGTCACGGTTCAACCTTACGAGAACATGATCGAAGGCGATCTGCTTTCAGTCTATTGGCAAGGCATCAAGATCGCATTGCCGCCTTTGCTGGCCGATCAGGCGGGCCGTCCGGTCGTGGTCGATATTCCAAGGGATACCGTGATTGAAGCCGGGGACTCGGAAAATATCGTGGTGCGTTATGACATTCGCGACGTGGTCAGTAACTGGTCGCGGTTTTCATTCCCTGCCTACGTTGAGGTGGAGGCCGGTAACTCGACCCTTCCGGCGCCCATTGCGCCACAAGCACCGAATATGGAGCTGGATCTGGACAAGTTGTCCGGCGCCGACGTGCAGACTCTGGTGCTGTCGAACCCTGATATCGCGATTGGCGACACGATCAACTTTATTGCCGAACGCAATACCGCCGAGGGGATCGCGCTGGAGCCCTATACGGCCTCGAAGGTCGTCAACATTCCAGGCAGTTTCGTCGAGTTTCTGATCCCCAACGAGCAGTTCCAGCCGATCGCTCAAGGCCGCGCGCGCTTCAAATACATCGTCAGCAAGGTCTCGGGCGTTCAACTGCGCTCCAAAAGCCTGTCGCTGACTATCCTTGGCGAGTTTCAGGAACTGGCGCTGCCGATTGTGCCAGCGGCGGTCAATGGTTTGCTCGACCCTACCTTGCAGAATGTGCAGGTTCAGGTGCCCGCGTATTACTTCATGGCGGACGGGCATGAGGTTACGCTGGCGTGGATGGGCAAGACGGCCAACGGCGCCAATGTCATGCATGAGGAGGTCAAGAATCTCACCCATGGTGATGTCGGCAAGACGCTTCAATTTCTTGTTCCCGATGAAAAAGTCATTGCACTGGCGGGCGGTACTCTGGAGGTTTACTACACGGTAACCACCTTTGCGAAGGACTTCTTCAAGTCGCCGGTGCTGCCGTTGCTGGTCGACACCAACAGCAACGATCCACTGCCGGGCCCACTGGTGGACAACGTCAACGAAGACGGCGTACTGGACCCTGAAAACGTGGTGCTTGAAGCTGTCGTCCGGGTGTTGCCTTACCCTGCCATGGCCACGGGTGACAAGGTCACGCTGCACTGGGACGGACGTACTGCGCAGGGCTCTTACAGCACCTACACGGTGATCAATAGCGGCACGGTCAATAAAGAGGTGATTTTCAGGGTGCCCCGCAGCTACGTGGTGGCCAATATCAATGGCACCGTCGAGGTCTGGTATGACGTGCAAAAAGGTGGTCGTACCCAGGCCTCCATCAAACGGATCATCACTGTCCGGGAAAGCACTCTTGCGCCGCTCCCCACCCCAACCGTAAAGGAAGCTCAGGGCGACACACTCGATCCCGCACACGCCACCGCCGGAGCAACAGTGCGCATCGAGGCGCTCGCCCAACTCCGTGCAGGCGATCGCGTCACCGTCCAGTGGCAGGGCCCCAGAGGCAGTGATAACCAAGAGAAAACCATTACCGAAGCCGAGGCCGGCCAGGCACTGGAGCTGGTCTTTGCCTATGCGCTGGTCATCGCCAATGCCGGCGAAACGGTGGCGATTGCCTATACCGTCAACCGGGCCAACGGGCAGGTACAGACCTCCGATACCTTGGACCTGAAAATCCAGATCGGGCTGGACAACCTGCCAACACCGAGCATGGACACCGTCGGCGTCGACGGCGTGTTGGTGCCTTCGCGGATTCCCGAATCCGGTGCCACGGTACGGGTTCGTTATACCGGCATGAGCCGTGAAGACCGTGTGCTCGTGAGCTGGCGGGGTGCGTCGGACCATGACACGGCCGATCAGACCGTGGGTGCCGGCGGCGAGTTGCTGTTCCGCGTGCCCAAGGCCTTTATCGTGGCAAGCAGCGGTCGTTCGGCCACCGTGTTCTACACCGTCTTTCGTGCAGGCCAGCAGGCCGATTCTGCGCCGTTGTGGTTGTCGGTGTATCAGGGGCTGATTCTGGACACCACGCCGGTCACCCTGGCTGGCAAGGTGTATCTGCTGCCGGGCTCTCCCGATCTGCTGCCGTCCCTGCCTGCCGATACCTCGGTGCAGCGCATCGCCCGCGGCGGTCAGGCGCCTTATACCTACAGTTCCAGTAACACGCTGGTGGCCAAGGTCGATGGCAACGGGCTGGTCACGGTGCGAGGCAAGGGCACGGCCAGTATCAAGGTCAGCGACAACCTGGGTGAAAGCCTGAGCTATACCGTCGACGTCACCGGCGTAATCCATTGCCTGGGGCTGGGCAGCGGCAGTTTCACCACGATTTCGAACGCTGCGGCTCAACAGGGCGCTCATCTGTGTTCGCTGGATGAACTGCGCGAGATTCACGCCGCGTACGGCGATCGCTGGCCGATGGGCAACGCCTATTACTGGTCCTCGACCCTGGCCATGACCAATCTTGTGGGCTGGAAATGGTACTTCGTGAAAAACCTGGTCACCGGCGGGGAAAACAAGCTGCTGCATCACAACGCCAACCTTGGCGTCGCGATTCGCTAGTCACCCCATGATTGCGGGCGCTGCCGACAGGGCAGCGTCCTTTATCCCTATCCACTGCCGCTCAAGATCCAAGCCATGTCCAATCTCGCGCCTGACTCCGGCCACTGTGGCTATGTACCTTGCCATCACGATTATTTCCAGGCCTGCGTCAACGGCCAGTCCTTGCAGGTCAGCACGTTGCTGGGGCGGCTGATAATGCGTGCGCAACGATTACCCGCCAGTGACCTGTGGGTCTGGAAAATCATTGCCGACGGCAAGGTCGGCCAGCGGCGCACCAGTATCGGCCTGTTCTTTGATCGGGATCTGCAGCCGGGCACTTACCCGCTGGTGGGTAATCCGCAGATCAAGGTGGTGTATAGCGAGTCGCCGCACTGGCACAGCGTCATTTACCATTCGGCGCATTTGCAAAGTGGCGCCCTGACCCTGCTGGCGGTCGATCAACAACGCCAGCAGGTGCAAGGCCGCTTCGATTTCGGCATTTCAGCCATGGATTTCGAGGTCACTCAAGGCCACTTTGCGGTGCATTGCTCGTGACCCGGCTCAGTCCTGCAAAAAGGCACCGATCCGGACAGCCGCCTGCGCCAGGCATTGCGCATGATTCAGGCCTGAAGCTTTCAAGGGCTTGAGGTCATGGTCGGCGGTGGACAGCCAGTGCAGCTGGATAGCGGGCGACAGCGTGTAGCTGTTTACGGTGTCGCGATTGCCCAGCGCATCGCGCTCGCCCTGCACGATCAGCGTGCGCGTCTGCAAATCGGCCAGGTGCGCCACACGGGGCTTTTCCGGTTTGCCGGCGGCATAGAACGGATAACCCAGGCACACCAGCGCGTCGGCCTGCAACTCATCGGCCAACAGGCTGGCCATGCGCCCGCCCATGGATTTGCCGCCTACGGCCAACCGCCCGGCGACATGAGGTCGCACCTGGGTATACACCTGCCGCCAGTGTTCCAGTAATTGAGGCTGGGGATTGGGCGGGCGCTTGCTGGCACCGGTGCGCCGCTGGGCCATGTAGGGAAACTCGAAACGCAGCACATTGACGCCTTGCTGCGCCAGCAAGGCTGCCATGTCGTTCATGAACCCGCTGTCCATGGGCGCGCCGGCACCGTGCGCCAGGATCAATGTCACCGGCGCCTGGGCGTCCTGCACGACGGCGTCGGTCCACAGCCAGCCGTTGTCTTCGATTACGGCTTTTAGCCCGTTGCTCATGTGTGCCTCATTGCTATCTGTGATCGGCCAGTTTGCCATAAGGCCTTGGGCCTGGCGCGAGGCTGCAGCGCCTCTTCGCTTCCCTCACCCGGCGTTCGGCATTAAGCTTGCGCGCGGCCGACTTGCACCGTTGATGCAGATTCAGGAAATTTTCCAGCCTCCCACTCGTACAGTATCGGTACGGCCCGATCCTTTCAGGAGCCTTGACCCCGGCAATGAGTACAGCAATCAGCCCGACTGCCTACAACTACAAGGTGGTCCGCCAGTTCGTCATCATGACGGTGGTCTGGGGGATCGTGGGCATGGGGCTTGGCGTGTTCATCGCCTCCCAACTGGTCTGGCCGGAACTGAACTTTGGCCTGGAATGGACCACATTCGGCCGCCTGCGTCCGCTGCACACCAACCTGGTGATCTTCGCCTTCGGTGGATGCGCGTTAATGGCCACCTCGTATTACGTGGTGCAACGCACCTGCCAGGTACGGCTGTTCTCCGACCGGCTGGCGGCCTTCACGTTCTGGGGCTGGCAAGCGGTCATCGTTGCCGCCCTCGTCAGCCTGCCCATGGGCTACACCACCACCAAGGAATACGCCGAGCTGGAATGGCCCATCGCAATCTGGCTGGCCATCGTCTGGGTCGCTTATGCAACGGTGTTCTTCGGCACCCTGGCGCGGCGGCGCACCTCGCACATTTATGTCGCCAACTGGTTTTACGGTGCGTTCATTCTGGTCACCGGCATGCTGCATGTGGTCAATCACCTGGCGATACCGGTCAGCCTGTTCAAGTCCTATTCGATCTACGCCGGCGCCACCGATGCCATGGTGCAGTGGTGGTACGGCCACAACGCCGTGGGCTTTTTCCTGACCACCGGCTTTCTCGGCATGATGTATTACTTCGTGCCCAAGCAGGCCGAGCGTCCGGTGTACTCCTATCGGCTGTCGATCGTGCATTTCTGGGCGCTGATCACCTTGTACATCTGGGCCGGCCCGCACCACTTGCACTACACCGCGCTGCCGGACTGGGCGCAGTCGCTGGGCATGGTGATGTCGATCATCCTGCTGGTGCCCAGCTGGGGCGGCATGATCAACGGCATGATGACCCTCTCCGGCGCCTGGCATAAATTGCGCAGCGACCCGATCCTGCGCTTTCTGGTAGTAGCGCTGGCGTTCTACGGCATGTCGACCTTCGAAGGGCCGATGATGGCGATCAAGACAGTCAATGCCTTGTCGCACTACACCGACTGGACCATCGGCCACGTGCATGCCGGCGCCCTGGGCTGGGTGGCGATGATCACCATCGGCTCGACCTATCACATGATCCCGCCGCTGTTTGGCCGCAAGGCGATGCACAGTGTGACGCTGATCCATGCGCACTTCTGGCTGGCGACCGTCGGTACGGTGCTGTATATCGCCGCCATGTGGGTCAACGGTCTCACTCAAGGCTTGATGTGGCGGGCGGTGGATGCCGACGGCACCCTCACTTACACCTTCATAGCCTCCCTGGTGGCCAGCCATCAGGGTTACGTGGTGCGCCTGATCGGCGGCGCGCTGTTTGCCAGCGGCATGCTGCTGATGGCCTGGAACACCTGGCGCACGATCCGCAGCGGCGATCCTCTGGCGGCCGAGCAGGCGGCGCACATCGGCGTGACAGGGGCTCATCGATGAGGCATGAAATCGTAGAGAAAAACATCGGCCTGCTGACCCTGTTGATGGTCATAGCGGTGAGCATCGGCGGCCTGACCCAGATCGTGCCGCTGTTTTTCCAGGACGTGACCAACACCCCGGTCGAAGGCATGAAGCCCTACACCGCCCTGCAACTTGAGGGCCGCGATGTGTACATCGCCAATGGCTGCGTGGGTTGCCACTCGCAGATGATCCGTCCGTTTCGCGCCGAAACCGAGCGCTACGGCCATTATTCGGTGGCCGGTGAAAGCGTCTGGGATCACCCGTTCCTGTGGGGTTCCAAACGGACCGGCCCGGACCTGGCGCGGATTGGCGCACGCTATCCGGATGAATGGCACCGTATTCACCTGATCAACCCTCGCGACCTGGTGCCCGAATCGAAGATGCCGGCCTACCCCTTCCTGGCCCATAAAGCCGTCGACGCCAGCCAGACCCCGATCAAGATGCAAGCGATGCGCAGCCTGGGCGTGCCGTACACCGATGCCGACATTGCCGGTGCCACAAAGGCTGTGCAAGGCAAGACCGAACTGGATGCGCTAGTGGCTTACCTGCAAGGCCTGGGCGTGCATATAAAGAGCAAACGGTGACCGGCATGGATATCGGAACGATTCGCGGTCTGGGCACGCTGGTGGTACTGCTGGCCTTTGTCGGCCTGGCGCTGTGGGTGTTCAGCCCACGTCGCAAGCAGGCCTTCGACGAGGCAACGCTGTTGCCGTTCGCCGATGAGCCGCCGAGCACTGAAACGCCAGAAAGCCTGCGGAAACCCGACGCATGAGCAGTGGCTGGAGCCTGTACATCACTGTTCTGACCCTCGGCACCCTGGCGGGCCTGACCTGGCTGTTGCTGGCCACCCGCAAGGGCGAGCGCAAGGAGCCCGGCGAGCAAACCACAGGCCATGTTTATGACGGCATCGAGGAGTACGACAACCCGCTGCCGGGCTGGTGGTTCAAGCTGTTCATCGCCACCATCGTGTTCTCACTGGGCTACCTGCTGCTATACCCGGGGCTGGGCAACTGGCGCGGTCTGTTGCCGGGCTACGAGTATGTTGACGCCGATAACCAGACGCGCTTTGCCGATGGGCAACAAGGCTGGACCGGCGTCCACGAATGGGAAAAAGAGATGGCCCGCGCCAACGCGCAATACGCGCCGACCTTCGCCCGCTTTGCCGCCATGCCCGTCGAGGCGGTGGCCAAAGATCCCGAAGCCTTGCAAATGGGCGCCCGGCTGTTCGCCTCCAACTGTTCGGTGTGCCATGGCTCGGACGCCAAGGGCGCCTACGGCTTTCCGAACCTGACCGACGAGCACTGGCGCTGGGGCGGCGATGCGCAGTCGATCAAGACCAGCATTCTCAATGGCCGTCACGCCATGATGCCGGCCTGGGGACCGATTCTGGGCGAGCAAGGCGTCAACGACGTGGCCGCCTGGCTGCTGACCCGCCTCGACCGACCGCTGCCCGAAGGCATCAAGGTCGACCCGGCCAACGGACAGAAACTCTATTCCACCACCTGCATCGCCTGTCACGGCCTCGAAGGCAAAGGCAATCCGCTGCTGGGCGCACCCGACCTGACCCACCCCGGCGCCTATATCTACGGCACCGGTTTTGCGCAATTGCAGGACAGTATCGCCAAGGGCCGCATGGGCCAGATGCCGGCGCAAAAAGCCCTGCAGGGCGATGATCGGGTGCATGTGCTGGCGGGCTATATCTACAGTTTGTCGCGTCAGGAAAAGCCGGTTGAGCCTCAATGACAGATAGTAGTAACATTGCTACATACCTATTCAAGGAAGGCGCAATCCATGACGACGATCATTTCCAGTCGCGAATTCAATCAGGACACCAGTGGCGCCAAGAAATCGGCCATTGAGGGCCCGGTATTCATCACCGACCGCGGCCGCCCCAGCCATGTGTTGCTCAGCATCGAGGCCTACGAGCGCCTGACCGGTAGCGCACCGGACATCGTGCAAATGCTGCGCATGCCGGTCGAGATCGAATTCGAGCCACAACGCGCGGCGATCGCGTCACGTCCTGTGGACCTTTGCTGATGTATTTGCTCGACACCAATGTCATCTCCGAACTGCGCAAACCCAGAGCCGATGCACATGTCATGCACTGGGCAAGCACCCAGGCACCGGCCAGCCTGTTTATTTCGGCCATCACGGTCATGGAACTGGAGACCGGCGTTCTGCGTATCGAACGCCGAGACCCCAGCCAGGCCCGACAGCTCAGGTATTGGCTGGAGAATCAGGTCCTGGCCGCGTTCAACGGCCGTATTCTGGCCATCGACACCGCGGTTGCAAGGCGTTGCGCGCAACTGCATGTGCCCGATCCACGCAGCGAATGCGATGCAATGATCGCGGCCACGGCGCTGGTGCACGGCTTGACAGTGGTCACGCGCAACGTCGCCGATTTCCAGCACGCTGAAGTGCCCCTGCTTAACCCTTGGGTCAGCCAGTTGAATGAAGATCGAGCCCGCTATTCGTCTCTCTGACGTGGGCATTTATCGGGCATGTCAGGCTGCGTGACCAACTGTCGCAGGTTCACCCATAAGGCCGGGCGTATCATCGCTGGCGGGAACAGCTACTTATTGCCCAGGCACGGCCTGGCATTTTCGAACTGCCGCAGGACGTTGCGATGAGCCGTCGGATACCGCTACACGACATCACGCCGCCAGCCGAACCAGGCCCTGGCAGCGTCGACCTGTATGCGACGCGTGAGAAAATCCATACACGAGCCTTCACCGGTTTTTTTCGCAACGTGCGCATGATCGGCGGTGCGCTGCTGTTGCTGATTTATTTCGGCACCGTATGGCTGGGCTGGAACGGCCGCCAGGCGGTGTGGTGGAACCTGCCGGAGCGCAAGTTCTATATCTTCGGCTCAACCTTCTGGCCGCAGGATTTCATCTTGCTGTCGGGCATCCTGATCGTCGCCGCCTTCGGGCTGTTCTTCATTACCGTGTACGCCGGGCGCGTGTGGTGCGGTTATACCTGCCCGCAAAGCGTATGGACGTGGATGTTCATGTGGTGCGAAAAAATCACCGAAGGCGACCGTAATCAGCGCATCAAGCTCGACCAGGCGCCGATGGGGGCCGGCAAGCTGTTGCGCAAGACGGCCAAACACAGCCTGTGGCTGTTGATCGGCCTGCTGACCGGGATCACCTTCGTCGGCTATTTTTCACCCATCCGCGAGCTGGGTATCGAGTTGCTGAACGGCCAGGCCGATGGCTGGGCGTACTTCTGGGTCGGCTTCTTTACCTTGGCCACCTACGCCAACGCCGGCTGGCTGCGTGAGCAGGTCTGCGTGTACATGTGCCCGTATGCGCGCTTTCAGAGCGTGATGTTCGACAAGGACACACTGATCGTCTCCTACGACCCGCGCCGTGGTGAACAACGCGGGCCGCGCCGCAAGGATGCCGATCCCAAGGCTCAAGGACTGGGCGACTGCATCGACTGCACCCTGTGCGTGCAGGTGTGCCCGACCGGCATCGACATTCGCGACGGCCTGCAAATCGAATGCATCGGTTGCGCGGCGTGCATCGACGCCTGCGACACGGTGATGGACAAGATGGACTACCCGTGCGGCCTGATCAGCTATACCACCGAACACAACCTGGCCGGCCAGACTACCCGGACCTTGCGCCCTCGCTTGATCGGCTATGCCGCCGTGCTGGTGCTGATGATCGGCGTACTGGCCTGCGCTTTTCTGCTGCGCCCGCTGACCGGCCTTGAGGTCAACAAGGACCGCATGCTGTTTCGCGAAAATACCCAGGGGCATATCGAAAACGTTTACAGCCTCAAGGTGCTCAACAAGGATCAGATTGCCCACACCTACCTGCTGAGCGCCAGCGGCCTGCCCGACCTGCGCCTGCAAGGCCCGCAGGAAATCCACGTGCCGGGTGGCGCCAGCCTGACCCTGCCGATAGGACTGTCCAGCGCGCCCGCTACATTGCCTTCGAGCAGCAACGAGGTGACCTTTATTCTTCAGGACATCGATAATCGCGACCTTCGGATCGAAGCCCGCAGCCGCTTTACCGGCCCACAGGTCCGTCAATAAGGATGCCCGCATGAGTGCTTCTGCCTGGTACCGGCATCGCTGGCCGTGGTTCATCATCGCCTTGCTGGGCTGTTCGGTGATCCTGAGCCTGAGCCTGGTGACGATTGCCGTGAACAATCCGGTCAATCTGGTCAGCGACAACTATTACGAGGCCGGCAAGGGCATCAATCGCTCGCTGGACCGTGAGCTGCTTGCCCGCCGGTTGAACCTGCATGCACGCCTGCAACTGGACGACCTGACCGGCGAGGTCGACCTGCGCCTGAGTGGCGACAGCCTGCCACCCACGCTTGAACTGAACCTGCTGTCACCGACCCAGCCGGACAAGGACCGGCGCCTGCTGCTCAACCGCAGCGCCAGCGACACGGGCCGTTATGTCGGTCATCTCGAGGAGCCCATTGCAGGCCGGCGCTTTGTCGAAGTGCTCGGCCAGGAACAGCGGCAGACCTGGCGCTTGTTCGAAGAAGAGGTTCTGGATCAGGGTCAGACGCTGGTATTGGGCGACGAGCCGTTACAGGCGGCACAGGATCCCAAGCCTTGAGGCCGACAGCGATTGCCTGTTACCACTGCGCCCTGCCCGTGCCAGCGGACAATCGCTTTACGGCGCTGGTGTTCGGTGAGGCGCGGTCGTTCTGCTGCCCCGGTTGTCAGGCGGTGGCCGAAACCATCGTCGCCAGCGGGCTGGAACACTACTACCGGCATCGCAGTGCAGCGGCCAGTAATCCGCAGGACTTGCCCGCCCCGTTAGCCGACGAGTTGCAGCTTTATGACCGGCCCGAGGTGCAGCAGGGTTTCGTGCGTCAGGACGGGCCACTCAGCGAAACCACGCTGCTGATCGAAGGCATCAGTTGCGCCGCCTGTGGCTGGCTGATCGAACGCCAGTTGCGCGCGCTGCCGCACATGGCCGAGGCGCGCCTGAACCTGTCGACCCATCGCTTGCACCTGCGCTGGCAGGCCGGGCCATTACCGTTGAGCCAGATCATCGAGCGGTTGCGGCGCATCGGCTATGTCGCCCATCCGTGGCAGCCCGACCCTGCCTGCGAACAACTGGCCCAGGAAAACCGCCAGGCACTGCGGCGCCTGGGCGTGGCCGGGCTGCTGTGGTTTCAGGCGATGATGGCGACCATGGCCACCTGGCCGGAATTCAACAGCGACCTGAGCCCCGAGCTGCACACCATCCTGCGTTGGGTGGCGATGTTTCTGACCACGCCCATCGTTTTCTACAGTTGCGCGCCGTTGTTTCGCGGCGCATTGCGTGACCTGCGCCACCGGCAACTGAGCATGGACGTGTCGGTGTCGCTGGCCATCGGCGCCGCTTATGGCGCCGGCATCTGGACGGCGGTAACCGGTCACGGCGAGTTGTATTTCGATGCCGTGGGCATGTTTGCGCTGCTGCTGCTCAGCGGGCGTTATCTGGAACGCCGCGCCCGGCAGCGCACGGCGGTGGCGACCCACCGGCTGATCAAGCTGTTGCCGGCGTCCTGCCTGCGCCTGAACGCGCAAGGTCAGCAGCAACGCATCCTGCTCAGTGAGCTGCGCCTGAACGACCAGGTCCTGGTGCTGCCCGGCGCCATCGTGCCTGCCGACGGGCACATTGTCAGCGGCCACTCCAGCCTCGACGAGTCGCTGCTGACTGGCGAATACCTGCCCCAATCGCGTGGGCCAGGCGCGGCGGTAACCGCCGGCACCCTGAATGTCGACAGCCCGCTGACCGTGCAGGTGCAGGCTTTGGGCGGCGACACCCGGCTGTCAGCCATCGTGCGCCTGCTGGAACGGGCGCAGACCGAAAAGCCGCGCCTGGCCCGGCTGGCCGACCGCGCCGCGCAGCATTTTCTGCTGGTGTCGCTGATTGCCACCGTGGTCATCGGCGCGCTCTGGTGGCAGCTCGATGCCAGCCGCGCGTTCTGGATCGTGCTGGCCATGCTGGTCGCCACCTGCCCGTGCGCCTTGTCGCTGGCGACCCCGACGGCATTGACCGCCGCCACCGGCAGCCTGCACAACCTCGGCCTGCTGCTGACACGCGGCCATGTGCTTGAAGGTCTGGAGCAGATCGACACGGTGATCTTCGACAAGACCGGCACCCTCACCGAAGGCCGCCTGCAATTGCGCCGTATCCTGCCGCTGGCCGGGCTGGATGTCGACGCTTGCCTGGCCCTCGCTGCGGCGCTGGAAAACCGCTCCGAGCATCCCATCGCCCGCGCCTTCGGGCGGGCGCCACGGCCTGCCGAACACGTCGAGAACTGTCCCGGCCTTGGCTTGCAAGGCAGCCTCGACGGCCAGCACCTGCGCATCGGCCAGCCGGGTTTTGTCTGCGCCCTGAGTGCCAGCCCGCTGCTCGAACCACCGGAGCCCGACGGGCAATGGCTGTTGTTGGGCGACGAAAGCGGGCCTCTGGCCTGGCTGGTGCTCGATGACCGCTTGCGCAGCGATGCCCATGCCTTGCTCGACGCCTGCCGGGCGCGCGGCTGGAAAACCTTGCTGTTGTCTGGCGACAGCTCACCGATGGTGGCCCAGGTCGCTGCCGAACTGGGCATCGACCAGGCCCATGGCGGCCTGCGCCCGGACGATAAGCTGGCGATGCTGCAACGCTTGCATCAAGACGGCCACAAGGTGCTGATGCTTGGCGATGGCGTCAACGATGTACCGGTGCTGGCGGCTGCCGATATCAGCGTGGCCATGGGCTCGGCCACTGACCTGGCCAAGACCAGCGCCGATGCGGTGCTGATGTCCAATCGTCTGCAAACCCTTGTCGACGCGCTGGCACTGGCCCGGCGCACACGCCGGGTTATCCTGCAAAACCTGCTGTGGGCGGGGCTCTACAATGGCCTGATGCTGCCCTTCGCGGCCCTGGGCTGGATCACGCCGGTGTGGGCGGCAATCGGCATGTCGGTCAGTTCGCTGGCCGTGGTACTCAATGCGCTGCGGCTGAGCCGTGTACCCTCTGAACCCCCGACGCTGACGGAGCCGACATGCCTGCGCTCTACATCATGATTCCAGCGGCGCTGTTGCTGGTGGCCGTGGCCGTTTATGTCTTCTTCTGGGCCGTCGACAGCGGCCAGTACGACGACCTCGAAAGCCCGGCGCACAGCATTCTGTTCGACGATCAGGACCCAGGCCACCAGGCGGCCCTGCAAGAATCGTCCACGCCCAAAGACCAGGACAGCGACAAACATGCCTGAGATCGTTGCCCTGCTTGGCTCTGCGGCGATGTTCGGCCTGCTCGGCGGCGGGCATTGCGTCGGCATGTGTGGCGGATTGATGGGGGCCTTGAGCCTGGGCATCAAAAACCCGCAACACCGCGGGCGCCTGCTGCTGGCCTACAACCTGGGGCGCATCGCCAGCTATGCCGTGGCCGGCCTGCTCACCGGCCTGCTCGGCCATGCCGTGGCCAATGGTCCGGGCGCTATCGTGCTGCGGGTCATTGCCGCCCTGCTGCTGATCGCCATGGGCCTGTACCTGGCCGGCTGGTGGAACGGCCTGACCCACATCGAACGCCTCGGCCGCGGCCTGTGGCGGCATGTGCAACCGCTGGCCGCGCGCCTGCTGCCGATCACCAGCCTGCCGCGCGCCCTGCTGGTCGGCGCGCTCTGGGGCTGGCTGCCTTGCGGGCTGGTCTACAGCATCCTGCTGTGGGCCGCCATTCAGGGCAACGCCCTGACCAGCGCGGCGTTGATGCTGGCCTTCGGCCTGGGCACGCTGCCGGTGCTGCTGCTGACGGGCCTGGCCGCCGAACGCACACGCGCCCTGCTGCGCAAGCGGGGCTTGCGGATGGCTGGCGGTCTGCTGGTGATGCTGTTTGGGGTGTGGAGCCTGCCAGGGCCGCATCAACGGTGGTTGATGGGGCATTGATGCATATCAACAAGCCTCGTCGAGCCGTCACCTACACTCGGGCATCGCCAGCTTCTCCAGGGGAATGCCCGCATGCTCGATGCCATTCGTTGGGATTCTGACCTGATCCGTCGTTACGATCTGGCAGGACCCCGTTACACCTCCTACCCCACGGCCGTGCAGTTCAGCACCCAGACCGGCGCTTTCGATCTGTTGCATGCGCTGCGCGACAGCCGCAAGGCACACCGGCCGTTGTCGCTGTATGTGCACATCCCGTTCTGCGCCAACATTTGTTACTACTGCGCCTGCAACAAGGTCATCACCAAGGATCGCAGCCGGGCGCAGGCGTACCTGCAACGTCTGAAGCACGAGATTCAGATGCTTGGCTGTCACCTGGCGCCGGATCAGGTGGTCGAGCAGTTGCACTTTGGCGGGGGCACGCCGACGTTTCTCAACCATGACGAGCTGCGCCAGCTGATGACCACGTTGCGGGCCAATTTCACGCTGCTCGATGACGATTCAGGCGATTACGGCATCGAGATCGATCCGCGTGAGGCCGACTGGTCGTCCATGGGGCTGCTGCGCGAGCTGGGCTTCAACCGGGTCAGCCTCGGCGTGCAGGATCTCGACCCGGCCGTGCAGCGTGCGGTCAATCGCCTGCAAAGCCTGGAGCAGACCCGCGCCATCGTCGAGGCGGCGCGCACCTTGCAATTTCGCTCGGTCAATATCGACCTGATCTACGGCCTGCCCTTGCAGACGCCGCAAGGCTTTGCGCGCACGGTGGACGAAATGATCGCCTTGCAGCCCGACCGCCTGTCGGTGTTCAACTATGCGCACCTGCCCGAACGTTTCATGCCGCAGCGGCGCATTGAAACCAGTGCCCTGCCCGCGCCGCAACAGAAACTGCACATGCTCGAGGGCACCATCGAGCAACTGACCGGCGCCGGCTATCGCTACATCGGCATGGATCACTTTGCCCTGCCCGACGATGAACTGGCGATTGCCCAGGAAGAAGGCACGCTGCAACGCAATTTCCAGGGTTACACCACCCATGGGCACTGCGACCTGATCGGCCTGGGCGTGTCAGCGATCAGCCAGGTCGGCGATCTGTACTGCCAGAACAGCAACGATCTGAACGACTATCAGACGCTACTGGCCAGCGACCAACTGGCAACCAAGCGCGGGCTGGTGTGCACTGAAGACGACCGCATCCGACGGGCTGTCATTCAGCAATTGATCTGCCATTTCGAGCTGGATTTCAGCCATATCGAGCAAGCGTTCGCGATTGAATTCAGGGGCTACTTCAGCGACGTATGGCCGCAGTTGCTGCAGATGGACGACGACGGCCTGATCGCGCTGAATGACCGGGGAATACAGGTCTTGCCCGCCGGCCGGCTATTGGTGCGGGCGGTGTGCATGCTGTTCGACAGCTACCTGAATCCACAGAATATTCAGCGCTTTTCCAGGGTCATTTGAGATCACCGGGCTACCTACATGACATTTCCTACGCTGGTCGAAGCCACCGCCCCTGAGTTACCCTACATCCTGTGTGTGCTTATCCCACAAGGAATAGAGTGATGTCCGAGCCAGTCAAGTTGCGCTCCCATAATCAGGCTCATTGCAAGGATTGCAGTCTGGCGCCGTTGTGCCTGCCCCTGTCGCTTAACCTGGAAGACATGGACGCGCTGGACCAGATCGTCAAGCGTGGCCGCCCGCTGAAAAAGGGTGAGTTTCTGTTTCGCCAGGGCGATACCTTCGAGTCGGTATACGCCGTACGTTCCGGCGCCTTGAAGACCTTCAATATCAGCGACGGCGGCACCGAACAGCTCACCGGCTTCCACCTGCCCAGCGAACTGGTCGGCATGTCCGGGATGGACGCCGAAGCCTATCCGGTCTCGGCGCAGGCGCTGGAGACCACTTCGGTGTGTGAAATCCCTTTCGAGCGCCTGGACGAGCTGTCGGTGCAATTGCCACAGTTGCGTCGCCAGTTGATGCGGGTCATGAGCCGGGAAATCCGCGATGACCAACAGATGATGCTGTTGCTGTCGAAAAAAACCGCCGACGAGCGTATCGCCACCTTTCTGGTCAACCTGTCGGCCCGCTTCCGGGCACGCGGTTTTTCGGCCAATCATTTCCGCCTGAGCATGTCGCGCAACGAAATCGGCAATCATCTGGGCCTGGCCGTTGAAACGGTGTCGCGGGTGTTTACCCGCTTTCAGCAGAACGAGCTGATTGCCGCTGAAGGCAAGGACATCCAGATCCTTGACCCGATTCAGCTTTGCGCCCTGGCCGGTGGCGCGATGGACAACTGAGACACTGAGATAAAGCTCAAACGTGCGATCCAGAGCTGACCGACCTACACTGTCGGCCTGACTTGTTCC
This sequence comes from Pseudomonas sp. HP_08, assembly GCF_055284095.1. Classification (NCBI taxonomy): domain Bacteria; kingdom Pseudomonadati; phylum Pseudomonadota; class Gammaproteobacteria; order Pseudomonadales; family Pseudomonadaceae; genus Pseudomonas; species Pseudomonas sp. HP_08. The sequence goes on along the minus strand of NZ_JBTOQC010000034.1, from coordinate 322,425 downwards.
TGGATCGCCCGTATGACTTTTGACGACAGCCTGCTCAAATCCCTGATCCGCCCCGTTGTGGACTTTCCCAAGCCCGGCGTGGTGTTTCGTGACATCACTCCGCTGTTTCAATCGCCCAAGGCCACGCGCCAGGTCATCGATCATTTCGTGCAGCGCTACATAGATGCCGATTTCAACCAGATCGGTGTCATGGATGCGCGCGGCTTTTTGATCGGCTCGGTGGTGGCGTATGAGCTGAACAAGCCGCTGGTGCTGTTTCGCAAGCAGGGCAAGCTACCCGCCGATGTGCTGTCGCAGGCTTATCAGACCGAATATGGCCAGGCGTTTCTGGAGGTGCATTCCGACAGCCTGTGCGACGGCGACAGCGTGGTGCTGTTCGATGACCTGATCGCCACCGGCGGCACATTGATTGCGGCAGTCAACCTGATCCGCCGCATGGGCGCCCGGGTGCATGAGGCCGCAGCGATCATCGACCTGCCGCAACTGGGTGGCTCCAAACGCCTGAATGACCTGCAGGTATCGACCTTCAGCCTGACGCGCTTTTCGCTGGATGAGTTGTAGAAAGATTTCGTTACAGCGCGATCGGTTTACGGCCCGCGAACGAGTGGGCCAGGGTGCCGCCGTCGACCAGGTCCAGCTCGCCACCCAGCGGAATGCCGTGGGCAATGCGTGAAGCGATCAGGCCCTTATTGTTCAGCAACTGGGCGATATAGTGCGCGGTGGCTTCACCTTCCACGGTCGGGTTGGTGGCCAGGATCACTTCGGTGAAGCTGCCCTGTGCGGCAATGCGCTCCAGCAGTTGCGGAATGCCGATGGCCTCGGGGCCCAGGCCGTCCAGCGGTGACAGGTGGCCCTTGAGCACGAAATAGCGGCCGCGATAGCCGGTTTGCTCGACCGCATAGACATCGGTCGGGCCCTCGACCACACACAGCAGCGTGTCGTCACGGCGCGGATCGGCGCATTGCGGGCAAAGCTCTTCTTCGGTGAGGGTCCGGCAGCTTTTGCAATGGCCGACGCCGTCCATGGCCTGGCTCAGGGCCAGGGCCAGTCGCGAGCCGCCGCTGCGATCGCGTTCCAGCAGCTGCAAGGCCATGCGCTGGGCAGTCTTTTGCCCGACACCGGGCAGCACGCGGAAGGCATCGATCAGTTGGCGAATCAGAGGGCTGAAGCTCATGAAGAAAAGTCCCACACAATCGAAAGACGCGGTTTATACCCGCGCCTTGTCGTCAGCGTCAATCAAAGGCTGGAAACCTCGACCACCAGCTTGCCGAAGTTACGTCCCTCAAGCAGGCCGATAAAGGCCTCGGGCGCCGCTTCCAGGCCCTGCACCACGTCTTCGCGGAATTTGATCTTGCCGGAAGTGACCAGCGGCGTCATGGCGTCGATGAATTCCTGGCGCCGCGAGCCGTATTCCTCGAAGACGATAAAGCCCTGAATCCGCGCGCGCTTGGTCAGCAAGGTGCGCATCAGCAGCGGCAGTTTATCGGGGCCGGCGAACTCGCCCTGTGCGTTGTACTGGGCAATCACGCCGCACAACGGAATCCGCGCGCGGGCATTGAGCAACGGCAGCACCGCCTCGAACACCTTGCCGCCCACCAGCTCGTAGTAAATGTCGATGCCTTTGGGGCAGGCCTCGGCCAGTTCGGCGGCAAAGTTTTCGCTGCGGTGATCGATGCAGGCATCAAAGCCCAGTTCTTCGACCACATACCCGCACTTTTCGGCACCACCGGCAATGCCGACCACGCGCAGGCCATGCAGCTTGGCGACCTGACCGACCACCGAGCCGACCGCGCCGGAAGCAGCGGCCACCACCAGGGTTTCACCAGACTTGGGCTTGCCGATGTCCATCAGGCCCATATAAGCGGTCATGCCCGGCATGCCCAGCACGCCTACGGCCAGCGAAGGGCTGGGCAGGTCTTTCGGCAGTTTTACCAGGGCTGAACCGTCATGAATGCTGTGGGTCTGCCAGCCGGTCGAGCCGACGACCAGGTCGCCCACCTCAAAATTGGAGTTCAGCGATTGCTCGACCACGCTCACCGCGCCGCCTTCCATCACTGCGTCGATCTGCACCGGGTCGGCGTAGGACGGTGCGTCGCTCATGCGTCCGCGCATATAGGGATCGAGCGACAGGAACAGGGTACGCAATTGCACCTGGCCACCTTTGAGGTCCGGCAGCGCCTCACGTTCCAGGCGGAAGTTTTCCGGAGTCGGTTTGCCTTGTGGCCGGGAGGCCAGGACGATTCGCTGGTTCAGAATCAGTTCTTGCGTCATTGCCAATACTCTCCGATGGTTAGGCTGGACATACAGGGCAGACCACCGCTCATCCCTGGCGTTCGATTTTGATTGTTTCGTTTTGCGCAGATAAAAGCCTCGTTTTGCGCAGACAAAAAAATGCCAGGACATGAGCCTGGCAATTTTTTACCTGCGTAAAACAGCCATCAGAACGGCAGTTTCATGCCCGGTGGCAGTTGCATACCGGCAGTCATGCTGGCGGTTTTTTCCGAACTGGCCTGCTCGATCTTGCGCACGGCGTCGTTGACGGCAGCGGCGATCAGGTCTTCGAGCACTTCCTTGTCTTCCTGCATCAGGCTGTCATCCAGATTGATGCGCTTGACGTCGTGACGACCGGTCATCACCACGCTCACCAGGCCTGCGCCCGATTGACCGGTGACTTCCGCGTTGGCCAACTCTTCCTGCATCTTGGCCATTTTTTCCTGCATTTGCTGGGCCTGCTTCATCAGGCCAGCCATGCCACCTTTCATCATGGGATATCTCCTTCAAACGGATGGTTGGTTTGCAACAGCGCCTGTGGGCGCCGTGCGTTCAATCAGTGAGCTTGCACTTCAGGAGCGTCGACCGGCTTGATCGTATCCTCGCGAATCACCGCACCAAACTGCTGCATCATTTGCTGGACGAACGGATCAGCCTGAATCGACGCCACGGCCTGGCGCTGACGCTCGGCGCGCAGCCTGGAGGCGGCCTGGGCCGGGGTTTCCTGCTCCGGGCGGATCAGCTCGATAGTCAGTTGGATCGGACGGCCGTGGTACTGGTTCAACGCATCGCTCAGGCGGCGCTGCTGGGTGGCGTTGAACAGGGCACTGTGCGCCGGGTCCAGGTGCAGCAACCAGCGGTCGCCCTCGGCGCTGATCAGCGTGCAGTTGGCGGCGATGCTGCCGGTCATGCCCGAGATTGGCAGCTTGGGGAAAATCTCCAGCCATTCCAGCGCCAGCCCGGTGGCCGGCATGGCGGCAGGCTCAGGTTCGGGCTGCGCGGCTTCCTGATGCTGCACGCTTTCGTGGGCGAGTTCATCCAGGTAGCTGAACGAGGCCGGGTCGATATCGACTTCAGGTTCGACATAGTCGTCGTCCAGCGGCGGCTCGTCATCGCGTGGCATCGACGCCGACAGGTAGGCGCTGTCGGGAATGTCTTCAAGGCCACCGGCGCCCCGGTCCGGCACCGCTGCCGCGACCGGCTCCGGCGCAGGTTCTTCGACCTGCGGCGCATCGGGCACCGGGCTGGCGGGCGTCGGGACCGGCATCGGGGTCAGCTCGGGCGGCTCGGCGACGGTTTCGAGCACCGGCTCCGGTGCAACGGGGACCGGCTCAGAAGCTTTAGGCTCGTTCCACGGCAGATCGACTTCTTCGACCGGTTGAGGTTGAGGCTGGGGTTCAGGTTCAGGTTCAGGTTCAGGAGCAGGCTTTGGCGCAACGGCGGCGACCGGGGCTTGCGGCGTGGGGGCCGGCGCAGGACGGGGATCAACCTTGGCCTGGCTGATCCCCACCGACTTTAGTGGCTGGCTCGGTGCATCGTTGCTGTCGGCCGGCCGGAACGCCAGCATGCGCAGCAGCACCATTTCAAAACCGCCACGCGGGTCGGGCGCCAGCGGCAGATCGCGCCGGCCGATCAGGCCCATTTGATAGTAGAACTGCACGTCTTCGCCGGGCAGCGCCTGGGCCAGAGCCAGCACCCGATCGCGGTCGCCATGACCATTGTCGAGCGCTTCAGGCAAGGCCTGGGCAATCGCCACTCGGTGCAGCACATTGAGTATTTCAGCGAGCACGCCACTCCAGTCAGGGCCCTGTTCGGCCAGGTGCCGAACCGCCTCAAGCACACCGCGGGCATCGCCTTCGAGCAGCGCGGTCAGTACATCGAACACCTGACCGTGATCCAGCGTGCCGAGCATGGCCCGCACATCGGCCGCCTGCACCTTGCCCTCACCAAAGGCGATGGCCTGGTCGGTCAGGCTCATGGCATCGCGCATCGAACCGTCGGCGGCACGCCCCAGCAGCCACAGCGCATCGTCTTCGAAAGGAATGTTTTCGGCACCCAGCACGTGGCTCAAGTGCTCGACGACCCGCTCGGGGGTCATGTTTTTCAGTGAAAACTGCAGGCAGCGCGAGAGGATGGTCGCCGGCAGTTTTTGCGGGTCAGTGGTCGCCAGGATGAATTTGACGTAGGGCGGCGGCTCTTCAAGGGTCTTGAGCAAGGCATTGAACGAGTGGCTGGAGAGCATGTGCACTTCGTCGATCAGGTAGACCTTGAAGCGTCCGCGGCTTGGCGCGTATTGCACGTTATCCAGCAGCTCGCGGGTGTCCTCGACCTTGGTGCGGCTCGCGGCGTCGATCTCGATCAGGTCGACAAAGCGGCCTTCGTCGATCTCCTGGCACACCGAGCAAGTGCCGCACGGCGTCGACGTGATGCCGGTCTCGCAGTTCAGGCACTTGGCGATGATACGGGCGATGGTGGTCTTGCCCACGCCTCGGGTGCCGGTAAACAGGTAGGCATGGTGCAGCCGCTGGCTGTCCAGGGCGTTGATCAGAGCCTTGAGCACATGGGTCTGGCCGACCATTTCGCGGAACGAGCGCGGACGCCATTTACGTGCAAGAACCTGATAACTCATCGAAAACCGTCGCGAAGGGAAGCTGAAGACCGCTAATGCTAGCGGAGCAAGGCTAAAATTGCATCTGGTGTCATGTACTGGACACGCTACCGGCCTGCGTGCACGATCCCGACCTTGACCAGAACAGGTACAGACATGCCATCGAATCTGCTGTGCCCAGGCCTCTTCTCACTAAAAAGCACCCTGTGCAGCGTGCTGCTTGGCGTGACGCTGCTGATCGCCCAGGCCGGTGCCGCCAGCGAGGCGCCGCTGCGTTTTTCAGTATCCGAAAGCTGGTCGATGCCGCTGATTCGTATCGAAGGCCACCAACCGACCACCGGTATTCTGTTCGACATCATGAATAGCCTGGCCCGCCAGGTCGGACGCACGCCCGAGTTTCATGTACTGCCGCGCCTGCGCGTGCAAACGGCCATGGAACAAGGCGAGGTCGATGTGCGCTGCTACACATCACCGGCCTGGCTGAGCAGCTTGTCCGGCGACTATTTCTGGAGCCTGCCGATTCTGGTCCAGCGCGATGTGCTGCTGGCCTCGCCGGAAACCGCAGGCCCTTATCCCGATCAGTTCGACAATGAAGTGGTCGGCACCGTACTGGGCTACACCTACCCGCAACTGCAGCACCTGTTCAACAACCACAACCTGCTGCGCGAAGACGCCCGTAATGAAGAGCAAGTGCTGAGAAAACTGGTGGCCGGGCGTTATAACTATGCGGTGGGCAATCAGTTAGCCATGGATTGGGTCAATCGCGACCTGCCAGCCAGACGGCGCTTGAAGGTGGTGTCAGTGATCAGCGAGCAGCCGGCCGCCTGCATGGTGCGCAACGACCCGGACTTGCCGGCACAAAAGATCCTGCGCACGCTGCTGCGGATGAAGATGTCCGGCGAAATCCAGCAGATCGTCGACCGTTACACCGCATCACTCGCCGATGACGCGCGTTGACAGAGCAAAATCCGATTCGGCGGTGAGATGATTCCCACGTCAATTGCAGCCCTGCCTGACAGACAGCAAGTGGCCCTCACTATTGAGTCAAGGCTTCCCCTCATTACCAGGAAGCTTGCCCATGACGCTCTCAAACCTCACCACCCCGCTCGACACCCCGCGCCTCAAAGACCGTGAAGGCACCGACCTGCTGGTCGTACATTGCTCGGCCAGCGGCCCGACACTCGATATCGGCGTGGCCGACATCGACCGCTGGCACCGGCAACGCGGCTTTGATGCGGTGGGTTATCACTATGTGATCGTCCGCGACGGCGGCCTGCAAAGAGGCCGCCGTGAAAGTGAAATCGGCGCCCATGTCAAAGGCCATAACAGCCGCTCGATCGGCATTTGCCTGGTGGGCGGCGTGGATGCCGGCAACCGCGCGCAGAACAATTTCACTGCGCCGCAGTTCGACACGCTGAAGCAGCTGCTGGTAACGCTGAAAAAGCGCTACCCGCAGGCGCGCATCCTCGGCCATCGTGATTTGTCGCCGGACCTGAACGGCGACGGCCGGATCACCGCCAACGAGTTCATCAAGGACTGCCCGTGCTTTGATGTCGGCGCTTGGTGGGCCGCCTCAGATCAAGCGTAACGGCCGCCGCGTCGGTGCCAGAGCGCCCTCGCCCAGGCGCTCGACCACCAGCGCATCGGCCTGGCGAGCCAGACGGTCCAGATGCCGGTCGCGGTTTTTCTCGGCGTCGCTCATCGCCCGCCGGCCGTGCTGGTTGAGCAGATAGGCATGAATTTGCAGCACCTGCTCGCTGCGATAGATCGGCTCGACATCCAGCACCGCCAGACGCCCGTCCGAGCTGTGGTCGCGGGTGTTCATCAACACCTGCGGGCCACGCGCACCCAACACCTGAAAGCCCAGCGCCTCGAAACACGGCACCTTGCTGGCAAAGCAGGCAAGCTCCGCATGCGGATAGCGCGCGAGCATGGCCGCCAGCATGCCCCGCGCCACACCCTGGCGGCGCCGGTTGGCCAGCACCGCCATATAAGCCACGGCACAGGCCTGGGGATCGTCTTCATAGGGCAGATACAGCAGAAAGCCGATCACCGTGGCCGGGTCTTCGGCATCCAGCGCCAGCACCAGCTCCACCGACAAGCCCAGCGAGCCATCCATGGCCTCCTGATAGCGATTGACCTCAAAGCCGATTCCGTACTGATACAGCGGGTACAGCGGATTGCTCGGCAGGATGCCGACCATGCCGATGTCACTGACATAGTCGATGACCATCTGCATGATCTGGCTCTTGATCGATTCGGGCGGCGGATTTTCCAGGCGGGTGATGGTGAACATGGGTGACGGCAGGCTCGCGATTGACTGGCGTGCATCATAACCCGCATGGCCGGGTCAGACGCTGACCGGGTCGGTCTTTTCAGAATCGATGCCCAGATCGACCAGCGCCCTGGCCACCACTTCACGCTCGATCACGCCGTCATCGGCCAGCGCCTTGAGCGCCGCCAGCACGATGAACTGGCGGTCGACCTCGAAGTGCCGGCGCAAGGCCTCGCGGGTGTCGGACTGGCCAAAGCCATCGGTACCCAGCCCCACGAAGCGCCGGTCGCCCAGCCAGGGTCGAATCTGATCGGCATGAATCTTCATGTAGTCGGTGGCCACAATCACCGGCCCCGGATGACCTTCAAGTACCTGACGCACATACGGCACGTGCGGCTCGTCCAGTGGATGCAGCAGGTTCCAGCGCTCCGCCGCCTGGGCTTCGCGGCGCACTTCGGTGAGGCTGGTGGCGCTCCACACTTCGCTGCTGACGCCATAGTCGCGCTCAAGGATTTCGCCGGCGGCCAGCACCTCGGGCAAAATTGCCCCGCTGCCCATCAGTTGCACATGCCGCGCGCCCTTCAACGCACGCTCGACCGGCAAGCGGTACAGGCCCTTGATGATGCCCTGCTCCACCCCTTCGGGCATGTCGGGGTGCGCGTAGTTTTCGTTGAGCACGGTGATGTAGTAATAGACGTCCTGCTGCTCGACGAACATCCGCTGCATGCCGTCATGGATGATCACCGCCAGCTCGTAGCTGTACGTCGGGTCGTAGGACAGGCAGCACGGCACGGTGGCCGACATGACATGGCTGTGGCCGTCATCATGTTGCAGGCCTTCGCCCATCAATGTGGTGCGCCCGGAGGTAGCACCGAGCAAAAAGCCGCGGGCACGGGCATCGCCGGCCGCCCAGAGCAGGTCACCGACGCGCTGGAAACCGAACATCGAATAGAAGATGTAAAACGGCAACGTCATCACGCCGTGGTTGGCGTACGCGGTGCTGGCCGCGATCCATGACGAGGTAGCGCCTGATTCGTTGAGGCCTTCCTGCATGATCTGGCCGTCGCTGCTTTCCTTGTAGTACGACAGGGTGCCTGCGTCTTGCGGGGTGTAGAGCTGGCCGACATGGGAATGGATGCCGATCTGGCGGAACATGCTCTCCATGCCGAAGGTGCGCGATTCGTCGGGCACAATCGGCACCACCAGGCGCCCGATCTGCGGGTCCTTGAGCAAGGTGCTGAGGATGCGCACGAACGCCATGGTGGTCGAAATGGTCCGCTCGCCGGTGCCCTTGAGCTGGCCTTCGAGCGCCGACAGTGGCGGGATGGCCAGCGGCTCGACCTGAGCCTGGCGGGCCGGTATCTGCCCGCCCAGGCTGTCGCGGCGCGCTTGCAGGTAACGGGCTTCAGGGCTGTCGGGCGCCGGGCGCAAGTAAGGCATTTCACCGAGCCGGTCGTCAGACAGCTCAAGGCCGAAACGGTCACGGAAGGCCTTGACCGCATCGCCGCCCATTTTCTTGAGCTGGTGGTTGATGTTCTGCCCTTCGCCGGCCTCGCCCATGCCAAAGCCCTTGACCGTCTTGGCCAGGATCACCGTCGGCCGGCCCTTGTGACGCATGGCGGTGCTGTAGGCGTTGTAGACCTTGACCGGGTCGTGGCCACCCCGCGAGAGCTTCCAGATCTGCTCGTCGCTCATGTCGCTGACCAGTTCCAGCAGCTCGGGGTATTTGCCGAAGAAGTGCTCGCGCACATAAGCGCCGTTCTGCGATTTGTAGGTCTGATATTCGCCGTCCACGCACTCCATCATGCGCTGGCGCAGCAGGCCGCTCTGGTCCTTTTCCAGCAAGGCGTCCCAGCCGCCGCCCCAGATGACCTTGATCACATTCCAGCCGGCGGCGCGGTACAGGCTCTCGAACTCCTGAATCACTTTGGCGTTACCCCGCACCGGGCCATCGAGGCGCTGCAGATTGCAGTTGACCACGAAGATCAGGTTGTCGAGTTTCTCGCGTCCGGCCAGGGAAATGGCCGCCAGCGATTCGGGCTGGTCCATCTCGCCATCACCCAGAAAAGCCCAGACCTTGCGGCCCTGATGCTCTTTGAGCCCACGGTTTTCCAGGTAACGCATGAAGCGCGCCTGGTACGCGGCGGTGATCGGCCCCAGGCCCATCGAGACCGTCGGGAACTGCCAGAAATCAGGCATCAACCGCGGGTGCGGATAAGACGAAATACCGCCGCCATCGGTTTCGCGGCGGAAATTATCCAGCTGCTCTTCGCTCAGGCGTCCCTCAAGGTAGGCGCGGCCATAAATACCCGGCGACGAATGGCCCTGGATATACACCATGTCGCCGCCGAAGGCCTCGGTACGGCCACGGAAAAAGTGCTCGAAACCCACGTCATACAGCACCGCCGCCGAGGCGTAGGTGGCGATATGTCCGCCCACCCCGGAATGCTTGCCGGCGCGCAGCACCATGGCCAGCGCGTTCCAGCGGATATAGGCGTTCAGGCGTTTTTCCAGCGCCAGATCGCCCGGATACGGCAGCTCGCGCTCGGTGCCGATGCTGTTGATGTAAGGCGTGGTGACCCGGCCATGGAAGTCGCCATGCAGCGAGACATCGAAGTCCAGCAACTGGTCGATGAGAAAATGCGCACGCGGACGGCCTTCAACCTCGACCACCGAAGCGATCGAGTCGAGCCATTCGCGGGTTTCCTGCGGGTCAGCATCAAGGTGAGGGTAGCTTTGCGCCATCGGAAATCCTCCTGGACGGGCAGCGGCCAGCACGTGTGTGCCAGGCCATTTGATTGCACTTGCAATTGAATCTATCGTTAAGCGCGCTATGATTGCAACTGCAATTACTAATCAGCCCCTTCCCTGGAGCCTGCATGGCCACCCCTTCCCCGGACCTCTGGTTCAACTTCGTTCGTGCCCACCGCAGCCTTATCCGCGAAATCGAGCGACGTCTGGCCGACGAGAAACTGCCGCCTTATGCCTGGTACGACGCGCTCTGGGGCATCGAAAGCGGCCCGGACGGCTGCCGGCGCATGCATGAGCTGGCCGATGTGATGGCGATCGAACGCTACAACCTGACCCGACTGGTCGATCGCCTGGAAAAAGACGGCTTTGTGCAGCGCATCAAGGCCGTCGAAGACGGGCGCGGCGCCACGGCCTGCATCACCGACAGCGGGCGGGAATTACGCAAGCGTATGTGGGTGATTTACAAGCAGGCAGTCGACGAGCTGTTTCTGGCGCAGTTTGATGAGGAGCAACAACGGACGTTTGCCGCAGCCCTTGAAGAAACCATTGGCAACGCCCGCCGGCCGGCTCACACCAAGCGGTAGCGCTGCTGCGCCTCTTGCAGCACCTGAGTGCCGAACTGCCCTTCGCGCACCAGCGCCTGCAACGCGCTGTACACCATCCAGTGACGGTTCAGGCGCTGATCGGGCGCCAGGCTGTCGGCCCCCAGCGCAGTGAACGGCGCCTTGAGACAAGCGCCGATCTGCGCCGCCACAAATTCGGCATAACCGGTCACGGCCAGCACCGGCTCGTTGCTGGCCGCCAGGCATTCGTGCAGGTGACAACGGCGCGGCGCCTCGTTGCGATGGCGGTTGTTCCAGCGCTGCACCGCCTCGGCATCGCGCGCCAGCCGGGTGTAGCTGGGGCAACTCCAGAGCTCACAACCGACGCCCCACTCTTGTTCAAGCAACTGCGCAGCCGCGCGCACTTCACGCAACATCTGGCCGGCGCCCAGCAGGCGGATTCGCGGGCCTGCCTGCGCGCCGTCAGATGGCAAACGGTACATCCCCAGCCAGGCCTGGGAACGGTCACAGGCCAGGTCTTCGTCCGGATCGTCATGCAGGGTCATGTAGCAAAATGCGGGTTGTGCATCGACATACAGCGACTGCAACGCTGCGGCCAGTAGCACCAGCGCTTCTTCGCCACAGGCCGGATCAAACGGCAGGCAATGCCGATTGGCGGCCAGCCACAGCGGTAACCAGGGATGCGCGCCCTTGGCCCAGCGCGACGGCGATGACTCGATGTCATTGAGCACAATGCCGCGCTCGCCGATCTGGCTCGTGAGCATCGACAGCTGCGCCGACGTCGCCGACTGGGTCAGGTAGAACAGCGGCTGCGCTTGCCTGGTGCGCTCACTGAACCATAGCGGCCAGGCACTGATCGGCCTGTCGGCATGCAGGTTATCGGCCCTGTCGCTGATGACCTGTAACCGGCCACGCAGAGACGCTTCCTGCTCCAGGCGCCTTAGCGCCTCAAGGCTGGTAAACAAGGGCGAACTGCGGCTGCCGGCGCCCTCGTGACGCCACTGTTCGATACGCTGGATACACGTCTGGGCCACGCTCTCGGTGGGCGCAGCGTGCTGAAGACGCCGGGTGTCCATGCCTTCAAACTCCTTTGGATTGCATGCATCGGGCACCCAGAAATAATGCAATGTGATTGCATATGCAACAAAAAATGATTTTCTGCCTCAGGATCTTTAGCGTCAGAAAGAAAAGCCATGCCCCAGCTCGCCTTCCATCCACTCCAGAAAACGCCGCACACGCGGGAAGCTTGAGTGGGCCTTTGGAAAAACCAGATGGTGAGCCGCCACTGGCGCGCTCAGTGACTCCGGCGCCACCTCGACCAAAGCGCCCGAGAGCAAATACTTCTGCGCCAGCAACGAGCTTTCCAGGGCGAATCCCAGGCCGTGGCTGGCCGCTTCCAGGGTCATGTAGGAGCGATCGAAACTCAGTGTGTATTTATCCGGACGCGCCAGACCATGCTGGGCGAACCAGGCCGGCCATTTGAGCAAGGTGGCTTCGGAAAGGATCAGTTCGCGCGACAGCAAATCCACGGCAGACCTGACCGGGTGACGCGCCAGCAAGGTGGGCGATGCCAGAACAGTAAAGGCTTCATTGCGAACCGTGCGCACCTCATAACTGGGCCAATTGGGCACACCGTGACGGATATCGACATCGATCTTGTCGCGGCTGAAGTGCAGAGACTCATACGAACACGACAGATTGATCTGAATATCCGGGTGGCTGACCCTGAACCCTTCCAGGCGTGGCATCAGCCAGAGCAGACCGAAACTGGGCGCCGAATGCAGCCGCAGACAATCGAGGCTCACGTCACTGGTTGCCCGCTCGGTGGCCACTTCCAGGCTGTGCAAGACCCCGGAAATGTCCTTCAGGTACTGCTCGCCCACCGGCGTGAGCGTGACGCCACGCGCCGCCCGGACAAACAGCTGGCGGCCTATCATCGCCTCTAACTTGGCCAGTTGATGACTCACCGCTGAAGGGGTCAGGTTCAGGACTTCCGCAGCGCGTGCAAGGTTACCGAAGCGCGCGGTCTGCTCGAAGGCTTGCAAGGCTCGCAGCGGCGGCAGGTTCGCAGGGGGACTGTCATCGGGCGACATCGTGTCTCCAGTTTATTGTTTTTGCCTTGAATCGATTCCATTCAAGCATGTGGACTTTGCCTTTACGAGAGGTGAATTTTCTTCATCTACCAGTGATGTTTGCGTTATTGCTCAAGTTTTTGCCGGGGAACAAGCTGAGTCATCGATTCACGATGGATCGACTCAATAAAAACAAAATCAGAGGTGTTTCCATGCTTCTTCAAGGCAAAATCGCAATTATTACCGGCGCCGCTTCGGCACGCGGCATCGGTCGGGCAACCGCCGTCACCTTCGCGCAACAAGGCGCCCGTGTCGTCATTCTGGATCTCGATGAATCCGCTGCACGTGATGCGGCAGCGTCGCTCGGCGAAGGCCATCTGGGCCTGGCAGCCAACGTTGCCGATGAGTCGCAAGTAAAGGCTGCGGTCGCAAAAGTGATCGAGCACTTCGGCCGCATCGACATACTCGTCAACAATGCCGGCATCACCCAACCCATCAAGACCCTGGATATCCGCCCCTCGGACTACGACAAAGTGCTGGATGTCAGCCTGCGCGGCACGTTGCTGATGTCGCAGGCGGTCATTCCGGCGATGCGTGCCCAGTCCAGCGGCAGCATCGTGTGCATGTCTTCGGTTTCGGCCCAGCGTGGCGGCGGTATTTTCGGCGGCCCGCACTACAGCGCCGCCAAGGCCGGCGTGCTCGGCCTGGGTAAAGCCATGGCCCGCGAGTTCGGCCCGGACAATATTCGCGTCAACGCCATTGCGCCAGGCTTGATCCACACCGATATCACCGGCGGGCTGATGCAGGATGACCGGCGGCACGCCATCATCGAAGGCATTCCGCTGGGTCGGCTGGGTGCCGCGCAGGATGTAGCCAATGCGGCGCTGTTTCTCGCCAGCGACTTATCCTCTTATCTCACCGGCATCACCCTGGATGTGAACGGAGGCATGCTGATTCACTGATTTAGCGTCCTGTTCTGGATCGACGAGACGCCGGGCACCGCCTGGCGATCTATAAAAACAAGAGATCAGACCCCATGACAAGCACCACCATGCCTCTCGATGCGGCCTCGGCCGTGCGCTCCAACGCTTACCGCAAGACGGCCTGGCGGCTGATGCCGTTCCTGATGCTGTGCTACCTGTGCGCGTATCTGGATCGCGTCAACGTCGGCTTCGCCAAGCTGCAAATGATGAATGACCTGGCACTCAGCGAGGCCGTTTACGGGCTCGGCGCCGGCATGTTCTTCATTGGTTATTTCCTGTGTGAAGTACCCAGCAACCTTATCCTCCACCGGGTAGGCGCGCGGCGCTGGATCGCCCGCATCATGATCTCGTGGGGGATCATCTCTGCCCTCTTCGCCTTCGTCGAAACCGCCTGGCAGTTCTATGCCCTGCGTTTTCTGCTGGGCATCGCGGAGGCAGGACTCGCACCGGGTCTGTTGCTTTACCTGACGTACTGGTTCCCGTCCTATCGCCGGGCAAAAATGACCGTGCTGTGGTTCATCGCCATTCCGTTGTCGGGAATGATTGGCGGGCCACTTTCGGGCTGGATCATGAACGCCTTTGCCGGTTACCACGGCTGGGCCGGCTGGCAATGGATGTTTGTGATCGAGGCCATTCCTACCGTCATCGTCGGCTTCTTTGTTCTGGGCTATCTCAAGGATGGCGTGCACCAGGCCACCTGGCTCAATGATGAAGAAAAGGCGCTGATCAACAAGGAACTGGCCGAGGACAACAGCCGCAAGGTGACCCATGGCTCGGTGAAGGATTTCCTGCGCGACCGGCGCCTGTGGCTGCTGGCATGCATCTACTTCTGCGTGGTCATGGGCCAGTACGCAATCACCTTCTGGCTACCGACGCTGATCCGCAATGCCGGCCTCACCAATGCCTTGCATATCGGCTTCATGACCAGCGTGCCCTACCTGTGCGCCATCGTTGCCATGCTGTTGATGGGCCGCAGCGGCGACAAGCACCGCGAACGCCGCTGGCACCTCGTCGCCCCGATGATCGCCGGCGCCCTGGGCCTGACCCTGGCAGCGGTCTTCGGCGGCAACCTGCTGCTGTCGGTGTTGAGCCTGTGCCTGGCGGCGGCCGGTGTCTTGTCCGCCTCTTCGCTGTTCTGGATGTTGCCCACTACTTTGCTGGGTGGCGTGTCTGCGGCAGCGGGTATCGCCGGCATCAACAGCTTTGCCAACCTCGCAGGTTTCTGCTCGCCCTACCTGATCGGCTGGATTACGACCTCGACCGGCTCCAGCGCCATCGGCATGTACCTGATTACGGGCGTGCTGTGTATCGGCGCCTGCCTGGTGCTGCGTATTCCGGCCGCCTCGGTCAATCGTTGATTCAACGGAGTATTCGCTATGACTGCCACACCCTCCACCACGCTGGCGCAGCGTGCGCACAATATTCGCCGCCATGCCTTGCGCATGGGTCAGGTCCAGGGCCAGGGCTATGTGGGCCAGGCGCTGGGGGCCGCGGATTTCCTGGCCGTGTCCTATTTCCATGCCTTGAACTACAAGGCCGAGGACCCTGAGTGGGAACAGCGCGATCGCTTCTACCTTTCGATTGGCCATTACGCCATTGCCCTCTATGCCGCGCTGATCGAAGCCGAAATCATCCCGGTGGATGAGCTTGAAACCTACGGTTCCGACGACAGCCGCTTGCCCATGTCGGGCATGGCCGCCTACACACCCGGCATGGAAATCACCGGCGGCTCGCTGGGCCACGGGCTGGGCATTGCCGTGGGAGCGTGCCTGGGCCTCAAGCGCAAAGGCTCGCCTTCATTCGTCTACAACCTGCTGTCGGACGGCGAGCTGAACGAGGGCTCGACCTGGGAAGCGGTGATGTCCGCCTCGCACTGGAAACTCGACAACCTGATCGCGATTGTCGACGTCAACAACCAGCAAGCCGACGGTCACTCCAGTGAAGTGCTGGCGTTTGAACCCATCGTCGATCGCTGGCAAGCCTTCGGCTGGTTTACCCAGCGGGTTGACGGCAACGATCTGCACGCCCTGGTCAAGGCCTTCGATGCCGCTCGCAATCATGCGGGCGCACAACCCAGGGTCATCATTTGCGACACGAAAATGGGTAAAGGCGTGCCGTTCCTGGAAACACGGGAGAAGACCCACTTCATCCGCGTAGACGAGCATGAATGGGATATCGCGCTGAACAACCTCGAAGAAGGGAAAACCGTATGAGCACTGCCAATAACACCACCGCCCAGGCTGCTGAGCCAGTGAAGAAAAAACTCACAACTTCAGCGATGATCGCCTCCATTGCCTCGGAAGGTCAGGCGACCCGCTCCGCGCCTTTTGGCCATGCGCTGGCCGCACTGGCCGATCAGCGTCAGGACATCGTCGGGCTGTCGGCCGACCTGTCGAAATACACCGACCTGCACATCTTCGCCAAGGCGCATCCTGAGCGCTTTTATCAGATGGGCATGGCCGAACAGCTGCTGATGAGCGCCGCAGCCGGCATGGCCCGTGAAGGCTTTGTACCGTTCGCCACTACTTATGCCGTGTTTGCTTCACGTCGTGCCTACGACTTCATTTGCATGGCCATCGCTGAAGAAAACCTCAACGTGAAAATCGTTTGTGGCTTGCCAGGCCTGACCACCGGCTACGGCCCCAGCCACCAGGCCACCGACGACCTGGCCATTTTCCGCGCCATGCCCAACCTGATGATCGTCGACCCTTGCGACGCGCTGGAGATCGAACAAGCCGTGCCCGCCATCGCCGCGCACCAAGGGCCGGTGTACATGCGCCTGCTGCGCGGCAATGTTCCACTGGTGCTGGACGAATATGGCTATACGTTCGAGATCGGCAAAGCGAAAACCCTGCGCACCGGCAATGACGTCCTGATCATCTCGACCGGATTGATGACGATGCGGGCGCTGGAAGCGGCGAAGGAACTGCAGGCCGATGGCGTGGATGTCGCGGTACTGCACGTGCCCACGATCAAACCGCTGGATGAGCAGACGATTCTTGCCGAGGCCAGGAAACCGGGGCGTCTCGTAGTCACCGCAGAAAACCATTCGATCATTGGTGGCCTGGGCGAAGCCGTCGCCACGGTATTGCTGCGCAATGGCGTGACGCCTACCTTCAGGCAGATTGCGTTACCGGATGCCTTTCTGGATGCAGGAGCACTGCCGACACTGCACGACCGATACGGGATTTCGACCGAGGCGGTGTGTACACGAATCAAGGGATGGTTGTAGGGGTGTAAGCCGGGACCCGCACAATACACAGGGAGGTGTACCTGAACGCTGTCACACTTCGGGATTTTTTACGCGACGATCCTTGAAGCATCAAGGATCTGGAGAAAGGTGGCGGCCCCACCAGCCACACCCCGGCACACAATGTTCCCGCTATGGCTGCTTCCTTCCGGATCTGACCAGGTTCACGGGTAATCGTTGCGAGGGGACCGATGGGGCCACCATAACGACACTTGCCAGTGGCAAGCCGCGCCATTGTACCGGTCTGACGCGAAGTTACAACCTCTGAATAAAATTAAAAATCTGAAGAGGTTCAGGCACTTGTGCGCAAGAGCGTGCTTGCTCGCAACAAGGCCACAAGGACCTTGCTGCGATAGTGCAGCTACTATTTTTACGACTGCTGCGCAGCCGGTCGCGGGCAGAGCGCGCTCCTACCAGGCCGCGCAGTGTCATCGACAACGCGCGGTCTGTAGGGTCAGGCCTGCAACACCTCATCGGCCTTGCCGCCTGCATCCTGGATCACCAGGTGAATGAAATGCAGCTTGGCGATCACCGCCGGCGGCAGGACAAACGGGTAGAAGTCCGGCTGGCCCATGCTGCGCGACAGTTCGTTAAGCATGCTGGCCAGTTCGATCCAGGCGTTGACGAACGACAGGAACGCCGTGCCACTCGGGTGCTGCGGGTCATAGAGGGTGTCGAGCGGGAATGGCTGGAAATCCAGTTCCATGTCGCGTGCGCTCATGCCAAAGCCCAGCGCAGTGTCGACGGCATCGACCATGTGCAGATAGTGTGCCCAGGTTTCGGCCCAGTCTTCCCACGGGTGCATGGTCGCGTAGGCGCTGACATAGCGTTCTTGCCAGTCAGCCGGCGCGCCTTGTTCATAGTGGCGATCCAGCGCTTCGGCATAGCTGGCGCGTTCGTCGCCGAACAGCTGACGAAAACCCTCTTCCCAGCGGGTATTGGCAATCAACCGATCCCAGTAGTAATGCCCCACTTCGTGCCGGAAGTGGCCGAGCAAGGTGCGATACGGCTCGCGCATCTGCACGCGCACCGCTTCGCGATGGGCGTCGTCGGCTTCCTTGATATCCAGAGTGATCAGGCCATTGGCATGACCGGTAGTAGGCTTGCGACCCTCGAGGTCGACCCCGATGAAATCGAAGGCCAGACCGCGCTCTTCGTCCACCGACTTGGGAATGACCCGCAACCCCAGCGAGATCAGCTGCGCCACCAGGCGGCGCTTGGCGGTTTCAACCTTGCGCCAGCGTTCGTGGTTTTCGACGATCGACAGATCGGGAATGGTGCGGTTGAGGCTGCACGCAACACAGAACTCGCCCAGATCATGGGCCGGGAACAACCAGTTACAGGCCGCTGGCGTCTGCAGGTTGGCACAGCGCCGGTACAGGCCGATGCCCGGCTCGTCGCTCAGGCGCCAGGTGTCCGGCTCGGCAGCCGGTTCCAGCGCCACGACCCGGCTCTGCTCGGGCAAATACCCCAGCGCGGCCTCACAGGCCAGGCACTGTGTGTTGGGAAAAAACACCGACTGGCCACAACGACATTGCCAGACCTTGCTGTTGCGCCGGGTTTCACCAATGAACGGCGCTGCGATACGCGAACTCAATTGCTCGAAAAAATGAAACATGGCGGATTTCCCCTGTTGGCCTGAATGACTAGATCATGGGCGTATACAGGGGTTCCGTCTAAATAAACGCCATCCGTCAAGCGATACCCTGACCGGCCAGAAACTCGATAAATGCCTCTTCATCGAGCACCTTGACGCCCAGTTCATTGGCCTTGGTCAGCTTGGAGCCGGCACCGGGACCGGCGACCACCGTGTGGGTCTTGCCCGACACAGAACCTGAGACCTTGGCGCCCAGGCTTTCCAGCTTGTCCTTGGCGATATCACGGCTCATGCGCTCCAGAGAACCGGTCAACACCCAGGTCTGGCCAACCAGTGGCAGGCCTTCGACGGTTTTCTTCTCGCTTTGCCAGTGCATGCCGAAGTCCTTGAGCTGGGCTTCAATGGCGCGGGCGCGCTCGGCGTTGGCCGCAATGTCGAAAAACTCGCGCACCGACTTTGCCTGTTTCTCGGGCAAGGTCTGGCGCATGTCCAGCCAGTCGGCCTGAATCACGTTGTCCAGCGAGCCGAAACGCTCGGCCAGTTTCAAGGCACCGCCCGGACCGACCGAGGGAATGTGCAGCTTGTCGAGCATGCCGTCGAGGGTCGCGCTGGCGGCGAATTCAGCGCCCAGTTCGCCCTCATCCTGCAACTTCAGGCCGCGCTCGCCCAGCAAGGCGTCGATGACGTTGCGGTTGTGCTCGTCCTCAAAGAAGTTATGGATCTCGTGCGCGACTTCCAGACCGACATCCGGCAAATAGGTCAGCACCGGCGGCAAGGCGCGCTTGACCCGCTCCAGTGCGCCCAGCGAGCGGGCCAGCACCTTGGCGGTTTCTTCGCCGACATCCGGGATGCCCAGCGCATAGATAAAGCGTGCCAGCGTCGGTTGCTTGCTGTCGGCAATGGCCGCGAGCAGCTTCTTGCTGGAGACGTCGGCAAAGCCTTCCAGGTCGATGATTTGCTCGTATTCCAGGGCATACAGGTCGGCGGGCGAGCCGATCAGCTTTTCATCGACCAATTGCTCGATGGTCTTGTCGCCCAGGCCTTCGATGTCCATGGCCCGGCGTGAAACGTAGTGAATGATCGCCTGCTTGAGTTGCGCACCGCAGGCCAGCCGGCCGATGCAGCGATACACAGCGCCTTCGCTGAGGGTTTCCTTGCCCTTGCTGCGCTTGACCAACTGGGTGCGCTCGACGTGCGAGCCACACACCGGGCAGGTTTCGGGCACTTGCACCGGACGGGCATCGGCCGGGCGGCGCTCGGTCACCACTTGGACGACCTGCGGAATCACGTCGCCTGCACGGCGAATGATCACCGTGTCGCCGATCATCACGTCCAGCCGGGCCACTTCATCCATGTTGTGCAAGGTGGCATTGGCGACCATCACGCCTGCCACCTTGACCGGCTTGAGCCGCGCCACCGGCGTGACGGCGCCGGTACGGCCGACCTGGAATTCCACGTCCAGCAACTCGGTGAGCTCTTCCAGCGCCGGGAACTTGTGCGCAATCGCCCAGCGCGGCTCACGGGCACGAAAGCCCAGCTCGCGTTGATAGCCGAGGGTGTTGACCTTGAACACCACACCATCGATTTCATACGCCAGGCTCAGGCGCCGCTCACCGATGTCGCGGTAATAGGCCAGGCACTCTTCCACGCCATTGGCCAGGCGCAATTCGCGGCTGATCGGCAGGCCCCAGGCCTTGAGCTGGTTGAGCATGCCGACGTGGGTGTCGGCAATTTCGGCCGAAACCTGCCCAAGGCCGTAGCAGCAGAATTCCAGCGGGCGGCTGGCGGTGATTTTCGAGTCCAGTTGACGCAGGCTGCCAGCGGCGGCATTGCGCGGGTTGGCGAAGGTCTTGCCGCCGATTTCGAGCTGGCTGGCATTGAGTTTTTCAAAGCCGGCCTTGGACATGAACACTTCGCCACGCACTTCCAGCACCGCCGGCCAGTCGCTGCCTTGCAACTTGAGCGGCACATTGCGGATGGTGCGCACATTGACGCTGATATCTTCTCCGGTGCTGCCATCACCACGGGTCGCGCCACGCACCAGCGCGCCATCGCGGTACAGCAGGCTCACGGCCAGGCCGTCGAGCTTGGGCTCGCAGCTGTACTGCACTTGCGCGCCGCCGCCAAACAGGTCACCGGCCGGCAAGTCCAGGCCTTCGACCACGCGGCGGTCGAAATCGCGCAGGTCATCGTCTTCAAAGGCGTTGCCCAGGCTGAGCATCGGCACTTCATGGCTAACCTGGGTGAATGCGCTCAAGGCCGCACTGCCGACCCGCTGCGTTGGCGAGTCTGGGGTTACCAGATGCGGGTTTTCGGCTTCCAGCGCCTTGAGCTCATGAAACAGACGGTCGTATTCGACATCCGGGATGCTGGCGTCATCAAGCACGTGATAACGGTAGTTATGCAGGTCCAGTTCTGTGCGCAGTTCCAGGATTCGGGTTTCGGCGGCCTTCATGATGGGGTCTCTCGAAAAGCAAAAAGAGCAGCCTTGGCTGCTCAATCAGTAAAGAAGATAGTCGACGAGCGGGCGGGTACATGAAGTCCCGCCCTGCCCGGACACTCAACGACGCTGGGTCAGCGCGCGGCGCTCGAACTCGACGATGCGCTGGCGGTAATGCTCGATGGTCTGCGCGGTCAGCACGCTGCGCTGGTCATCCTTGAGC
Organism: Pseudomonas sp. HP_08; assembly: GCF_055284095.1. Lineage (NCBI taxonomy): Bacteria > Pseudomonadati > Pseudomonadota > Gammaproteobacteria > Pseudomonadales > Pseudomonadaceae > Pseudomonas > Pseudomonas sp. HP_08. The sequence continues at coordinate 301,392 of NZ_JBTOQC010000034.1, read as the reverse complement.
TCGCCATCGAGTTCATGCGCCAGCTTGCGGGCCGCAGCGACCATGACATCGAAGGCCTGCTTGGGATGACGCGGGCCTGGCAAACCGAGGAAGAAGCTCACGGCACGGGTGCTGAAGTGGTCGATATCGTCCAGGTCGAACACGCCAGGCTTGACCGCGTTGGCCATGGAGAACCAGACCTCACCGTTGCCGGCCATGCTTTCGTGACGGTGGAAAATGTCCATTTCACCGAAACGCAGTCCGCTCTCGAGGATGTTCTGCAACAACGCAGGGCCTCTGAAACCGCCTTCGTCGCGGGAAATGACGCTAATGACCAGCACTTCTTCCAGCGGTACCTGATCCTTGTCTTCGACAGCAGCAGTGGACGCCGAGGTGCGTGCCGCCAGCTTGTCGTCGGCCACCTCATCGTCACGGGCCGAGAACAGGCCGGGACCGTCGTCGTTCAGGTCCAGATTGCCCGATGCCGGTTCGTCCTTGCGCTTTTTGCTGGTGTCGTTGTAACGACGCCGCGGCTCGCGGGCCTCGCCACTGACCGAAGGCAGGTCGTGCTCGTCAAGCTGCGGCTCTTTCTGGTTGTCCAGTACGCGCGAAGGTCCGAGCAGGTCGGCAGACGGTGTGTCGTCTTCGTCCGCGACGCTGGAATGACTGCGGTCGAGCCTGAATTTCAGTTTTCCCTTGCCACCGCGCATGCGGCGCCAGCCGTCAAAGAGAATACCGGCGATGACAATGATGCCGATGACGATCAGCCACTCGCGCAGACCGATTTCCATGTAATCCCGTGCCTCTAATGAGAAATTCTGTAAACAAGGGCCTGAAAAGGGCACCTCTGAAAACTACCTGCGTTGCCTGCGTTTTCAGAGGTGCCCTAAACCCCTTTAATTCGTGATGCCAAGTCTATGTTCTAACTGGCATTTTGCCCACGATATAGATAAAAAAGTGGTCATTAAACTAGCACGACCTCAGGCAACTTAACACCGTCTATTCCACCTGTTAGTCAAGAATCGATACATACCGCACAACCGGTAGCACAAAACACCTCGCCGACCCGCCGAACAGGCCTTTATCAGGCCTCGACCATGGCCAGGGCCTCTTCCACATCGACCGCCACCAGCCGTGAACAACCCGGCTCGTGCATGGTCACGCCCATCAGTTGATCGGCCATTTCCATGGCGATCTTGTTGTGGGTGATGTAGATGAACTGCACCGTGGCAGACATTTCCTTCACCAGCCGTGCATAGCGCCCCACGTTGGCGTCATCCAGCGGTGCATCGACCTCGTCGAGCATGCAGAACGGCGCCGGGTTGAGCTTGAAAATCGCAAAAACCAGAGCCAGTGCGGTCAGGGCTTTTTCGCCGCCGGACAGCAAATGGATGGTGCTGTTCTTCTTGCCAGGAGGACGCGCCATGATTGTCACTCCTGTATCGAGTAAATCTTCGCCCGTCAGTTCCAAATAAGCTGAGCCACCACCGAAAACTTTTGGAAAAAGTGCCTGAATGCCGCTGTTGATCTGATCGAAGGTGTCCTTGAAGCGGTTACGGGTTTCCTTGTCGATCTTGCGAATCACGTTTTCCAGCGTGTCCAGGGCTTCGACCAGATCGGCATCCTGCGCATCAAGGTAGCGTTTGCGCTCGGACTGTTGCTGATATTCGTCGATGGCCGCCAGGTTGATCGCCCCGAGGCGCTGGATGCGCGCGCCGATATTTTCCAGCTCCTGCTCGGCATGACTTTCGTTGAGGTCGGCGTCCAGCGTGGCGATGACGCCGGCCAGATCGTAGCCGTCCTCATGCAACTGCTCTTCGAGGGTCTTGCGTCGCACCGTCAGTGTTTGCCAGTCCAGACGCTGCTGCTCCAGCTGCCCGCGCAGCATGTGCGACTGTTGCTCGGCCTGGGTGCGGCGCTTCTCGACATCGCGCAGTTCGCGGTCGGCGTCTTCGAGTGCATTTTTGGCAATGCGCATTTCGTCGTCGACGGCCATGCGCCGTTCCAGCAGTTCTTCAAGCTTGAGGCGCAGCTCTTCCAGCGGTGCGGCGCCCTCTTCCAGGTTAAGGCTCAGTTGTTCGCGGCGCTCATTGAGCCGCTCGGACTGCATGCGCAAGCGCTCCAGCGCCTGGTGCGTCGAATCGTGCTGGGCCTTGAGCGACCCCAGGCGCACGGCCAGTTGATGGCTGCGATCCTTGTGCTGGCGGGCTTCCTGGCGCACTCGGTCAAGCCGCTCGCGCAAGCTGTCACGCAGGCCCTGCAGGACCTCGCGCTGCTCGGTGTCGAGCGCCATGGCGTCCAGTGCTTCTTGCAACTGCAGGCGCGACTCACCAAGGTTTTCGTGCTCCAGCGCGCGCTGCTCGCCCAATTCGGCCAGCTCTTCTTCAAGCCGCGCGCGGCGCAGGGTCAATTGCTCGGCCTTGGCTTTGGAGGCCGACAGGCGCGCCTTCAGTTCACCCTGCTGGCGGTGCTCGTCCTGCAACTGGCGACGCAGCGTTTCCCGGGTTTCTTCTTGCTGCGCCTGCTGCTCACGTACCGTTTGCAAGCGTTCCTGCAGACTGGCCAGCGTGGCCTCAAGCTCATCGCGCTCCAGGCCCAGGCGCTGGATTTCCTGGCCGCGCGCCAGTACCCCGCTTTGCGCCTCGCTGGCCCGCCGCACCCGCAGAAAATCGCGGCCGACCCAATAACCGTCGCGGCTGATCAGGCTTTGTCCGGTTTGCAGCGTGGGGCGCCGGCCCAGGGCCTCATCAAGGTCCTCGACGGGCAACACCTGACCCAGCCAGCCCGACAGGTCGACACGGCTGTCGACCTTGTCCAGCAAGCTGCCCGGCAGGCTCGATCCACCAAGCCCTGATCCACCAAGGCCCGATTCACCAAGAGCGGATCCACCAAAACCCAAGCCGCCCAGGCCTGGGCTGACCAGGCGCAAATCGCCCTGGCTAAAACCCGCCAGATCAAGGCCTGCCAGATCATCGACCAGCACCGCCTGCAAATCGGCGCCCAGTACGGTCTCGACCGCCAACTCCCAACCGGCCTCGACGTTCAGGCCTTCGGCCAGTCGCGGGCGTTCGCTCAAGTGCTGGTCGCGTAGCCACTCGGCGGTGCCGGTGTCCGGGTCCAGCGCCGCCTGCTGCAAGGCTTCAAGCGAAGCCAGGCGACCCTGCAAGCGCTGCAAGTCGCCTTGCGCCTGCTGTTGATCCTGAGTCGCGTGCTGCAAGGTTTCGCGCAGTTGCTCCAGCCGCTCGACGGCGTGCTCCTCGCTCAGTTGCAGGTCTTCAAGGGTCAGCTCGCGGATCGCCAGCTCTTCTTCAAGGCTCTGGATCGCGGCATCTTCGGGGTCGGCGGCGAGCAGTTGCAGCTCTTCGCCCAGCCGCCGCTGACGCTCGGCAATGCGCTCCAGCGTTTGCTCAAGCTGCTGGATGCGCGACTGCTGCACCTGCGCCTGACGCTGCGGTTCGGCCGATTGCTGGTTGAATTTGTCCCATTGCTCCTGCCAGCCGTGCATGGTGCTTTCGGCGTCTTCAAGGGCCATGGCCGACTCTTCGGCAGCGGCGGCGGTGATTTCCTGCTCGGGCTCGAGCATTTCGAGCTCTTCGCTCAGGGTCGCCAGCAAGGTGCTGTCATGCCCCAGGTGCGACTCGGTTTCCTGGCGCGCCTGTTCGGCTTCGCGCAGGTCGTCCTGCAACTGGCGCAGACGCTGCTGGCCGTGCTGAATGCTTTGTTCGACGCGGGCAATGTCGCCGCCCACCGAATAAAACCGACCCTGAACCAGATTGAAGCGCTCCGACAGGTCGTGATGACCGTCGCGCAGCCGCTCGATGCCGGCATCGGCATTGCGCTGTTCGGCCACCAGCGCCTCGAAGCCAACCTCCTGATCGCCGATCACCGCCTCACGCTGGCGCACCTGCTCGTTCAGCGCCTGCCAGCGCAGCGCTGACAATTGCGCTTTGAGCTGGCGTTCTTCGATCTTGTACTGCTGGTATTTCTCGGCCGCCTGGGCCTGGCGATGCAGGCGTTCAAGCTGGCGCTCAAGCTCTTCGCGCAGATCGCTCAGGCGCGCCAGGTTTTCCTGGGTACGACGGATACGGCTTTCGGTTTCCCGGCGCCGCTCCTTGTACTTGGAGATGCCGGCGGCTTCTTCGATGAAATTGCGCAGCTCTTCAGGCTTGGCTTCGATCAGCTTGGAGATCATGCCCTGCTCGATGATCGAGTAGCTGCGCGGCCCCAGGCCGGTGCCGAGGAAGATATCGGTGATGTCCTTGCGCCGGCATTTGGTGCCGTTAAGGAAATAGGTGTTCTGGCTGTCGCGGGTCACCTTGCGGCGAATGGAGATTTCCGCGTAGGCGGCGTACTCGCCCACCAGCGTGCCGTCGGTGTTGTCGAACACCAGTTCGATGCTCGCCTGGCTGACCGGCTTGCGGCTGGTCGAGCCGTTGAAGATGACGTCGGTCATCGACTCGCCGCGCAGGTTCTTGGCCGAGCTTTCGCCCATTACCCAGCGCACCGCATCGATGATGTTGGACTTGCCGCAGCCATTGGGGCCGACCACCGCCGCCATGTTGCTGGGGAAGTTGACCGTGGTCGGGTCGACGAAGGACTTGAACCCCGCAAGCCGGATGCACTTGAGGCGCATGCGTTCAGTCCGCGGCGAGCGCTGCCAGCACCAGCTGGCAGTTGCGCTGGCCGTAGGCCTTGAGCACCGTACGGATGCGCGGCTGGTCGCGGTCGATCACCGCGTGCAACAGTTGCGCGAACAGCTCGAGAAAATCGCCCATCTCCGCCTTTCGCTGCTCCAGCGCTAGGTAATAGTTGCGGCTCATGGACGGTTGCAGGTTTTCGATGGTTTCTTGCAGGTACGGGTTATCGGCGAACGGGAACGCCGCACGCATCACACTGAAGCTGTCTTCGACGAAGGCCTGCACATCCTGGCGATCATGGCTGGCCTGCAAACGCTGCTGAATGGCCAGGAAGGGTTGCAGGTCGGCCTGCTCTTGCCAACGCTCGGACACTGCCAGTGCCAGCAGGATGTACAACTCACCCATCAGCGTGCACAAACTGGTCACGTGGTGCGCATTGAGCGCGGTGACCTGAGCGCCACGGCGCGGCAGGATCACCACCAGATGGCGGCGTTGCAGAATCAGCAAGGCTTCGCGCACCGAACCGCGGCTGACGTTCAATGACTGCGTGACTTTCTGCTCCTGGATGCGCTCACCAGGCTTGAGTTCGCCACGGATGATCCGCTCGGCCAGATGCTGGGCGATTTGCTCGGCTAGGCTGTCGGGAGCCTTGAACATCGTTTGATTCCTTAGCAAGCAACTTCAGACTCGATACAAGCGGCGCAGTGTATCTCAAGCGCCGGGGCATTGGCGCAAACTCTTGCAGCGCTTGTAACGCGCTGTTGCCGGGCCGTAAACGACTGTGCGCAGGCCTTTTGCGGGCCTGCGCACAGTATAGAACCTCAGCGATGATGGCAAAGAGCCGGTTCAGACAGTCTCGGCAACCGCCGCGCTGGCCGGTGCCGCTTTCTCTGGAGGCTTGATCGAGCCGATGTACACCGCAACGATGGTCAACAACGCCCCGCTGATTTGCACCAGCGAGCTTTCCTTGCCCAGCAGGGTGATGTCGATGAAGTAAGTGATCACCGGCTCCAGCAGCAGGATCAATCCCGCCAGCCCCAGGCTCAGCGCGCCGATCGAGCGGTTGACCAGCAACCAGCCGACAAACTGCACCAGCACCCCATAGACAATCAGCATCAGCAGGGTCTGGCCGTCGACGATGGCCAGGCTTTCATTGTTCAGCAGTGCATAGCCGAGCAACACCAGCGCCGCCCACAGGCTCAGGTTGAGCATCTGCGCAATCTTGTCGCCGCCACCGTCGGGCAACTGGGTGTTGACCTTCAGGAAGTACACGCAAATCGCATACGCCAGCCCCGACAACACGCCATACACCACGCCCTTGATACCCAGCGCGCTGCGCATTTCCGGCATCAGCAGCAGGTACAGGCCCACAAATGCCAGACAAATGGAGATCACAAAGTAGATAGACGGCTTTTCCTTCAACAGGTAAAGCCCCAACAGGGTCATGAAGAACACCTGGCAGTTGGTCAGAATCGAGCCGATGCCGGGACCGACGATATAAATGCTCTGGTGCCACAGCACCAGGTCGATGGCCAGAAACACCCCGGCCAGCGCGGTGTACATCTGAGCTTTCAGGTTTTTGAGCAATACCGGGGTCTTGCGCACCTTGAGCAGCAGGTAAAACAGGATCGAGGCGAACAGCATGCGGTAGAACCCTGCCCCGCCCGCGCCGATATTGGCGAAAGCGACCGCCAGGGCCGACAGGCTGAGCATCAGCCCGCCGATGGTCAGCTCGATGATTGCCCGATTGTTGTTAGTTGACATCAGCGACCTCCCGGACCGTACGCGACGTATCGAACTGGTTGCCCAGCACCTGCTGCATGGACTCGAAAATGCGTTGCAGACCCGATTGCAGGGTGTGGGTCTCAATGGTCAGCGCCGGCATCAGCTTGAGCACCTGATCTTCAGGCCCACAGCGCTCGATGATCAGATGACGCTCGAAACAGGCACGCATCACCACAGCCGCTCGCGATGCGTCGTGGAACTCGATGCCATAAAACAGCCCGCGCCCGCGCACAGCCTTGATATGCGCGGCAAAGCGTTCGGTCACACTGCCAAGCCAGGCCTGCAAGTGGGCTTCATTGGCCTTGATGTGCTCGACCAGCAGCTCATCGCTCCAGAACTCTTGCAGGGTGCGGGTGGCCGCGACAAACGCCAGGCTGTTACCACGAAAGGTGCCGTTGTCTTCACCGGGCCGCCATTGGTCCAGCTCCGGACGATGCAGCAGCAAGGCAAACGGCAAGGCATAGCCACTGAGCGATTTGGACAGGCAGACCATATCGGGGGTGATCCCGGAGGGCTCGAAGCTGAAGAACGTGCCGGTACGGCCGCAGCCGGCCTGGATATCGTCAACGATCAGCAAAATGTCGTGCTCGGCGGTCAATTGCCGCAGGCGGCGCAGCCATTCGGCCGACGCCGTGTTGATACCGCCCTCACCCTGCACGGTTTCCAGGATCACCGCCGCCGGCAGGTCCAGGCCTGAGCTGTTGTCGTTGAGCAAGCGCTCGAAATAGGCAATCGAATCCAGGCCCGGCAAATAGTTTTCATACGGCAGGCGAAACACATAAGGGTCGACACCCGGCTGGCGATTGTCGCGGCTGCCGGTCAGCCCCAGCGAGGTGCCGGACATGCCGTGAAAGCCATTGGTGAAGCTCACAACGTGTCGACGTCCGGTGACCTTGCGCGCCAGCTTGATCGCCGACTCGACCACGCTGGTGCCGGTCGGTGAGGTGAACTGCATCTTGTACGACAGTGCACGCGGTTCAAGAATGATTTTTTGAAAGGTCGAAATGAACGCTTGCTTGGCGCGGCTGTGCATGTCCAGCGCGCCCTGGATACCGTCGTTTTGCAGGTACTCGATGATTGCAGCCTTTACCACGGCCGGGTTGTGGCCGTAATTGACAGAACCTGCGCAACTTAGAAAGTCGATGTACGCCTGACCCTGAAGGTCATACAGGAAGCTGCCTTGGGCCCGGTCGAAAACCACCGGAAAGCTGCGACAGTAACTGCGCGCCTGAGACTCGAACTCGGCAAATAGACCGCGCTCATCCATTCCTGAAATATCCATCGGTTGCTTACTCATAAAAGGTCGGATTCGGTACTGCGTTTCAAGCGATCTTTTGCGCGACGGGCTCAAGCCCCAATTGCGCATTGAGCGAGGTGAAAATATCCCGGGCACGCAGCGACAGCAGGCTGAACGAGCCGGCATCGCCATAACCGTGGGACGACTCGCACAGGCCATTGAGGTAAAGCGCCGGCAGGCTGCACCCTTCACGGGCCGACAGTCGGTAATCGCGACCGATGCGGATCACCCCGTGCTCATCGCAGTCCAGGCACTCGGCCAGGTCCTTGAGCACGGCCGGGAAACGCTCGTCCTGCTCGCCGGTGCCCAGGTTGCGGAAACCGGTGGCCAGCACGATGGCGTCGAGGTTTTCGATCGCTTCGCTGTCCTGGCTGCGCGTGTCGAGCACGTTCAGCGTGTAGCCCTGTGCGGCAGGCGTGCAGCCGCGAATTTCACTCAGGCCCTTGATCACGACCCGTTCCTTGCCCTTCAGGCGGTCTTCATACATACCGACGTACAACTCGCCGATCACATCGGCATCGGCGGCCGAATAGTTGGTGTAGTGCAGGTGCCGATTGATGTTGCGCTTGGCTTCGGCGGAGCTGTAGTAGTACTGGTCGACAAAGTCCGGGAAATACACATGCTCGCTGAACTGGCTGGTGTCCTTGAGACGAAAGCCGTAGCCGCGCTGCACATTGATGATTTCCAGCTGCGGGTAGGTGTGACGCAGGTGCAGGATGATCTCGATGGCGCTCTGGCTGCCGCCGACCACCGCCACCCGCTTCAGCTCGCCCTGGCTGGACAGGTGCTGCAGACGCCCGAGGTATTGGGTCAAGTGGAACACCCGGTCCTCTGAGCAGCCGGCAAACACCTTGGGGATCACCGGCGTGCGCCCAGGCGCCAGGACCAGAGAGCGGGCATAAAACCTGTCGCCGGCCTGCGTGGTGATGCAATAGACCTGGCTGGCCGGGTCGGTGTGAATCGACGTCACCGTCTGGTTGTAGGCGACGTCCTCGGCAAAGAACCCGGCGACCCAACGCACGTACTCGGCAAACTCACTGCGCAGCGGAAATTCCAGGCCGAGGTTCAGGTGCTCGAACAGCCGATCGTTTTCAAACAGAAAGTTGGTGAAGGTGTAGCGGCTGCGCGGATTGCGCGGCGTCACCAGGTCCCGGCTCGGATGGTTCTGGATATCACTGCCGGCCAGGAGCATTTCCGGCTGCCACCGGGGACTGGAATGTCGCTCGAGAAACAACCGCGTCCCCGTGAATTGCAACTCTTCCAGCGCGATGGCCAATGCGATGTTGGCCGGGCCAAAACCGATACCGATCACATCGTAAATCTGTGCCTCACGTCCGGTTTGCCGGGCATTGACGGTATGAACGCTCATCCTTGCTTTCCTTTATTCCATTAAGCCTGCTGACTCGACAAGACGGAAAATCCCATGGTTTTCCGTCGTCGGATCGATTTCGAGGGGTTACGCTGCGCGGGTCAGACTTCCTGCGCGGCCAGCTTCAGCCATTGCTGCACCGGTGCATACGCCAACAGATTGTCGACATAACCCTGCAACGACTCGGGCACTTCAATGCCGTAGCGGCGGAAGCGAAACACCACCGGGGCAAACATCGCATCGACAATGCCGAAGGTGCCGCACAGAAACTGCTGCGAGTCGCTGCGCTCACGCAGTTGGGTCCAGATGGCGAAGATCCGCTGGATCTCTTCGCGAGTTTCGCTTGTCAGGGGCTCAGGGGTTTCGCCGGTTTGCAGGCCAAACGACATCTGCGTGCGCAGGTTGGTGAAGCCCGAGTGCATTTCGGCCGCCGCCGCACGGGCCAGCGCCTTGAGTTGCACGTCGTCGGGCCACAGGTGAGCGGCCGGATAAACGCTGGCAACGTATTCGCTGATGGCCAGGCTGTCGTTGATGACGATGTCATCGAGCACCAGTGCCGGCACTTTGCCGGAAGGCGAATGCGCCAGAATGCGCTGACGGGTATCGTTTTGCTCCAGTTTGATCTGGATGACGTCAAACGAAACATCGGCTGTTACCAACGCCAGCCATGCGCGAAACGACCATGAAGACTTGTTGAAATCCCCAATAACCAGTTTTGTAGACATTGAACGCTCCGCTGCGCGTGTGCTATGAAATGGGCGGTTACTGTATAAACCTTGCGTTCACTGGTATTGCACAAAACTGGACATTTCATGGAAGAGCTACAACACACTAAAGCCCCTGATACGGGTAAGGATTTCGTGCACTTCTGGCGCATTCCCGAAGGCGACTGTGAACTGTTATCCGCGCACTACAGCACCCAGTCGTTTGGCCGGCATTCGCATGATCGCTATGCGATAGGCGTTATCAGTGGCGGCGCCGAAAAACTGTTCTATCGCGGCAGTTACGCCCTCGGCGGCGCTGGCAGCGTAGTGACCATCAGCCCCGGCGAAATTCATGACGGCTTGCCCGGCAACGACCAGGGCTGGACATACCGGATGCTGTATATCGATCCGCAATGGGTCAGCCGCAGTGTGTTTCAGGGGCGTTTTTCCGAGGACCATATTCATCTGTTTCAAACGGCGATGAATCAAACCCCTCACATTGCCTCGCTGTTTTTACAGCACCATCAAATCATTCAACGCTCTCCTCCCAGCCTGGAACGGGAAACGTTATTGCTTGATCTGGTGGCAAACGTGTTTGAACGCAGCGGCGCGCCGGTCATGCGCACAGACGCTTGTGAACCGCACGCGGTAAAACGCATCAGAAAGAAACTTGAAGACGACTTCGACAAGGCCGTTTCTCTGGAGGAACTGGCACAGATGGTCAATCTCGATTCGCTGTATCTGATCCGGGTGTTTAAAAAGTGCGTGGGTGTGACGCCGCACAGTTATCAGATTCAGAAGCGCATTGCCCATATCCAGAAACTGCTGCGCCGTGGCGCCGGCCTGGCTGAGGCCTCGTTCGCTTGCGGTTTCTTCGATCAGAGCCATATGAGCCGGGCGTTCAAGAAAGTGGTGGGCATTACCCCCGGCAGCTTTCGCAGGCTATCGCATTGATCAACGCCACACGCGCGGCGCATCGCGCCGCCATCCTCTACAGCCTCAATGACCCCGCCGAGTGCGGCGTGCAGGCCAGCCATGCGTATTTCGCCGATGGCCTGCTGCTGGTCGAGGACGGACACATCAGCGCCGTCGGCCTGGACACCGATGTCGGCGCCGGCACCCGCTTTTCGATTCTGCAAACGCTCAATGAGGCCTACAAAGTGATGCAGTTGCAGGGCGCGCAACTGCACCCGTTCAAGGCGCTGTACCTGGCCACCCTGGGCGGCGCCCGCGCCTTGTGCCTGGACGACCGCATCGGCAGCCTGCAAGCCGGGCTCGAGGCAGATTTTGTGGTGCTCGACTACCACGCCACGCCACTGCTGAGCTACCGGCTGGCGCAGTCACGCACGATAGAAGAAACGCTGTTTGTGCTGATGACCCTGGGCGATGACCGCGTGGTCCGCCAGACCTGGTCGGCAGGGCAAAAGGTGCATGAACGCGATGCATCACCCATCGCCGATAAAATGCATTAATAACAATAAAGCTTAAACGTTTAATGCATTTTTAAAATATTAGCTTAGACCCAAAACGAATTTCCCTTCGATCAGAATTGCCAATAGTCTTATAAGCATTGGTTAGGCCACTGCGCCTTTCTTATAAGCAAAACCCTACCGTACACACGACTGGCAGCGATCGAAGGAGCGTCACATGAGCGTCGAAATCATCGGCATGATTACCGCCACCCCCAGTGCCGAGGTGGACCAGCCACTGGGCGACGCCGTGGATGCCGACTTCGTTCGGCGCTTCGCCCAGGCCCATGAGCAGGCCGGCTTCGACAAGGCACTGGTCGGTTACTTTTCCAACGGCGCCGAGGGCGCGGTGGTCAGCTCGTTCATTGCCGCCGCCACCGAACGCCTGGGCATTCTGCTGGCTTACCGGCCCGGCGTGATCGCCCCGCCACTGGCCGCCCGGCAACTGGCGACTCTGGATCAGTTCAGCAACGGGCGCCTGTCGCTCAATGTCATCAGCGGCGGCAACGATATCGATCAGCAGCGCGATGGCGACTGGCTCGATCACGACCAGCGTTATGCGCGCACCGACGAATATATTCAGGCACTCAAGGCCATCTGGACCGCCGAAGGCCCGGTCGACCACGAAGGGCGCTTCTATCACTTCAAAGGTGCGCTGCCCAACGTGCGACCCAGACAGAAACCGCACATCCCCATCTATTTCAGCGGCTCATCGCCGGCCGCACTCGATGTGGCGGCGCGGCATGCCGACACCTATATGCTTTGGGGCGAGCCGCTGGCCGACTTTGCCGAACATGTGCAGCATCTGCGCAAGGCCGCTCAGGCCCAGTCCCACACTCAGCGCCGCAGCCCGCGCGTTTCGGTGTCATTCCGGCCTATTGTCGCCGACACCGAAGAGGCCGCCTGGAAGCGCGCCGCCGAGATCCTCGAACGCATCCGTGACAACCGCGAGCGCTTCGGCCTGCCGCTGCACGGCCACGCACCGGGCAATACCGGCTCGCAACGTCTGCTCGCCGCTGCCCAGCGTGGCGAAGTGCTGGATGAACGCTTGTGGACCGGCGTCGCCCGCCTGACCGGCGCGCAGTGGAATTCCACCGCCCTGGTCGGCACCCCCGAACAGGTCGCGACCGCTCTGGGCCGCTATTGGGAACACGGCGCCAGCACCTTTCTGATTCGTGGCTTCGACCCGCTGGACGATGCCCAACTGTATGGCCGGGGCCTGATCCCGGCGATCCGCGAACACATTGCCCGCCTGCAAACCCGCAAGGCCGGCTGACCTGGAGAAGTCCCCATGAACCTGCTTCGTCTGCTGCGCCGCAGCCTGGTCGCGCTGGCCATTGCTGCACCCGTTACCGCCCTGCATGCCGCTGAACCCACCGTACTGCGCGTCGGCGACCAGAACTACTACAACGTGCGCGCCTCGGTCGAGGCCTCCGGCGTGCTCAAGGACGCGCCTTACACCGTCGACTGGAAACACTTCCAGTCGGCAGCGCCGGTGGCCGAGGGGCTGGAAGTCGGCGCGCTGGACCTGGGCTTTCTCGGCGACTCGGGCTTTATCTTCCTGGCCGCCAAGGGCGCACAGGTGAAACTGATCGGCGTGTCGCGGCAGAACCCGGACACCATCGCCCTGCTGGTGCCCAAGGACTCGACCGCCAAGACCATTCAGGACCTCAAGGGTAAAAAGGTCGCCTACTGGCCCGGCGCCTGGAGCCAGCAACTGACCCTGCGCGCACTGGACAAGGCCGGCCTGCCGCACGACTACGTCGAGTTCGTCAAACTGATGCCGATCGATGCCGCCGCTGCCTTTCCGCGTGGCAGCATCGACGCCTTTCCGGTGTGGGAACCGTACATCTCCCAGCAAGTGGTGTTCTCCGGCGCCAAGCCGATCATCACCGCCCGCGACCTGATGCCGGGGCTGTCGAGCATCGCCGCCAACGCCAACGCCATCGACCCCAAGCGTGAAGCCATCGCCGATTTCCTCGGCCGCCTGCAAAAAGCCCGTGCCTGGGTTGAAGCCAACAAGGAAACCTACGCCGATATATGGGCGAAAAAAGCCAACCTCGACCCTGCCGTCTCGCGCCACTGGATCGGCCAGGCCAACATGACCGTCGGCCCGGTGGATGAACAGGCGGCCAGGGATTACCAGGGCACCGCCGACTTCCTCCAGCAAACCGGCGCCCTGCCCAAGGCGTTCGACACCAGCACCATCATCGACACCTCGTTCAGCCAGGCTTTCAGCCATTAAGCGCGGCGATGCGCATGCACCGAGTTGGTGCCGCTGCTTGCGGCCAGACCTGACAAGGCGCACAACGGTAGGACTGGTCTGACCAGACATCAACAAAACAAAACCCCTTGAGCCCCGTAATACGGGGCTTGAGTGTTTAGTCCTTCATGGCAGGCAAACAAATTGCATAGGAAATACCATCCTATTCAGACGCCCCTTTGCACAAGGCCACTGCCCATGAAAGTCCACGCTGCCCCGTTCGAGAAATACGTCAACCTCGCCGATGCCCGCCTCGGCACGCGCATTCTGTCGGTCACCGATGACTGGTTCGCCGACGCCAACCGCCTGTTCCAGCCACACCCGGCGGTGTGGAAAGAAGGCGTGTTCGACGACAACGGCAAGTGGATGGACGGCTGGGAGTCGCGCCGCAAACGCTTCGAGGGTTACGACAGTGCGGTCATTCGCCTGGGCGTGGCCGGGGTGATCAAAGGCGTCGACATCGACACCTCGTACTTCACCGGCAACTACCCGCCTTCCGCCTCGCTGGAAGCCTGCTTCCTGGCCGAAGGCGACCCCGACGAAAGCACCGAATGGTTCGAGCTGCTGCCCTCGGTCGAGCTGCAAGGCAACAGCCACCACTACCACGCCATCGACGCCAGCCAACCGTTCAGCCATCTGCGCTTCAACATCTACCCCGACGGCGGCGTGGCCCGCCTGCGCGTGCATGGCATTCCTTACCGCGACTGGTCGACGGTCAGCGCCGAGCAAACCCTTGACCTGGCCTCGGCCCTGAACGGCGGCCGCTCGATTGCCTGCTCGGATGAGCACTACGGCAGCATGGGCAACCTGCTCAACCCAGGTCGCGGCGTCAACATGGGCGACGGCTGGGAAACCGCCCGCCGCCGTACGCCCGGCAATGACTGGGTCATCGTCGCGCTGGGGCATCCGGGCGTTATCGAGCAAGTGATCGTCGACACCCTGCACTTCAAAGGCAATTACCCCGACAGCTGCTCGATCCAGGGCGCCTTCGTCAAAGGCGGCACCGACAGCCAGATCGAAACCCAGAGCCTGTTCTGGCGCGAACTGCTGCCCAGCCAAAAGCTGAGCATGCACGCCGAGCACACATTCAACGAGCAGATCAAGGATTTGGGCCCGATCACCCATGTGCGCCTGAACATCTTCCCGGACGGCGGCGTGAGCCGGCTGCGGTTGCTGGGTAAAGCCAGCGTTCGCTAAAGGCGTTCAGCAGACACCCTTTAATTGCCTGACTGATCGCATTCGCAGGAGTGAGCGTAGAGCTTGCGGATGCGTCAGAGCAGACGAAAGAAATATTTCAGCCACACCGCCCCCTTCGCGAGCTCTACGCTCGCTTCTGCGGGGGCCGTGTTCGCTGCACGACAGAAGCCACCATGCGCAGCCTGATCATCGAACCATTGACCAAACACGCCTTCGCCCCTTTCGGCGACGTGATCGAAACCGAAGGCAGCGCGCACTTTGCGATCAACAACGGCTCGACCCAGCGTTACCACCGCCTGGCCGAGGTGCAAACCGCGACGCCCGACGACCAGGCGATCATCAGCATCTTCCGCGCCCGGATGCTGGAGTGGCCGCTGACCATCGGCATGCTCGAACGCCACCCGCTGGGCAGCCAGGCGTTTATCCCGTTGCTGGGCAATCGTTTTCTGATTGTGGTGGCGCCTGCGGGGGATGAACCGGATCCTGCGTTGATTCGCGCGTTCGTGACCGATGGCAAACAAGGCATCAACTACCATCGCGGCGTCTGGCACCACCCGGTGCTGAGCCTGCAGGCGCAGGATGATTTTCTGGTGGTGGATCGCAGTGGTGAGGGGAATAACTGCGATGAGCACTTTTTTAGCGAGGAGCAGTGGCAGTTGCTGGACCCGGAGCAGCACCTGCCACGTTGACTGTTTCTGGCGCAATCAGACGATGCTGTCGACCACGCCGCCATCGACCCGCAACGCGGCGCCGGTGGTGGCCGAGGCTTGTGCCGAGCTGACATAGATGATCATGTTGGCCACCTCTTCGACGCTGGCCGCGCGCTGGATGATCGATGAGGCGCGATGGGCGTTGACGAAGTCGGCGGCCACCTTTTCCAGGCTTTCGCCACTGCGCTCGACCTCAGGCTGCAGCATTTCGGCCACGCCTTCGGACAATGTCGGACCCGGCAATACCGAATTGACGGTCACGCCGGTGCCTGCCAGGCGCTTGGCCAGGCCGCGCGCGATGGCCAGTTGCGCGGTTTTGGAGAAGCCGTAATGGATCATGTCCGAGGGGATATTCAGCGCCGACTCGGATGAGACAAACACGATGCGTCCCCAGCCACGTTCAACCATGCCCTGTGCATAGGCACGCGACAGGCGCACGCCAGACAGCACGTTGGTGTCGAAGAAGCGTTGCCACTCGCTGTCGGGGGTGTCGAAGAAGTCCTGCGGCTGATAAATGCCCAGGTTATTGATCAGGATGTCGACGTGCGGATGTTGCTCGATCAGTTGCTGCGCCGCCGATTCGCTGGCCAGGTCGCCGGCAAAGCCGATGGCGTTGGCCGCCAGCGGTCCCAGGCGTTCAAGGGCACTTTTCACCGAGGCGTCGCTGCGACCGTTGATGATCACGGTCGCGCCCGCGTCGAGAAATCCTTTGGCCACCGCCAGGCCAATGCCATTGGTGGAGCCACTGACCAGTACTTTGCGGCCGTTGAAGTCGATGTTCATGGTGAGACCTCCATAATCGGGTTGATTGAGCCTACTCTGCAGTATTTTCAAATGGCGGATAATCCACGCATTGCGAATATCACTTTTCGATTTTGTCGAATAATATCCAGCCCTTTAAGGCGAGAACTCCGTGGACACACTCGATGCCTTGCGCCTGTTCGTGAGCATTGCCGAAACCGGTAGCCTGAGCGCCGCCGCCCGACGCCAGGCGGTGGCCACCTCGACGGTGACGCTGGCCCTGCAACAGCTGGAAGAACGCGCCGCCACCCGTTTGATCAACCGATCGACACGAAAGTTGACCTTTACGCATGAGGGTGAACGTTTTCTGGTCGATGCCCGGCGCCTGCTGGCCGACTGGGAAGGCTCGATCGACAGCATTCGTCAGGACGGTCCACTCAAGGGCCCGATACGCATGACCGCCACGCGCGATTTCGGGCGCCTGAAGCTGGTGCAACTGCTCGACCGCTTCATGCACTTGCACCCGGATATTCAGATCAGCCTGCACCTTGAAGACGGCGTGTTCGATTTGATCGAAAACAATCTCGACCTGGCGTTGCGCAATGGCCCGCTGGCCGATTCAGCGCTGAGGTCGCGCCTGTTGATCCGCAGCCAGCGCATCGTGTGTGCCACCGCGCAGTACTGGCGAACCCACGGCAAGCCCGAGCATCCCGAGCAATTGAGCCGGCACAATTGCCTGGTGCTGCAACGGCCGGACGTGCCCTTCTCGACCTGGCCCTTCATTGTCGACGGCAAGCCGGTGGCGATCCGTGTCGCCGGCAATCGGGTGGCCAATGACGGCGCGGTGCTGCGCCATTGGGCGCTGCAGGGCCATGGGGTGATGATCAAGAACTGCTGGGAGGTGCGCGAAGAGCTGGACAGCGGCCTGCTGGAAACCGCGCTGGATGCGTACATGCCACGGCATGTGGACCTGTATGCCGTGACCGCAGGTGGCGCGCCGAACCGCAGGGTATCGGCGCTGGTGGATTTTCTGGTGCGCGAGCTGGATGCCGTCAAGAACGGCCAGGCTTAGAAGTCGACCGTGCCGGAGAACTTCACCAAGCGTGGCTCGCCCTGGGTCAGGTAACCGCCGTTGGCCGAGGCCCAGTAGTTCTTGTCAGTGATGTTTTCGACGTTCACGCGCAGGGTCAGGTCCTTGTACGCACGGAATTTGTAGCGGGCGCCCGCATCGAAGCGGTTCCAGGTCGGCAGGCTGAGGTTATTCGCCTGGTCGGCGAACTGGCCGCCGGTGCGCAGCATGCGGCCATTGAGCGCCAGGCCTTCGACGCCCGGCACATCCCAATCGACGCTGGCGTTGAGCTGGAAGGTCGGCACGCCGATGGCGTGGTTGCCATCGTTGATACCGCCGGCCGTACCGTTCAGTTCGGAAGTCATGCGCGTGCCGCCAGCCATCAGGCGCAGGCCTTCGACCGGCTCGCCGAACACGCTCAACTCGACGCCTTTATTGACCTGCTCGCCGTCGCGCACATACAGCGCTTGCGCCGAATCGACGTAACCGTCGGTGGGTTTTTCGATGCGATACACGCCCAGGTTGGCGCCGAAGCTTTGCAGGTCCAGCTTGATACCGGCTTCAAGCTGCTTGGTGCGGCCCGGCGGGAAGGCCTGGCCCAGGTTGGTCACGGTGCCCGATGCCACCGGGCCTTTGGCCAGGCCTTCGATGCGGTTGGCGTACAGCGAAACGGTCTCGATCGGTTTATAGACAATGCCGTACACCGGCGTGGTGATCGACTGGTCGTAGAGCGAGGTGCGGCTGCCGTCGGCGACAGGACCGTCGTAGCTGTAGTTCTCGACGCGCAATTGCTGGCGGCGCAGGCCGTAGGTCAGCAACAACGTGTCGTCGAACAGGCCCACGGTGTCGGAAATCGCCAGGCTGCGGTTACGGGTTTTGCCGGTTACACCGGGATCGCCCATTTCGCCGCCAGCAAACCAGACGGTGGAAGGCTTGGGCAGGCTGACCTTGTTGTAGATATTGGTGTTACCGGCCGTGGGAACGTAAAACACATAGGCGTTCTCTTGCTCGGTCCAGATCGTCGAGGCGCCGATTGCGATCTGATGGCTGACCGGGCCGGTCTGCAGGCGGCCATTGAGACCGGCGCTGAAGGTGGTGTTGTCTTCGTTGTGCGGAATTTCCGAGCCGCCGATGGTCGCGCTGCCGCTATTGCCCACCAGGGCCGGCGTGCCGTAAATGCCGGTTTCACGGGTGTGCTTGACGCCGCCGGCCAGGTACGCGGTCCAGTTTTCGCTCAGGTCCCAGTCGCCGCGCATCATGCCGAAGGTGTCTTCGGTCTCGGTGTACGACCAGCTCTGGCCATAGTTATGGCTGGCATCGGGCGCGGTCGGAATCTGGGTGGCGCTGCCAAGCTGCACGGTGTTGCGCAAATGGTTGATGCGTTGCTTCTGGTAGCCGAAGTCGGTGGAGGCGCGGAAGCCCTCGCCGCGATAGTCCAGCCCGGCGACGAACAGCTTGGTGCGTTGATCCTGGTCGTCGATGGCGGTTTCGCCTTCGCGCTGGCTGAGGTTGACCCGTGCGCCGAAGCGGTTGTCTTCACCGAAACGCTGGCCCAGGTCCAGGTGCTCGCCAATCCGGCCATCGGTGCTGATGTCCTGGGTGTAGCGGCGCGTCGGGGTATCGCCAGCGCGCTTGGGTTGCAGGTTGACGCCACCGCCCAGGCCGCTGCCGGTCGGGCTGACACCATTGATGAAAGCGTTCGGTCCCTTGAACACTTCAACGCGCTCGACCGCATCGGTGGACAGGATCTGCCGTGGCAGCACGCCATACAGGCCGTTATAGGAAATGTCGTCACCACTCAGCGGCAGGCCGCGAATGACAAACACCTGCGACTGGTTGCCGAAACCGAACGACTGACGCACCGACGGATCATTGAGCAGCACATCGCCGACGTCCTCGGCCTGCTGGTCTTCGATCAGTTTTGCGGTGTAGCTGGTCATGGTGAACGGGACGTTCATGTTGTCCTGATTGCCCAGCACGCCCATTTGCCCGCCACGCGCGACCTGACCGCCGGCAAAGGCTTCAGGCAGGGTATTGGAATTGGCTTTGACGGCGCTGGCGTTGACGTCGGTAGCGCCCAGTTCGACAACCTGATCGGCGGCGTGGGCCATGAGGCTGGCAGAACAGCACAGAGCAAGCAGGGTTGGGCGTGACGGGAAAGAGAAGGCCATGGAGCGATGTACCTGGGCAAGAGTGGTGAGCGCCTTCCTGGCAATGCGGACTCTTCTCAAAAGTGAAAGTCTGATAAGCGCTTTTGAGAAGCGTTCCTATCAAATCACAAATTTTTCACATCTCGTTACACCTTCCATCGGAAAGTGCCCTGCCCCGGCACTTTGAGACTGACTCAAACCCCACAAACGCAAAAACCCGCCGAGGCGGGTTCTTTGCACATGACCATTCCAACATCCTGTCAGTAGCCATCCTGGCAATGGTCGATCGTCCTTGATCACCGTGGCGCTTCCTTGGCTACGGCTGTTGGATCCTATGTTACGAGTGTATCAGCGCTGAGAAAATGGCCGAATGCCGCCACCGCGTGTAAGCCTTTGACCATTAGCCGAAGGTAGTAGCAAAAAGGCATGAAAAATTTCGTGACCAAACGCTCAATTCTAGTCACGATGAGCCGAAAGCCTTAATGAAATAACAATAACAAGCGAGGTCGATGCCATGAGCATGCGCCATCTTTCCATCAGTCGACGGTTGTGGCTGATTCTGGTCGTCTGTGTCCTGATGCTGTTCATCCTGGGCGCCGCGCTGCTCAAGCAGATCCACGACGATCTCTATCTGGCCAAGGCGCAGAAAACCATGCACGTGGTGCAGACCGCCAGCGGCCTGCTCAACCATTATCACGCCCTGGAAACCGCCGGCACCCTCACCCGCGAGGCTGCGCAACAGCAGGCGCTGGCGGCGATTCGCGGGCTGCGCTACGACCAGAACGACTACTTCTGGATCAACGATTTGCGCCCGTTCATGATCATGCACCCCATGAATGCCAAGCTTGAAGGCCAGGATTTGTCTGCCATCAAGGACCCGGACGGCTTTGCGCTGTTCAACGAGATGGTCGCGGTGGCCAAGCGTCAGGGCTCCGGGATCATCGATTACCGCTGGCCCAAGCCGGGTGCCAGCGAGCCGGTGCGCAAGACCTCGTATGTGCAGTTGTTCAGCCCGTGGGGCTGGATCATCGGCTCAGGCGTGTATGTCGACGATGTCGCCGCCGAATTCAAGGGTCAGGTCATCAAGGCCATTCTGGTGTGCCTGGCGATCAGCGTGTTGATGGCATTGCTGGTGATCGTGATTGTGCGCAGCATCGTCCTGCCGCTGCGCGCGGCGGTGCAGGCCATGGCCAATGTCGCCAGCGGCGAAAGCGACCTGACACGTACCCTCGAAACCCGGGGCAGCGATGAAATCACCTTGCTCAGCCAGCACTTCAACACCTTCATTGCCCAGTTGCGCCATGTGATCAGCCAGTTGCAGCAGTCGGCCGTGGCGCTGGGCGAAGCCTCAAGAGACATGGGCAGCAGCGCCGAGCAGGCCCAGGCGCGCAGCCAGCAGCAGTCGCAACAAATGGAACTGGTGGCCACGGCGGTCAACCAGGTGACCTACGGCGTTCAGGATGTGGCGCGCAATGCCGAGCACGCCGCCAGTGAAATGCGCAGTGCCGAGTCCGAGGCGCAGCAGGGACTGGTCAATATCGACGGCAGCCTGCGGCAGATTCAGCAGTTATCGGCCACCATCGAACAGGCCGTCGAGGTCATGCGCACCTTGTCGGCCGAAAGCACCCAGATCGGCGGCGTGCTGGAGGTGATCAGCTCGATTGCCGACCAGACCAACCTGCTGGCCCTCAATGCCGCCATCGAGGCGGCGCGCGCCGGTGAACAGGGCCGTGGTTTTGCCGTAGTGGCCGACGAAGTGCGCTTGCTGGCCCAGCGCACGCAGAAGTCCACCGCACAGATTCAAGGCATGATCGAACGCTTGCAGCATCACTCCGATGCCGCGGTCAAAGTCATCGGCGACAGCAGCCGCGCCTCGGACCTGACCCTGGAGCAGGCCAATCTGGCCGGCCAGAGTCTGACCTCGATCAGCCAGGCGCTGCGCAATCTCAACGGCCTGAACGCCTCGATTGCCAGCGCCACCTTGCAGCAATCGCATGTGGTCGACGACATCAATCAGAACGTCACCCAGACCGCGCAACTGTCGCAAGGCACCGCCCTGGCGGCCGAGCAGTCCAGCACAGCGAGCCTGAATCTGGCGCGCTTGAGCGAGCAACTCAACGGCTGGCTTAAACCATTCCGGGTTTGATCCATCGACCGGAACCAGATTGACGATTGCCCCTCCAATGGCAATCGTCTGGCGGGCTGGAGCTCAATAAATGCGTACTTTGACACTGGCGGGCAAGACCGTCCCGGCACTGGGCCAGGGCACCTGGCACATGGGCGAAAAAAATCACCAGCGCTCCGACGAAATCGCCGCGCTGTGCCTGGGCATCGATCAGGGCCTGACCCTGATCGACACCGCCGAGATGTATGCCGACGGCGGCGCCGAAGAAATCGTTGGCCAGGCCATCGCCGGCCAGCGCGACAAGCTGTACATCGTCAGCAAGGTCTACCCGTTCAACGCCAGCAGCCAGGGCATTCCCAAGGCCTGCGAAGCCAGCCTGCGGCGTATGCACACCGATTACATCGACCTGTATCTGCTGCACTGGCCGGGCCAGTACCCGTTGTCCGAAACCGTACAAGCCTTCGAACGCCTGCGCGAACAAGGCAAGATCGGCGCCTGGGGCGTGTCGAACTTCGATGTGTCGGACCTGCTGGCACTCGACGACCCGCGCTGCGCGACCAATCAGGTGCTGTACAACCCCTCGCAACGCGGCATCGAATTCGACCTGATTCCCTGGGCGGCCAACCGGCATCTGCCGTTAATGGCTTACTGCCCGATCGGCCAGGGCGGCGACCTGCTCTGGCACCCTGCCCTGCAAGAAGTCGCCAGGCGCCACAATGCAACGCCTGCGCAGATCAGCCTGGCGTGGGTCCTGCGGCAAGACAACATGATCGCCATCCCCAAGGCCGTGGACCCCGAGCACATTCGCCTTAATGTGGCCGCCGCCGACATCGTGCTCAGTGCCCAGGACCTGGCCGACATCGACCGCGCCTGGCCGGCACCGGTGCGCAAGCAGCGGCTGGAGATGGTGTAAGCCGGCTTGGCGTGTATTGCGAACATAAGACAATCATCAAGGAAGGAGCGGTTAATGCCCTTGAGTAACAACCTTTTCAAAGCAGGGATGCTGCTGACTGCCCTAGCAATGCTGCCTGGCTGCCGGTTTTTGTCGAGTGGTGAACCGTATCCGTTTCCAGCCAGGGATGAGTCCTCGGCGACGATTCGGCTTGAATATGAACGCGATACTTACCTGCGCGTCATGACCCTCGACGAGGCCGGTTGTTATGCAGGCTATTCAAATATTCCGTACGTGAACGGTTCTTTTGAAGCTCCCGTCCTGGTGAACAAACCGCTGGTGCTGCAATACGAGCGCAGAGAGGGGAAGATGAACTGCATGATCAACCTTTCGTTTACACCACAGCCTGGGCACCACTACACCTTTAAATCAGGCTTCTGGAGTGAGTCGACACCCGGTCTTATCCCCAGCTTCACCTACCAGCAGAATTACTGTGGTATCGGTGTACTGAACAAAGAAGGCACTCAGGAAAGCATCGAACCTGCCAAGCAACTGCGGATTACCCCAAACCTGAAGTGCACCCGGTTCGTCGAGAAGAATCGGTAATTATCCAATCAGTTTGAGCCTCCCCTTGTCATAAAAGCGGATTTGCGCCAACAATGTAGAGAATCATTCTCACATACACGGCTGCCATGTCCGCACTCGACTCCTCTCCCCTGCACCACCTCTACCAGCAACACCACAGCTGGCTGAATAGCTGGCTGCGGGCGCGGCTGGGTAATTCGAGCGATGCGGCGGACCTTGCCCAGGACACGTTCGTGCGTGTGCTGACGGCGCGCAATGTCGAGGCGATTCGTGAACCGCGCACGTACCTGAGCGCGATTGCCCGGGCGTTGATGATCGACAAGTTCCGTCGCCGGGCGGTGGAGCAGGCGTATCTGGATGCGTTGATGTTGCGCCCTGAACCGCTGGATATTTCGCCACAAACGCGGTTGTCGATCATCGAAACGCTGACCGCTGTGGACGCCATGCTCGACGGGCTCGGCGAGCGCACCCGCTCGATTTTTCTGGCCGTGCAGTTGGAAGGCCTGAGTTATGCCGCCATCGGCGAGCGGCTGGGCGTATCGGTGACCACGGTGAAAAAGCACATGATCCGCGCCATGACCGAGTGCCTGTTGCTGGTGGAGGACTGAGCGGTGCTGGATCGCAAGGTGCTTGAGGCCGCTGCCACCTGGTATGTGCAACTCAGTGCTGCTGCGCCAGGCCAGGCTGACCGCAGCGGCTGGCAGGCCTGGCTGGAGCAGGATGCCCGCCATGCCCAGGCCTGGGCGCGAGTGGAAAAACTGCAACGCCAGTTGGGCGGGCTGCCACAAGAGGTGGCGCTGCCGACACTGGCCGGTGCGCGGGCGCGGCGGCGTTCGGTGGCCAAACTGTTGGGCCTGCTGCTGGCGGTCGGTGCGACAGGCTGGGGCCTCAATAGCGTCGAGCCACTGTCGGCGCGGCTGGCAACGCTGCGCACCGGCAAAGGCGAACGGCGTCAGGTGCAACTGGCCGATGGCAGTCAGCTGCACCTCAATACCCACAGCGCGGTGGACGTGCATTACAGCGCAAGCCTGCGTGAGGTGCGCTTGCATCATGGCGAGGTGCTGATCGAAACCGCTAAAGACGCCGCTGGCAGGCCCTTTGTCGTGCATACGCCCGAAGGCAGCATTCGTGCGCTGGGCACCCGCTTCAGTGTGCGCAGTGAAGCGGCGCAAACCGACGTCCGGGTGCTGGAACATGCGGTGGAACTGCGCCCGGCCGGCAATCCTGCCGGCCTGCTAAGGCTGGAGGCTGGCCAGCAGGCACAGTTCGATCATGACCGCCTGGGCCAGCCTTCGCCCCTGCCCGCCCACAGCGATGCCTGGCTGCGCGGCCGGCTGATGGTGCTGGAATGGCGCCTGGCTGACCTGCTGGTGGAGCTTGAACGCTATCGACCGGGTGTACTGAGGTGCAGTGAAGCGGTGGCCGACTTGCGGGTTTCAGGCGGTTTCGATCTGGACCATACCGACACCATTCTTGAAAACCTGGCCCTCTCGCTGCCCGTTCGGGTGCGCTACCTGACGCGCTATTGGGTGTCGGTCGAGGCGGCGTGAGACCCCACCTCACAGGGCCGGCCGATCAGTTGAGCCTCGGCACGGACCTGTGGGAGGGGGCTCTGCCCGCGATGACGGTGGAGAAGATGCTGAAAATGTGTCGATGTTACTGGCACTGTCGCGAGCAAAGCGCCCTGCCACAGCGACCGCGTGTCCCTTAACTGATCGGTATGACTCCTGCACGATCAATAAAAACGCTTCAAGGGGTTGCTGATTTTCATTCTCATGCGGCCATGCACTGAAGCGGCGAAAACTGCCGCATATGTGCCACGCTAACCCAGGAAAATCCGATGCCCCGTCTTCCACTGGCCCGCGCCATCCATCTGGCCCTGTTCGGCCTGATCGCCACGCCGTTGATTACCACCGCAAGCTTTGCCGCCGAACAGAATCAGGTCAGCCGTTTCGATATCGCACAAGGCCCGCTGGGCACGGCGCTGAGTCAGTTCGCTATCGATGCCGGCGTGACCCTGTCGTTCGCCAGCAGCCAGACCCAAGCATTGACTTCGCCCGGCCTGCAAGGCAGCTACACCGTGGAGCAAGGCCTTGAGCGGCTGCTGGCCGGCAGCGGTCTGCAGGCCCGTCGGCAAGGCAATGGCGGTTTCGTGCTGGTGCCGCAAAGCGCACCCGGCGATACCGCGATGGAACTGGGCGCGGTAAGCATTTCCGGCAAGGCGCCGGGCTCGACCACCGAAGGCACCGGCTCTTACACCACCGAATCGTCGAGCAGCTCGACGCGCCTGAACCTGTCGATCAAGGAAACCCCGCAATCGGTCACCGTGCTGACCCAGCAGCGCCTGCAAGACCAGAAACTGGAAACCCTCACCGACGCACTGGATGCCACCGCCGGCATCACCGTGATCCGTGAAAGCATCGGCGCCGACAGCACGCCGTACCTGTCGCGCGGCTTCTCGATCACCAACTTTGAAATCGACGGCGTGCCGACCTCGCCGAGCATGGACAACTACACCCAGAACACCGCCATGTACGACCGTATCGAAGTCGTGCGTGGCGCCACCGGCCTGATCAGCGGCCTGGGCAACCCGTCGGCGACCATCAACCTGATCCGCAAGCGCCCCACCACCGAGCCGCAGGTGTTGCTCTCGGCCGAAGCCGGCAGTTGGGATCGTTACGGCCTGAGCATCGATGCCGGCGGTGCGCTGAACGACAGCGGCACCCTGCGTGGCCGCTTCGTGGCGGATCAGAAAGATCAGCACGCCTGGATCGACCGCTTCAGCCAGGAGGTCTCGACGCTGTACGGCATCACCGAGCTGGACCTGAGCGAGTCGACGCTGCTGACCCTGGGTTTCAGCCATCAAGTGACCCATTCCAACGCGCCGATGCGCACCGGCTTTCCGCTGTTCACCGTTGATGGCGGGCGTACCGACATCAAGCGCTCGTTCAACAGCGCACCTGACTGGTCGTACTACGATCGTGAGCAAAGTACTGTCTTCACCTCGGTCGAGCATCAGTTCGACAATGGCTGGAGCGGCAAGCTCGAATACAGCCATGCGCGTAACGACTACGACACCGTGGTCACCTACATGGACGGCGCCATCAACCCGGCCACCGGCGCGGGCGGCTACATCATGCCAACCCGTTGGGAGGCCGCACCGACCCAGGACAAGCTGGATGCCTACGCCACTGGCGGGTTCAGCTTTCTGGGCCGCGAGCATGAGCTGATCACCGGCGTCACCCTGTCGCGCCTTGAAGAGCGCGGCACATCGAACTATGGCGGCTGGCAGCGTCCGGGCAGCAGCTACCCGGGCACCATCGCCAATATCTACACTTGGGACGGCCAGTCGCCCAAGCCGACCTTCACCAAGACCGGTGCCAGCGACCTGACCGAAACCCAGTACGCGGCCTTCCTGACCTCGCGCTGGCACCTGACCGACAAGGCCAGCCTGATCCTCGGGTCGCGCGTGGTGGACTGGAACCGTGAAAACAAAAGCTGGCTGTACGGCGGCTCAACCACCAAGACCGAGCGCACCGAGAACGGCATCGTCATTCCGTACGCAGGCTTCGTCTACGACCTGAACGACACCTGGACCGCCTATGCCAGCTACACGCAGATTTTCAACCCGCAGAACGCCAACATCCGCGACGTCAAAGGCACGCCACTGGACCCGCAAGAAGGCACCGGCTACGAAGTAGGTGTGAAGGCCAGCTTCAACGACAACCGCCTGAACACCAGCCTGGCGCTGTTCCGGGTCGAGCAGGACAACCTCGCCGTAGCCGATGGCAACCTGCTGCAACCCAGCGGTTACCAGGCCTATAAAGCTGAAAGCGGCACCACCAGCGAAGGCGTCGAGCTGGAATTCAACGGTGAAATCCTCGATGGCTGGCAGTTCACCGGCGGCTATTCCTACAGCGTCAGCTTCAACGACGATGACAAACGCATCGTCACCGAAATCCCGCGCAACAGCGTCAAGCTGTTCACCACCTACCGCCTGCCCGGCGCCCTGGACAAACTCACCGTCGGCGGCGGCGTGAACTGGCAGAGCGAAACCGGCTACAACCTCAGCTACGCCACCACCCAGAGCAGCTACGCACTGGCCAGCCTGATGGCACGCTATCAGATCAACCCGTCGACCTCGATCGCGCTTAACGTCAATAACCTGTTCGACAAGGAATACCTGACCACCACCGCCGCCGGTCTTTATGGCGCCCCGCGCAACTTCATGACCACGGTGCGCTACGCGTATTGAGTCTTCAGGTCCCATCCGCAACCGCGCCACGTTAAACTGGCGCGCTTTGCGAATGGAACGCCGGGGGCAAGATGCGCTGTGTAGTCATCGGAACAAGCGGTGCCGGCAAATCCACCTTTGCCCAGGCGTTATCGAACGCCACTCAATCCCCTTATATCGAACTTGATGCGCTGTATTGGGGGCCGCAGTGGCAGGCGGTCGCGCCTGAGCAATTCAGGCAGGCCGTCATGGCGGCGACCCAGGGTGAATGCTGGATTGCCGATGGCAATTACAGCGCCGTGCGCGATGTGTTGTGGTCGCGGGCCACCCATGTGGTGTGGCTCAACTACGGGCGCTGGACCGTGTTTTCACGGGTCTTGTGGCGCACCGTGGGCCGAGGGGTGATGCGCACGCGGCTTTCTCATGGCAACCGCGAATCGCTGCACATGGCATTCTTGTCCAGAGACTCGATTCTGCTCTGGTCATGGTCGACCTTCAGGAAGAACCGGCTGAAGTTTGCACACCTTCGCCAACAGCCTGATTTTGCCCATTTACAGTGGACCGAGATCAATCATCCCTCGCACGCACAGGCCTTTATCGAGCAGCGTGCTGTTCAATACCAGAGACATTCAACGTGAGGGACATTCAATGTTGCGGGTTTTAGGCAAGGCCTCATCGATCAACGTGCGCAAGGTGCTCTGGGCCTGTGAAGAGTTTGGCGTACCGTTTGAGCGGGAAGACTGGGGCAGCGGTTTTCAGTCGACGCACACCAGCGAATTTCTGGCGATGAACCCCAACGCCATGGTGCCGGTGATTCAGGACGATGACTTCGTGCTCTGGGAGTCCAACACCATCATCCGTTACCTGGCTGCGCGCTATGGCGACCTACGTCTTTATCCGGGCGAAGCACGCGCCCGGGCGCGCATCGATCAATGGATCGACTGGCAGGCATCGGACCTGAACAAGTCCTGGTCTTATGCATTCATGTCGCGTGTCAAGCACTCGCCCGAGCATCAGGATCCGCAACGGCTGGCCGCCGGTTGCGATGACTGGGCAAGGCACATGCAGATCCTTGATCGCCAACTTGCAGGCACCGGCGCGTATGTTGCCGGCAATGAGTTCTCGCTCGCCGACATTCCCATCGGCCTGTCGGTCAACCGCTGGTGCGAGACCCCGTTCGACAAACCGTCGTTGCCAGCCGTCAGCGACTATTACGAACGTTTGAGCCAGCGCCCCGGTTACCGCTTGTATGGCCGTAACGGGACGCCGTGAGTGTTATCAGTGACGCCACGCGCCTTCAGGTACTTCGACGTCGCGTTGCGCGGCTGACAACGCCGCGCTCAGGGCCTGCGTGTCCATTGGAATGCAGTAGGCCGGCCTGGCCCGCTCGAAGCGCCAGCTTTCATCGAGCCCTCCGGCGTCGACGGCGTCGAAACCGATCTGATCCAGAAAAAAGCGGATGACCTGCGCTTTGGCGGCGCTGTCGTCAGCCGCAACCGGCAAGGCACGGCGGCCTGCAACGTCGCCTGGCCGGGCATCCTTGAGCAAGTCGCCGGCCAGAATGGCGTTGAACACCTTGACCACCGTAGCGCCGCTCAGATGCTGCGCCAGTAAACGGCTGGTCGTGGTTTCGCGCCGGTCCAGAGCGGCGATATGACCGTCACGCTCGGGATAATAGTTATTGGCATCCAGCACGATTTTGCCCGCCAGATGATCAGCCGGCAGGCGTTGGTAATGCTGCAACGGAATCGCCACCACCACCATGTCGCCAAACCCTGCCGCCTGCTCGACCGTGCCGATCCGGCTGCCGGCAATACCGCTGAGCACGCTACTCATGGTTTGCGGCCCGCGTGAGTTGCTGAGCATCACTTCATGCCCGGCCGCGATCGCCAGTTGCGCCACGGCACGCCCAATAAACCCTGCTCCAATAATCCCGATACGCATCGCTTGCTCCGTTATCTGCGTTGAAAGGCCTATGATGATTGCCTACCAGACACTGATAAATCGTCTTCTGATACTTGCTCTCATTACCAGGAGTAGTGAATGGATCGACTCACCAGCATGGGCGCTTTCGTGATGGCGGTTGAAGCAGGCTCTTATGCCAGCGCCGCTTTACGGCTGGGCATGTCGGCGCAAATGGTCGCCAAGCATGTCAGCGCCCTTGAACAGCGGCTGGGCGCACGATTGCTCAACCGCACCACGCGCAGGCAAAGCCTGACCGAACTGGGCAGCGCCTATTACGAACGGTGCAAGCACATCGTCAGCGAAGCCCAGTCTGCCGACTCGCTTGCGCAAATCATGAGCGACACGCCACGTGGCAAGCTGAAAGTGAGTGCGCCGGTGACCTTTGGCTCTTACAGCCTCATACCGTTCATCACCGATTTTCTGCGTCACTATCCCGAGGTCGACATCGATCTGCACTTGACCGATCGTGCCGTCGACCTGGTGGAAGAAAGTGTCGAAGTGGCGTTTCGCATCGGTCCGCTGAACAACACGGGGTTGACCGCAAGGCCGCTGGCCGCTTATCGACTGGCGGTGTGCGCAGCGCCCCGCTACCTGGCTGAACGCGGCACACCGCAAGTCCCTGCCGACCTTCAGCAGCACGAGTGCCTGGGCTATGCCTATTGGTCGCGTCCGGCCGACCGTGAGTGGCAGTTCTGCAAGGACGGGCACGTGCATACCATCCCGGTCGCCAGTCGCTTGCACGTCAACGAAAGCAAGGCCCTGCTTTCGGCAGCCATAGACGGGTTCGGCATTGTGCTGGGGCCTGCGGACTTTCTGCAGCCGGCATTGCAAAAAGGCGAATTGATCAGGTTGCTGGAGGACTATCAGACGCCCAGCCGGCCAATGCATCTGCTGTACACCGCCAACCGGCAGAAGACCGCCAAGGTTCGACACTTTATCGATGCGGCCGTCGCGCGGTTTGCCGGGCAATTGGCGACCGTGACCTGGAAGTATTGATGCGCCGCCCTTGCCAACCCGCGCGGGTGGGCGGCTGCCTTACTGGTTCCATTCGACGGCAAACCGATAATTGATATCGACGCCGCTGGCATCCACCGGCGCGTCGGTCTTTTTCAACACGAACTCGAACGCCGGCTGTATCCCGTCATCACGGGCAATTTCTCCGGCCAGTACTTCCACTTCATACCAGCCGTTGTCCACTTCAATGCTCGGCCGGCCCTGTGCCTTGTCTTGATAACGGAGCAACAACTCATCCAGCGCCTGGGCGGTAAAGTCTTGCAGGATGCGCCAGGTGAAAAGATAAAGACGCCCATGTTCGACGCGCAATGCATAACCACCGCGTCGATGCTGCAAGCGGCTTTGCGGCTTGAGCAGCTCAGGCTCGGC
The DNA here is from genome assembly GCF_055284095.1 of Pseudomonas sp. HP_08. Lineage (NCBI taxonomy): Bacteria > Pseudomonadati > Pseudomonadota > Gammaproteobacteria > Pseudomonadales > Pseudomonadaceae > Pseudomonas > Pseudomonas sp. HP_08. The sequence continues at coordinate 270,838 of NZ_JBTOQC010000034.1, read as the reverse complement.
ACCGTCGAGGGTGAACAACGCGGTGTACGGATGGTTCTCGACGCCGGCCATCGGGATCATCACACCGTCCAGTACCGCCTTGTCACTGCTGTCATTGGACACAAACTCAGTGGCCAGGTCGTCGTCCAGTTGCTGTTCATCCTTGAAGCGCTTGAGCAGCAACAGATCGCCGAGCAGGAAATAGTCGATCAGGTCGTTGAGAACTTCGGGAAACTCATACTGCATGGGACATCCTTGAACATGGGTAATGATTCGTTGTGCCGGCCTACGGGTTATACAACCCCAGATACTCGACCGTTGCCGTGCTCTCGGGCAAGCGCAACTCTTTCTTATCTGAGTCTGTGCTATCCGGGTCTGCGCGTTTATCCCCCCAGATCGCATTGATCCCCACCAGAATGAAGTGGCTGAAACAGCCAGCACGCGCACTGAACGCCTGCCGCCCGGCCTCACTGCAAATCTGCGACTTCACGTATTCGGCATCATCGACCAGTTCGACGAAATTGGCGTCCATGTAAAACCCGAGTTCTTCTTTCAGACGCCACACCGGATTACGGTCCTCCCAAGCGCTGTATTCGGCGTCACTGGCCGACGCTGCGGGTTCTGGCTCCCATTGTTCAAAGGCATATTCACGCGCCTGTGCCTCACTGTTGAACGTGGCGGCAAAGAGGTGAAACGTCCAGAAATCGTCCTGCATATGAGCCATCTCCTTAACGTGACGGTGATCGTGCCAAGCCCTCGGCATGAACTCAATGGCTCGTTGTGGTCTGACAACCACTGACCCTACAAAACACGCAGAAAGGATTAAGGCGTGAGCACGATACGAGACTGGCTGCACCGGCTGAAGAACAAACAGACACCGGCGTCGTCCTGGCAAGAGCAGCGGCGCAATGAAGCGTTGCGCCTGCTGGAGCAGGTCGGCAGCGAAGTGACCTGGGTGGACCTCAGCCGTCACTACGACGGCTTCATTCGCGAGATCGCGGTCAGGGAGTTGTGCAATCAACCGTCCCCCGAAGCCTTCAAGGCCCTGATCGAACGGCAGAACGATTGGGTGGCGCAGGTGCGCGAGCTGGCGGTCGACGGGGTGGCGCATTACCTGTCGCTGTCCGACGCCAAGGCCTTGTTGTTCGCACTGGAACCGCTGCTGGCGTTGGCGGCGCAGCGCCGGGCCGATCATGCTCCAACGCTGTTGCGCGTGCGTGCGGTGTTGCAAGCGCCCGCTAACCAGGCGCAGGTGCATGAGCACTTTCTGACGCGGCAAGGCAAGGCGGCGCGTTATCTGTTTGAGCTGTTGCTGGAAAATAACCCCGCCCCGCAAACCTTGCTGCGCAACGCCCTCGCCCATCGCGAGCTGACCGTCAGGTTGCTGGCCGTCGCGGCGTGCCAGGCCTTGCCGACCGAAATGGCCCGGCCATTGCTGCTTGAAGCCCTGGCGCAACCGGGTGCCAAGGTGCGTGTCTGTGTACTGCGCGCTGTGCTGCCCATGCTTGATGATCCACGACCGGTGTTGCGTGCGGCCTTGCTCGATGCTTCCCCTTCGATTCGCAGCCTGGCGCGCTGGATGGCGCCACGCAACGACATCGATGCGCGCGCATTGCTCGCCGATCGGCTGCGACAGCCACTGCCAACCGGCAAGCGCGAATGGCTGGGCGTGCTGGGCCTGGCGGCCGAGCTTGATGTCGCGCTGCCTCAACCGTGGCAAGACCCAGCGTTGCATTGCGCCTGTTCCAGCGTGCGCCAGGCCGCCGTACGCCAGCTTGGCGACGAGCAGGTGATTGCGTTGTTTGGCGCGCTGGACGATGCCGCAGACAGCGTTTTTCAAGCAGCCGTCGCGCGCCTGAACACGCTGGCCTGGCCTTCGATCAACACCTTGCTCGACGCAAGGTCCATTCGGGACTGGCACCACCTGCCAATCGCGCGCCGCGAGGCCTTGCTGCGCCTGCGACCGGCCTGGCAACAGCTGGCGTTCCTGCTGGAGCGTCTGGATCAGGAACCTGAGGTAATGGCGTTCTGGCTGCGGCAGCTGGACCTGTGGTGCCACCGCCAGTACCAGGTGGTTGACCCGGTGACGCCAAAGGCCGAGCGCGCAGCGCTGATCCAAAGACTTCAGGCGTTGACGGCACGCGGGCTGGTAGGTCGCGATAACGTTAATCGTGTTGTTTGAGGGGCGCTGAATGAACACACGGCAATCAAGCGTTTGCGCCCGGGACGCCGAGGCAATTGTGCTTGAACTCTATAACAGTAGCGGCCGCGGCCATGATGGCGAACCGGAGCGTTACGTCATCCAGTCCTGTGAGCTGTCGCCCCGTGGGGATTACTGGATTGTGCGCTGCAACACCGAGGACTGTGTAGTGCACAACAATTTTTCGCGCTGCCTTGTCGGGGTCAATGCCCACCTTGTCGACGTCAACAGTGGCGAAGTGAGCGTCGTGTGCAGTGCCATGAGCGTGGACGACTATCTTCAGGACCAGTACGACCTCGCAATGGCGGCCGGAAATGTCTATGTGCTTGGACCTGCGTTTGACCGCAGTCATAAAGCCGGGCTGATTCATCTGCGGCAAAAACTGCAATGCACCTACGCCGAGGTCTTTGCACTGCTGGCGGATGGCCGCGTCCACTGGCTGACAGGCACCGCCCGGATCCTTCGGGATGCCCAGCGATTATTGGCAAGCCAAGGGATCCAGACTCACATCAACGTGAGCCCGGACGCACAGGGTGCGGTGTCTGTCGGGGTAGAAACCTGGCATGTGCAAGCGGTGCTGAAGGCGGTAAAACGGCGAGTTGTGGGGTGAGGCCCAGCCGATGGCCACAATGCTCTACCGTTCATCCCGCTATGTGTGCCATCAGACAGACGCCCCATTGGTCTGATTTCACACTGACATCCAGCACCCTCCGCATGCGTCACGCTTAGTGCCCTACGTGACCTCCATTACTGCAACGGCGGCTTCGCTCCACGTTGCAAAAGGAAAACATGGACACGCAATGGCTTCGAGCAATACGACAGTTATGGCAACCTGAACCCCGAACATTTGATTACGAACCCATCCTGCGCGCCGAGCTGTTCAGTGCCGAGCAAATGGGCCTGCACGGTGCCCAACTGGCCCAGCGCCACAATCTGAGCCCCGACAAGACGTCCGACGCCCTGCTTAACCGGCTCGCCGAAAACGCGGCATTGCTGGCCAGCAGTTGCCAGGCCATGACCGTGGCGGCGCTCTCGCATGAGCGCGCGACGCCGGCGGCGCAATGGCTGCTCGACAATGCCTACCTGGTCGAGGAGCAGATCCGCACCGCGCACAAGCATTTGCCCAAAGGCTATTGCCGCCAATTGCCCGGCCTGGCCAATGGGCCATCACGCCATCTGCCCAGGGTTTACGACATTGCCCTGGAAACCATCGCCCATGGCGATGGCCGGGTCGACGGTGACAGCCTGGGACGCTTCGTGACCGCCTATCAATCGGTCACACCGCTGACCTTGGGCGAGCTATGGGCGATTCCGATCATGTTGCGCCTGGCCTTGATCGAGAACCTGCGCCGGGTCGCCTCCGGCGTCATGGCGAACTGGATCGACCGCAACCTGGCCAACGACTGGGCAGATCGTCTTACGGCTATGGCCGAGGACGATGCCAAGAATGTGGTGTTGCTGGTGGCCGATCTGGCCCGTTCGGCGCCGCCCATGACCAGCGCTTTCGTTGCCGAGCTGGCGCGGCGCCTGCAAGGTCAAAGCACCACGCTGATCCTGCCCATGACCTGGGTCGAACAAGCCTTGGCAGAATCCGGCCAGAGTGTGGAGCGCCTGGTGCACCTCGATGCCCAGTTGCAGGCCACCGAGCAAGTGTCGATCAGCAACAGCATCAACAGCCTGCGGCTGCTCTCGACCACTGACTGGCCTGAATTTGTCGAACGCATGAGCGGCGTCGAACAGGCCCTCAACCAGGACCCTGCCGCCGTCTATGCCTGCATGGACTTCGCAACCCGCGACCATTACCGCCACGCCGTCGAGCGGCTGGCGCGCACCTGCCCGCATTCTGAAATCGACGTGGCCAACATGGTCCTCGCCCTGTGCCGCAGCGCACCGGCCGAAGACCCGGTGATGAAGCACGTCGGCTTCTATCTGCTGGACGCAGGCAGGTCTGTTCTGGAACAACAGCTGGCGGTGCGACCGCGTCTGGCCGAGCGAGGCCGGCGTCTGTTGCGCCAGTACCCGCTGGGTTTCTTTCTGGTTCCGCTGGTGCTGCTCAGCGGCCTGCTGGCCTGGCCCTTTATCAGCATGCTACGCGGCGAAGGCTGGGGCCTTGGCTCGATGCTGCTGCTCAGCGTGCCGATCCTGTTGGCGACCAGCCACCTGAGCATCAGCCTGATCAACCGGCTGGTCACCCTCAGCCTGCCGCCGGACATCCTTGCGCGCCTGGACTACAGCGCCGGTATTGCGCCCCAGGCGCGCACGCTGGTGGTGGTGCCGACGCTGATTGGCAGCGCTCAGGATGTGGATGAACTGGTCGAAGGCATCGAGGTGCGCTTTCTCGCCAACCGCGATGCCAACCTGCATTTCGCCTTGCTCACTGACTTCATGGATGCCGCCAGCGAGGTGCTCGATGGCGATGCGGCGCTGTTGCTGCAGGCCCGTCAGGCAATCGAGTGGCTCAACCTGAAATACCCCGAGACTGGCGCGCCACGGTTCTTTCTGCTGCATCGTCCAAGGCGCTGGAACACCACCGAACAATGCTGGATGGGCCATGAGCGCAAGCGCGGCAAGATTGCCGAACTCAATGCCCTGCTGCGCGGCCATGGCCGGGAACGGTTTTCCCTGATCGTCGGCGATATCGAGGCGTTGCCCAGCATCAGCTACGTGATCGTCCTGGACACTGACACCCAATTGCCACGTGACGTCGCGCGGCAGTTCATCGGGGCCATCAGCCACCCACTCAACCAGGCCCGCTTCGACCCGGAGCAACGCCGCATCGTCAGTGGCTACGCGATTCTGCAACCGCGCGTGGGCATCAGCCTGCCGAGCATTGCGCGCTCGGCCTACGCGCAGCTGTTTGGCAGCGATGCCGGCGTCGATCCTTACACCCGTGCGGTGTCCGACGTGTATCAGGACCTGTTCGGCAATGGCTCGTTCATCGGCAAGGGGATCTACGCCGTGGACGCTTTCGAGCAGGCCTTGCAAGGCCGTTTTGCGGACAACCGCATTCTCAGCCATGACCTGATCGAGGGCTGCTACGCCCGCTCGGGCCTGATCAGCGACGTGCAACTTTATGAAGAACACCCGGCGCGCTACAGCGCCGATGCCAAGCGCCGTCACCGCTGGATTCGCGGCGACTGGCAGTTGCTGCCGTGGCTGATGCCGTGGACGCGCAAACCCGGTGGCGGGCTGGAGCGTAACCGGCTAACGCATCTGGCCCGCTGGAAGATCGTCGATAACCTGCGCCGCAGCCTGGAACCGGCCGCCTTTCTCGGCATGCTGCTCTGGGGCTGGTTTGCCAGCACCGCGCCGCTGCTGTGGAGCCTGGGCGTATTGTTGCTGATCATTGCCCAGCCACTGGTCAGCATCTTGCTGGACCTGCTGCAAAAACCCCATGACATCGCCCTCGGGCAACACCTGAAGGTGATCCTGCGCGACGCAGGCGGCCATTTCAGCCGGGCGCTGCTGGCGTGGGTGTGGCTGCCGTTCGAGGCCTTCAGCAACCTGGACGCCATTGCGCGCACCCTGTGGCGCATCACGATCAGCCAGCGCCACCTGCTGCAATGGAACCCCTCGCGAGAGGTGGAACGCAGCAGCCGCAACGACCTGCCCAGCCTGTACCGGCTGATGTGGATCGCGCCGTTGCTGGCCGTCGTCGTCGCCTTGCTGCTGATCGGCAAACCACAGGTGCTGGCCATTGCCACACCCTGGCTGCTGGCCTGGCTGCTGGCACCGGCCATCGCCTGCTGGCTGAGCACCTCATCGGCCTATGTCGCCTTCGCCCCACCGCTTGAAGACCAGCAGTTTCTGCGCCGCCTGGCACGCAAGACCTGGGCATTCTTCGACGACCACATGAATCCGCAGGGCAACTGGCTGCCGCCCGACAATATTCAAGAGCAACCCGTGGCCGTGACCGCTTGGCGCACATCGCCCACCAATATGGGCATGGCGTTGCTGTCGCACCTGGCCGCCTACGACTTCGCCTACCTCAGCGGCGGCCGCCTGCTCACCCGGCTCGATCAGGCAATGACCACCATGACCGGGCTGGAACGGCATCGCCGGCATTTTTATAACTGGTACAACACCCAGACCCTCAAGCCGCTGGCGCCGCGCTATGTCTCAAGTGTCGACAGCGGCAACCTGGCAGGCTTGCTGCTGACCTTGCGCCCTGGCCTGCTTGAATTGCCCAATGCCCCGCTGATCAACCGCAACTGGCTGGGCGGCCTGACCGACAGCCTGGGGGTTTTGCACGATGCCCTGCTGCTCAGTGAGCTGGACGAGCACCTGCTCGATGAAGCATTAAGCGAACTGGTGGCAGCGCACACGCTGGAAACCGACAGCGTGGCCGCCATCCACAGCGTGCTGCAACGCTTGATTGCACAGGTAGAGCGTCTCGAAACGACCTTGGCGCACCTGCCAGAGGCGCATTACTGGCATCAGGCGCTGCTCGCTCATTGTCAGGACCTGAGCACTGAACTGGCCTGCCTGACCCTGCCCGGCAACCCTTCAGCGACCCTGACGTGGCAAGACCTGGCCCAACTGGACGCCAGTGTATGGCCCGTCGCCGAGCAGGCTCAGGTGCGCGCGGTCATCGCCCAGGCTGATGCGCGCATCCATACTGCGCGGCGTCTGGCGGACCTGGCCGCCGAGCTTGCCGACATGGACTTTGTCTTCCTCTATAACCCGCAGCGCGAACTGCTGGCCATCGGTTACAACGCCGACGAGCAGCGCCTGGACAACGCCCACTACGACCTGCTGGCATCGGAGGCGCGCCTGACCAGCTTCGTGGCCATTGCCCAGGGACAACTGCCTCAGGAAAGCTGGTTCACCCTCGGCAGGCTGCTTACCAGCAACAGCGGCGTCCCGGTTTTGTTGTCCTGGACAGGCTCCATGTTCGAGTACCTGATGCCGATGCTGGTCATGCCCAGCTACGCGGGCACCCTGCTCGACCAGACCTGCCGTGCAGCCGTGGCGCGACAGATCGAATATGGCCAGCAACTGAACCTGCCCTGGGGTGTATCGGAGTCTGGCTACAGCACTCTGGACGCACAGTTGAATTATCAGTACCAGGCCTTCGGCGTGCCGGGGCTGGGGCTCAAGCATGGGTTGGGTGAAGACCGGGTGGTTGCGCCCTATGCCTCGGTGCTGGCCTTGATGGTCGCCCCGCAGGCTGCCTGCAAGAACCTGCAACGCCTGGGCGGCATGGGCATGACCGGCCGCTACGGCCTGTATGAAGCCATCGATTTCACCAGCGCGCGCTTGCCGCCGGAACAAAGTGCAGCACCGGTGTATTCATTCATGGCACACCATCAGGGCATGAGCCTGCTGGCCCTGGCGTACACGCTGCTTGATCGGCCCATGCAGCGCCGCTTCGAAACCGATCCGCAATTTCAGGCCACCGCCTTGCTGCTGCAAGAGCGCGTGCCCAAAAGCGCAGCGCTGTACCTGCATACCGCCACCGGCTTGCTCACCAGCAAAGTCGCGCGGGTCGACGAAAACAAACTGCGGGTTTATACCGATCCCGCACGCCGGCACCCCGCCGTGCAGTTGCTTTCCAACGGCCGTTACCACGTGATGATCAGCCACGCCGGCGGTGGCTACAGCCGCCGCAACGACATGGCCGTGACCCGCTGGCGCGAGGATGTCACGTGCGACAACAGCGGCATGTTCTGTTACCTGCGCGATGTTGCCAGCGGTGACTTCTGGTCGTCTGCACACCAGCCCACCTTGCGTGCAACCGAAAGCTACGAAGCGATCTTTACCGATGCGCGTGCCGAATTTCGCGTGCGCGAACGCGATTTCGATGTGCATACCGAGATTGTCGTCTCCCCCGAAGACGACATCGAGCTGCGCCGCCTGCACATCAGCAACCGCAGCACACGACGCCGTACCCTGGAGCTGACCAGCTACGCCGAAGTGGTGCTGGCCCCTGCACTCAGCGACATCCTGCACCCGGCCTTCAGCAAGTTGTTCGTCCACACCGAGCTGCTGACGCCGCTGCAAGCCATTCTGTGTACCCGCAGACCGCGCGCCAGCGAAGAAAAAGTGCCGTGGCTGTGCCATCTGCTGGCGGCGCATGAGGTGGACATCGAGGCCATCTCCTATGAAACCGACCGCGCACGCTTCATCGGCCGCGGGCGCAATCTGGCCCATCCTGCGGCGATGGACGACGAGGTCCTGTCGGGCAGCGAAGGCGCGGTACTCGACCCCATTGTCGCCATCCGTTGCCGGATCAGCCTGGCGCCCGGCCAGAACGCAACCATCGACCTGGTGACCGGGGTCAGCGACAGCCGTGAGGCGTGCCTGCAACTGATCAACAAATACCGCGACCGGCACCTGGCCGACCGGGTCTTCGACCTGGCCTGGACCCACAGCCAGGTCCTGTTGCGCCAGCTCAATACCTCCCACGCCGAGGCGCGGTTGTTCGAGCAGATGGCCGCCTCGATCATCTACACCAACCCGTCACTGCGCGCGGCCCCCAGCGTGCTGGCCGCCAACCAGCGTAACCAGAGCGGCCTGTGGGGCCAGGCGATTTCCGGCGACCGCCCCATCGTGCTGGTGCAGATTCGCGTGGCCGCGCACATCGACCTGGTGCGCCAGTTGGTGCAAGCGCATGCCTACTGGCGGCACAAGGGGCTGAGCGTCGACCTGGTGATCTGGAACGAAGACCAGGCCGGCTACCGCCAGGACCTGCAAGACCTGATCATGGGCCTGGTCACCTCGGGCAGCGAGGCTCACCTGCTGGACCGCCCGGGCGGTATTTTCGTGCGCCCGGCGCAACAGCTCTCCAGCGAAGACCGGGTATTGATGCTGGCCGTGGCCCATCTGGTGCTCAGCGACGAACGCGGCAGCCTCGCCGAGCAAATCCACAGGCGTCGTGCAGAACCGGCCCTGCCGGCGTTCGATGCCAGGAACCTGCCGGCACCGGCGCCGGCTGAAGTCGAACTGCGACCCGATCAGTCGTTGATCCTGAGCAACCCGCACGGTGGTTTCACTGCCGACGGCAAGGAATACGTCATTCACCTGAGCGCCAGCCAGCCGACACCGGCCCCTTGGGTCAATGTGCTGGCCAACCCGCATTTCGGCAGTGTGATTTCGGAAAGCGGCAGCGCCTACACCTGGCATCAGAATGCCCATGAGTTCCGCCTCACGCCCTGGCACAACGACCCGGTCAGCGACGTCAGCGAAGAAGCCATTTACCTGCGTGACGAAGACAGCGGCAACTATTGGTCGCCCACGCCCTTGCCGCGTCCCGGCAAGGGCCGCTACCTGACCCGCCATGGCTTTGGCTACAGCGTTTTCGAACACGAGCAGGACGGCATTCGCAGCGAGCTGTGGGTCTATGTGTCGTTGCAGGATCCGGTCAAGTTTTCACACCTCAAGCTCTTCAACACTTCCAGCCAGCCCCGCAATCTCTCGGTGACCGGCTATGTGGGCTGGGTGCTGGGCGACCTGCGTGAAAAATCGTCGATGCACGTGGTCAGCGAGGCCGACCCGAACAGCGGTGCCTTGTTTGCACGCAATGCCTACTCCATGGAGTTTCCGGGGCGGGTGGCCTTCTTCGATGTCGATGGACCGCTGGCCAGCAGCACCGCTGCGCGGGGCGAATTCATCGGCCGTAACGGTCACCTCAGCGCCCCCGCCGCCATGACCCAGGCGCAGTTGTCCGGGCGCAGCGGCCCAGGCCTTGACCCTTGCGCCGCCTTGCGGGTCGAGCTGCAACTGGCCCCCGGCGAACAGCGCAACGTGATCTTTCGACTGGGCGCAGAGCAAGACAGCAAGGCCGCCTCGCGCCTGGTACAACGCCTGCGCGGCACCGCCGTTGCCGAGAGTGAATTGACGCGCGTGCAACGTCATTGGCAAACGACACTGGGCACCCTGCAGATCAAAACCCCGGAGCCTGCCGTGGATGTACTGGTCAATGGCTGGCTGATGTATCAGGTGATCGCCTGCCGGTTCTGGGCCCGCAGCGGCTACTACCAGTCGGGCGGCGCCTTCGGCTTTCGCGATCAGTTGCAGGACAGCATGGCCATGCTGCACGCCGACCCTGCATCGGCGCGCCAGCACTTGCTGCTGTGCGCCGCGCATCAGTTCATCGAAGGCGATGTGCAGCACTGGTGGCACCCGCCCATGGACCGCGGTGTTCGCACCGGCTGCTCCGACGATTATTTATGGCTGGCACTGGCGACCAGCCGCTATGTGCAGGTCAGCGGCGATGACAGCGTACTGGGGCAATCCGTGGGCTACCTTGAAGGTCGCCCGCTCAATGGCGGCGAAGAATCCTATTACGATCTGCCGGGCCATTCAGGCCTGCAGGAAACCCTGTATCAGCATTGCGTGCGCGCCATCGAACACAGCCTGGCCCGAGGCGTACACGGTCTGCCGCTGATGGGTCATGGAGACTGGAACGACGGCATGAACCGGGTCGGTGAACAGGGCAAAGGCGAAAGCGTATGGCTCGGGTTCTTCAGTTACGAGGTGCTGAATCGCTTTGCCACCACCGCCCGACAGTATGGCGACGCCGCGTTCGCCAAACGCTGCACCGAACACGCCGAGGCCTTGCGTCTGAGCCTGGACACCCATGCCTGGGACGGCGCCTGGTATCGCCGTGCCTGGTTCGACGACGGCACGCCGTTAGGCTCGGCCAGCAATGACGAATGCCGCATCGATTCCATCGCACAGAGCTGGTCGGTACTGTCTGGCGCGGCGCCCGATCATCGCCGGCGCACCGCGATGCACTCTCTGGAGCGGCATTTGCTGCGCCGCGATATCGGCCTGGTGCAACTGCTGACCCCGCCTTTCGATCACGGCACGCTCGACCCCGGCTATATCAAGGGCTATGTGCCTGGCGTGCGCGAGAACGGTGGCCAATACACCCACGCCGCCGTGTGGGCGAGCATGGCCTTCGCCGAACTGGGCGACAGCGCACGGGCCTGGGAGCTGTTGCGCCTGATCAACCCGGTCAATCACGGCAACAGCACCATGGGCATCGCCACCTACAAGGTCGAGCCCTATGTGATGGCTGCCGATGTCTATGCCGTGCCGCCCCATGAAGGGCGTGGCGGCTGGAGCTGGTACACCGGTTCCGCCGGCTGGATGTACCGCTTGATCGTCGAGTCGCTGCTGGGCGTACAACGCAGCGCCACCCAGTTACGCATCCAGCCGGTGCTGCCGGCGCACTGGCCGGGGTTCACGCTGGACTACCGCACAGGCACGACGCTTTACCGCATTAACGTGCGCTGCATACAGGTCGGTGAAATGAGCCTTCATCTGGACGACATCGCGATACCCGGCGACAGCATCACCCTGCTCGACGACGGCCGGGAGCATCAGGTCGATGTCCAGTGGCCGAACCCGGCTTCAGATACATCGACAGCGCCGGCACACCCTTTCAGGCTGAGCGTTCAGCCTTCACGCATCAAGGAGCACAAACCATGAGCCTCCCCCAGAGCGCCCCGTTAAACGACATCATCAAGAACAAATGGCAGCGTCTGGCAAGCCTGGCCCGGATTGTCTGGGACGATCTGACGCTGGATGAGCTGATCAAGTCCAAGGGTGACCTGGACAAGCTGACGACACTGATCCAGCAGCGCTATGGCATGACCCAGGAAGAAGCGCAAAAACAGATTCTGAGTTTCTTCGAACGGCATCGCACCACCTGACCCACAAACCGACGGGCGACGTGTGCGAACAAGGCGAAGACTGTTTTTGCAGGCATATAGTGAGAAGGTCCATCGCTCGAACACCCAAGGGATTCCATGCTCGAAGACTGCACGCCACAGCACAATTACTTGCTGGCCGCCCTGTCCGGCGATGTCCAGCAAAGGCTTTTCTCACATCTGGAACACATCACCCTGCCCCTTGGCCAAGTGCTCTATGAATCCGGCGAAACCATGCGCCATGTGTATTTTCCGACCGACTCCATCATCTCGTTGCTCAATGTGATGGAAAGCGGTGCCTCGGCGGAAATCTCGGTGGTTGGCAACGAAGGGCTGGTCGGTATTTCGCTGTTCATGGGCGGCGAAAGCACGCCCAGCCGGGCCGTGGTGCAAAGTGCGGGGCACGCCTATCGCCTGCAAGGTCAGCGCCTCAAGGATGAATTCAATCGCCACGGTGAATTGCTGGTTCTGATACTGCGCTATACCCAGGCGTTGATCACGCAAATAGCCCAGACCGCGGTCTGTAACCGCCATCATTCGATCGATCAGCAACTGTGCCGATGGCTGTTGTTGTCCCTGGATCGTTTGTCGGGCAATCAACTGAACATGACGCAGGAGTTGATCGCCAACATGCTCGGTGTGCGCCGCGAAGGGGTCACAGAAGCTGCCGGAAAGTTGCAGCGCCAAGGCGTGATCGAATACAGCCGCGGGCATATCACCGTGCTTGACCGCCGACGCCTCGAACAGCTGACCTGCGAGTGTTATGCGGTGGTGAAAAAGGAAACGGATCGCCTGCTGTCTTATATGCCACTGCGTGTGTAAGTACGCTGTTTAACCAAAGACATACTCATGAAAGACCTGTGGCCCATGCTGGTTTTCTTTACGGCAGGTAAACCCCAGGCTTTTGGCCAGACCGTCCATGGCCAGATTGCCCGCCGAGTCCATCGAAGAAATCCTGAGAAAACCCTGGCGGATCGCCGTGTCCATCAAGTGCTGCATCAAGGCCGTAGCGACGCCCTGGCGCTGCCAGTCATCGGCCACCGCCACGGCGAACTCACAATGCACATCGCCTGGATAGGCGCCGTAACGCGCCTTGCCGATCTGTGTCAGGTGCCCGCGCTCATAGACCAGGGCGATGTAGGCCGCGCGGTTGGGCAGGCACACGTCCATCAGCTGATCGTGCGTTTGCTTCAAGTCGCTGAAGGTCGCCAGAAAACGGAAATGCGGCGTGTTTTGCTCGATGCGCTCAAAGAAAAGCCGGTCTCGCGCCCGGTCTGCTTCAACCAGGGCACGGATCAACAAGGGCGTGCCGTCCTTCAGCGATTCGATCCAGTACTCGCCCTCAATACTTTCGGTTTCATCGCTGAAGCGTTTGATGATGGCTGCGTCGTAACTCATGCGAAGTACTCCGGTGCGTTCAGGAACCACCCACTCCAGCATAGGCCTCTGCACGCAACCCTCTGCCGGGATTGGCCTGAAAAACCACCCGGCAGACCACTGGTCATCCGCAGGGATGATCAGGGAATCAAACGTGCCTTGCGCAAGCGATCAAACACGTCGAAAAACGCCTGGTCGCTGGCCTGAAACGCCGTGAAGCCCATGGCCCGGCTTTTCGACATATCGGTGACCACTTCGATGGGCCGCCCCAGATCGGCATCGGTGTGCCAGGGCGAGATCAGCCGAGTGATATCCGGCTCTTGCAAACCATGCTCGCGCACGATGTCGGTCCAGGCACGCTGATCGTCGGCCATCTGCGTTTCCAGTGGCGAGGGTTGCGCCGGGAAATCGGCCGCTTGCACACCAAAGTAATCGGCAATCTGCCCCCACATCCAGTTCCAGCGGAACACATCGCCGTTGGTGACGTTGAACGCCTGGTTGGCGGCGGCCGGCGTAGTCGCGGCCCAGAGTTGCTGTCTGGCCAACTGGCGGGCATCGGTCATGTCGGTCAGGCTGTCCCACTGCACCTTTGATCCGGGGAACACGAACGGCCGGCCGGTGGCTTTGCAGATCGAGGCATACACAGCCAGGGTCGTCGCCATGTTCATGGCATTGCCCACCGCCACGCCGGTCACGGTGTGCGGACGGTGCACGCTCCAGCTGAAACCATCTTTTTCGGCCGCCGCGAAGACTTCGTCTTCCTGGGCGTAGTAGAAGTTTTCAACGTCCAGGCGACCTTGCGATTCGCGGAACGGTGTTTGCGGCAAGCTGCCCTTGCCATAGGCCTCGAACGGGCCCAGGTAATGCTTGAGGCCGGTGACCAGCGCCACATGCTGCACGCTGTTGGCAGGCCGCACCGCATCCAGCACATTGCGCACCATGGCGGCGTTGACGCGAATATTTTCAGCCTCCGTGGCCTGGCGCGACCAGGTGGTGATGAACACATGGGTAGGCTTCAGATCGCCCAGCGCGCTCGCCAGCGAGGCAGGGTCCTGAAGGTCGGCGGCCACTGGAATCACACCGGGAATGGAGGACGGCTTGCGCGAAAGCGCCGCGACCTGCCACTGGTTCTCGAGCAAAAGCTCAACGATTGCGCTGCCGACAATACCGCTGGCACCGACCACCAAAGCTGTCTGGGTCATGAAATTCTCCTGGGTTGAAAATGCATCGCATGGCAGAGCGCCGGTCTGGCCCGCACACTCTGCGCCATGCAGACTCAGAACAGGGTGAAGTGCCAGAGGTTCAACGGCAAGTGGGCGTATCCGCGCACCCGCCGAATCCGGCCTTGACATGTAAAGCGATCGTTTTACACTCGAGTGCATGGATAAACGTGATGAGATTATCGCGGGCGCCATGCGCCTGTTCGACGCCGAAGGTTTTCGCGGCATCGGTATAGACCGGGTGATTGCCCCTTCCGGCGCCTCGACCCGCACCCTTTACAAGCACTTTGGCTCGCGCGACGGGCTGGTGATTGCCGTGCTTGAGCAGCGGCACCAGACGTTCATGGCGCAGCTTCAAGCGCAGCCCTTGCACCAGGATTCTGTCGGTGTCCTGTTCGATGTGCTGGGCCACTGGATCGAACTGAACGGTGCGCGCGGTTGCATGCTGCTCAGGGCGCTGAGCGAATATGCCTGTGCAAACGAAGAAATCGTCCTGCTCGTTCATCGGCAGAAAAATGAGTACCGCGCCCGGATTGCACTGCACGTTCGCGAAGCGCTGGGACGGGAAGACCCGGCGCTCAGTAACCAGGTCTGGCTGCTGCTGGAGGGCGCGACCACATCGGCCACCGTGGCCGATGCCCCGGTGATCGAAGACGCCAGGCAAGCCGCGCTTGCGCTTGTGGCCCTGGCGCGAGCACGCGCCTCATGAACAAAAACTCCAATCTGGTGGCCGCCGCCTTTGCGTTGACAGCCCTGTCCTACGGGCTGGCCCGCTTCGCCTACGGCCTGCTACTGCCGCAGATTCGCGAAGAACTTGCCTTGGGGGTGATCGCCGCCGGCTGGATCGGCGGCAGCGCCTTTGCGGCTTATTGCGTGGGTATCGTCCTGGCGTTCTATAGCAACGGCACGCTCAGCCCGCGAACCCTCGCCTTGCTGGCAGGCCTTGCCGCAACCATGGGTATGGCGCTGGTGGCCGTCGCCGGATCGGGCTGGACACTGGGCATCGGCATTGCGCTCGCCGGGCTGAGCACCGGCCTGACCTCGCCACCGCTTGCCTCGGCCGTCGCCCGACAGTTCGCTGACCCGCAGCGCCCTAGGTCCAATGCCACGATCAATGCCGGCACTGCCGCCGGGATCGTGCTTTCCGGCATGGCCGCCCTGCTGGCTGCAGGTGCGTGGCGCGAGCTTTATGGCCTGTTTGCGCTGATGGGTGCGGCGGTCACGCTCTGGCTGTGGTTTGCGATCCCGGCAGGCAGGCAGCGCAGTGGCAACCAGGGATTTTCTCTGGCCATTTTCAAGCGCGCAGGTTTGCTCACGCTGTGCGTCAGCGCGTTCATGATGGGCGTGTCGAGTACTGCCATCTGGACATTCGCGGCCAACCTTCTGCGCAGTGAGGCGGGCTTCACCGACACAGGCATTGCCTGGGCCTGGGTTGTGCTGGGCATTGCCGGTATCAGTGGCGCGTTTACCGGCAGGCTGATCCGTCGCCATGGCACCGGGCGGGTTCACCGTATCTCGATTCTAAGCATGGCCATTGGCATTGCAGGACTGGCGGCGGCCAGCGTTTCAGGCGTTTATGGATTAGCGGCCATGGGCCTGTTCGGCGCCGCCTATATCGTTGCGACAGGCGCCTATCTGATCCAGGGCATCGAGCTTCTTGCCGATCGCCCCGATCTGGGCCTGGGCATCCCCTTTCTGGTCCTTGCCCTGGGCCAGACCGTGGGCACCCCGCTGTTCGGCGCGATGCTCACAGTCTTTGGCTCCACTGCGGCACTGGTTGCCTTTGCGACGCTGGCTTGCCTGGCGATGGTTGTTCGTCCATGCGTCGGCAAAGCAAATCCGGCTGCACTTTAAAATTCGCCTCGCAAGGTCAACATGTAGTTTCTCGGCTCTCCATAGTAGTTGCCATTTGCCGAGCTTGAGGTGGTCTGGTAGTAGGTTTTATCGAACAGGTTGTTTGCGTTGACTGACGCAGTCCAATGCTCGTCAATGCGGTATTTGACCAGAGCATCCCAGACCGCATAGCCGCTTTGCGTGTACTCGAAGGGAATACCGCTTTCCACCACCCGGCCATTACCATCCACCCTTACGGCGGTACCACTGACGTACGTTGCGCTCTGCACATTCACGCCAGCCCCCACTGTCCAGTCGGACAACCCTGCAGGCAAGCGGTAGGTGCTCCATAGCTTGACTTCATGTCTGGGCGTGACCGTGCTCAGTGCCGTCTTTTCCGTCTTGTCCTGATTGTTGTTGTAAACGTAGCTGGCCATCAGATTCCAGCCTTCGGCCAGTTCACCGGAGGCCTGCAACTCCACGCCCTTGCTGATCACTTCATCCTTGTTCAGGTAGCAGCAGCTACCACCAAACAATACCGAGTCCTCAGGGTAGCCCGGGTCCAGCACCGCGCCGCCGTCGCGCTGGGTGTAGAACAGCGCAAGTCCGGTGTTCAGACGCCCCTCGAACAGCTCGCCCTTGAGGCCGATTTCGTAAGTCTTGCCAATCATCGGCTCGACCACCTGGCCGCTGCCTACCGGCCCCTTCAGGTAACTTTGCTGAGGTTTGAAGATCTTCGAGTAGCTGGTGTACAGCGACCATTGCGAGTCCAGGTCAAAGATCGCCCCCGCGTAAGGTATGAAGCGCGTCGGCTCACGCATGTCGACATCGCTTTGCACGACGCCTGCGCTGGTATAGGTCTGCTCGAAATGATATCGCTGCAGCCGCCCACCGAGGATGACCTTAAGCGGGTCGGTCATTTGCAACGTCACCCGCGAATACAACCCGTACTGTTCCTGGGTATTGGGGGTGTAATTACGCGACAGTGTGTAGTTGACCGGATAAGGGCTCCAGTAGCCGGGGTTGAACACATTCACCGGTGCGCCAGTGCCCGACAGCGTGCCCGATCCTTGCCACTGACTGGTGACCCGTTGCCAGTCCGCCCCCACGACCACATCATGCTGACGGCCGAACGCCTCGAAACTTCCCGACACGTTACTGTCCAGCAGACTCTGCTTGCTCCAATAGCGGTTGACACTTCCCCGGGTCACGGGGCCTGCAAGTGTGACTGGATTCACTGCGTTACCGGTTACCCCCGACAGCGATTTGGCCCCGTCGCGGGTATTGGTGTAGGTGATGTTGAGTTTCCAGTCGTTGTCGAAATAGTGGTCAAGCTTGGTAAAGATCTCTTGCGAGGTATCGTCCTGATAAGACCAGGTCTGTCCCAGCCCGGTATGCCGAGGCAAGCCAAGGTCTGCGCCCGTGGTGTAGCGCGGCAGCCCCAGGTAAGTATTGGAGTGCACGCGTTCGTACATGCCGCCCAGGGTCCAGGTGGTCGAGGGCGTCAGGTCGACTTCCATCACGCCATACACCGCCGGGTTTTGCTCGGCCATGTTATCGACGAACTCCTGGCTGTCGGTGTAGGCCGTTACCAGACGCCCGCGCACATTGCCGCTCTCGGTCAGGGGGCCGGTCACATCCAGCTGGGTGTGATAGTTATCCCAGGAGCCCGCAGACACTTCATAACTCAGATGAAAGTCCGGCAACGCCCGCTTGCGTACCAGATTGATGGTGCCACCCGGATCGCTCACCCCGCCAAACAATGCGTTCGAGCCGCGCAGCACTTCGACGTGATCGAACTCCAGCAGGTTGTACATGCGGTTGGAATAAAACCCTGAAGCCACCGAGCTCAACGCCATGGGCGCGGCGCCATCGATCTGGATATTGTCGATGTTGAAACCACGCGAGTAGTAGTCGTAGCCCCTGCTTGCGGTCTTCTGCAGCGTAATGCCCGGCGTGTAGCGCAGCGCCTCCTGCAGCTGGGTCATGTTTTTGTCATCGATCATCTGATGGCTGATCACCGACACTGACTGGGGCGTGTAGCGCAGGCTGACGGGGGTCTTGGAGCCGACACTGACCGAGCCGGTGGTGTAAGAGCCGCTGCCCTCGGTCATCTCACCCAT
Organism: Pseudomonas sp. HP_08; assembly: GCF_055284095.1. Lineage (NCBI taxonomy): Bacteria > Pseudomonadati > Pseudomonadota > Gammaproteobacteria > Pseudomonadales > Pseudomonadaceae > Pseudomonas > Pseudomonas sp. HP_08. Next base: position 252,447 of record NZ_JBTOQC010000034.1, on the reverse strand, counting down.
ACCCTGACCATTGATGGTTGTGCTACTCAGCTCCAATGCACTGACAGACGCCTGAGACGCGCTCAAGGCGTATCCGCCGCTCTCGAGCCTGACGCCTTCAACCCCGGTACCCGCCAGAATCCGGTGCAACGCCGCGTCGATAGCGAATCGTCCCTTGAGGCCGGGTGACTGCTTGTTGCGGGTAAGAGCGGGCTCGAAAGACACGCTTACGCCGACAGTGGACGCAAACTGGGCGACCACGCTCTCCAGAGAACCAGGAGCGATGGCGAATTCGATTTCATGCTCAGTTGCCACTTGAGCGGCAAACGACTCATTGATCGACAGCGCATTAAGCCCCACGCCCACCGCAAGACCGAATGCGGCAAGGCGCACAGCACGGTGCAACAAGAGGTGGCGGGGTTGAACCGGTATGACACGAGGTGTGAGGGTGTATGGGTGCACGTACATCCTGTTTCCTTGATTAGGTTGGCAATGTCTGGCGTCTTGAGCGCCTCTACTTAACTTGCCGAACGAAAATCAGAATCGATAACCCATCGCCGCTGTCTTTTTACACAGGGACTTTTTATACAGGGACTTTTTACACAGCAGCAGCGGCTTCGATGCGCACCCAGTAGCGAGTGAACTGCCTGACCTGTACGGGCAGCGTCTTGCGCAGATTTTCCAGAATCGCTTCGGTACTGCCCAGATTGAAAGCGCCCGAGAGGCGTAACTCGGCAACCCTTGGATCACACCCCAGATAACCCGGACGGTACCGCTGCACTTGCCGGACAAAATCTCCAAGGCGCCAGTTACTGACGATCAGCATGTTGCGTGTCCAGGCATCGACCTGAGGGTCTGCGGGTATGACGCGGCCCAGGATGCCAGCAGAAAAGCTGACTTGTTGACCAGCCGACAGCGTCACCGACCTCTGTACGAGTTCGGCTGGCCGGACCTCGACCGCATGTTTGATGACGCTCAAGTGGGTCGTGTTGTCATCACGAAAGACTACGAAGCGTGTGCCCAGCGCACGCATGCTACCCTCATCGGTATGCACGACAAACGGCCTGTACAGGGTGTCCTGTGCGGTCTCGATCAGGATCTCACCTTGTAGCAGTACCACTTCGCGAAGCGTTTCACCGAAGTAAATATTCACGGCTGTAGCTGTATTAAGGTGTAGCCGGGTACCATCTTCCAGACGTACATGGCGCTGCTCACCGATTTGCGTGCGGTGGTCTGCCATCCACCCTGTACTGTTTACAGAGCGCCATGCCAAGGGCGCAGCAGTGCCTGCGGCCAGCAATACGGCAAGAATTTTCAGCGTGTCGCGGCGCCTGATATTCGCGCCCTGTATTGTCGCCCTGGCAATCGATGGACTCGCCAACCCCTCGAATTTTCCCTGCAAGCGCAGAACCCGATCCCATGCCCGGCGGTGGCGCGGATCGTTTTCCAGCCAGTGTTGATGGGCGGCACGAAGCGCTTCGTCATCCAGCCCTGCACGCAAATCCACGTACCAGGCAGCAGCCGACTCCAGGGTTTTCAAATCCAGAGCGTTAGAGGACATGAATTAATCATCCATCAGCAGCAAGCAGTGCGTCATTGCCCGCGCCGCGTGTTTTTTCACGGTGGTGAGGGACAGATTCAGGCGGTGACTGATCGCGACATAACTCAAGCCGTCCAATTGCGCCAGAAGGAATATTTCTCGGGTTCGCTGGCCCAGCCCCTCCAGCATCTGGTCGATCTCGATCAGTGATTCAATGAGCAGCAAGCGCTCCTGCGCAGAGATCTCGTACCGCTCTGGAGCACAAGCCAAAGCCTTGAGATAGGCCTCTTCCAGCACGCGCCGACGGTACTTGTCGATCATCAGCCCGCGGGCAATATTGCTCAAATAGGCACGTGGCTCACGCACCTGAGTCTGGCGTTGCGTCAGTACGCGCACAAACGTGTCCTGAGCCAGGTCCGCCGCCTGCTCGCTGCAATTCAGGCGCTTGCGCAGCCAGTCCTTTAGCCAACTGTGATGTTTTTCGTAGAGGATGCCAACGGCGGGACAGTCAGGGAGATCGGGCATCAGGATCGACCAAGGCTAATATTTGATAATGGCTCTCATTATCTTTATCACCTGATGGTTTTGCAAGGTTGCCACTCTCAGCTACGCCACTGCTCCACCACCCCGCCTTCACGACCCAGCACCGGATCGGTCTCGGGAAACCGTAGTTGCGCTATCTGCTGGATCTGCGCAGGCGTGGCCGCCTCACGATTGACATCCCCTTCCTGCCCCGGTGGATAGGCGCCGACCACCATGAAGTCGTCGCTGGCGCCAAGGTTGCAATGCCCTGTGCCTGCGGGCAGCAACAGCACATCCCCGGCCTTGACCTCGACCACGTGGCCGTTCGGCCCTCCCAGCATCAATCGCGCATTACCGGCATAGACACCCAGCACCTCATGACCACGGGTGTGGTAATGGTGATAGGTGAATACGCCATAACGCCACTGCGGCGGCCAGCCATTGGCCTTGAACGTGCGCTCGAACAATGCCGCAGGATCACTGCCGGTCACGCTCAGCGCGGCGGGATAAATCAACACGGGCAGCGTCGGATGGTTGGGAATACCGCCGTTGCGCTTCAGCATCAGTGTCTGCACGGCGGGCGCGGCCAGCGCCTGTTTCATGGTCAATGCTCCAGTGCCGAGCAGGCTCAGCAAGGTGAGTGTATTGAACTGACGTCGGGCCAGCGCCATGGTTCGAACTCCTTTTACAGGCTGTGGGAAGACCTGTGCTCTGCCGGAAGTGGAATGGCCCAATGGCGCACCTCCAGTTGCTGCAATTGCCGGAAGTTACCTGAAATAGCGTCGATCAGATCCGAGTCATTGACCGGGTCCATTCCCGGATAAGGCTTGCCGTTGTAGTCGCCGTTATGGGTCAGCACGGCCTCGACATTGTCGTCGTTGTCCTTGTAGAGCTGCTTCATTACCTGCGCTTCCAGATCCTTGCTGTCACTGCAACGCAGCGCATAGTGAATCGCCAGGGCTGCGCCGAAGGCCAAAGCAGGCGTTTCGATCCCGTGTTTACGCGCCAGATCGATGCTGCTCAGGATGCGCTCGTTGCGCTGCAACTTGCGCAATGGATCGCGCCCGACACGGGCACAAGGATCCTTGAACGAGGTTTTGCAACGCTCCAGAAAGGTATTGGCAAAACCTTTGACGGCCTCTGACATCTCGGCGTTTTCTGCCATCAGGGCGGGCGCCACTTCCTCGCGAATCAAGCGTTCGGCCAGCGCACTGACACGCTCATCACCCATGCCCTGGCCTACCCAGGCGTAGCCCAGCAGGCTGGCGTACCAGGCGATGATGGCATGGGGACCATTCCACAGCCGGTTCTTGATGATCTGGATCTGGGCGATATCAGGCACCGTTTTAACCTGGCGCAGACGTTCCAGCAGATCGCTGCCGCGCTCTACATACAGCAGCATGTCGGGTTCGCTGTTGAACAGGATCAAATGCAGCTGGCTCAACGCACTGCTGGACTGCGCGAAGGGCCTGAATCGTCCGATCAGTCGTTCGTATTCAGGCACCGGTGTCGACGGCTTTCTGGCGACGGCAGGTTCACCCTCCTCCAGGCTGTTCTGGAACATCTGCGACTTGATACGCAGTTGTCGAACCAGCGCGTCATTGCTGATCTTGGACACGATGCGGCTGACCACCGTTTCGGCAAAATGGGTCTTTTGCAGAATCTGCTGGCTGATCTCTGGCGAACACAGCAACTCCAGCTCCGCTTGCACATGCAGGCGCACGAACGCTGCACCGCCAATCTTGTTCAGCACAATCAGAATGGTCAGCTCGCGACCGCGGCGCTCGAAGCGTTGCAGCAAGCCTTTGGCAATCACCTTGGCCTGATTGCGAATGGCCTGCTCGGGCAGGCTCAGGCCGATGATTTCGGCGCTGGTGTACATGTCGATCACCGCATCGTCATCGTCCATGTCGATCATGCGCACATTTTCAATGGTCTGGTCGAACGAGGTTGCGCCGTAGCGCACGCTGTAGCGGCCGAACGCAGAGACGGTTTCCCTGAGCATGCGCGAACGGGTCGCGGCGATGATTTCGAAAGGCCGGGTGTAGCCATCCCAATGCGAGAACACCTGCGTCAGGTAACCGCCACCGATGGCGCCGAAACCATGGATACCGACACGAAACTGGTTCAGCGAGGAAGGAAACGGCTCGGTCAACTCGGGCATGCCGAGATCGGGCACGCATTCGCTCAGGTCAGCGAGGAATTCGTTCATGCTGCGGTACGCCTTGAGCGCGCCCGCCTTGACCTCGGGCGCCGGCGCCTTGATGTCTTCGATCAGAATGGCCTGCCCTTCGGCGCGCATCGCCGACAGCATGCCGTTCTCGGAATCTTCGACCATAAAGCATTTGTCGGGCTCGCAATTGAGCGCGCTGGCGGCTTTCAGGAAGATTTCCGGATGGGGTTTGCCCTGGCTGACTTCGTCGCCACAAACGGTAATGTCGAAATACTTGAGCACATTGGCATTGATCAAATACTCCTCGGCAATGGCACGGCGGCTGGACGTGGCGACGGCCATCGTCAAGCCCGACTTGCGTAACCGCTCCAGTACTTCCAGCAGGCCGGCCTTGATTGGCACGCCGTGATTGCGCACGTACTCCAGCTCAAGTTCATCGGCGCGCTGGCGAATCTGCGCGTATGGAAAGTCTTCACCGTTGTGAGCCTTGGCGAGGGCTTCGGCTTTCTTCGCGCTCAGGCCCAGCGAGCCAATCAACGTTTGCTCGCTCAATGCCTTGCCGAAAATCTCCATGGACGCCTGTTTGAGCGTCTTGAAGCGCAAGCGCTCGGTATCGAACATGGTGCCGTCCATGTCGAAGATCGCGCTGAAAATTCGTTTACCTTGAAAAAAAATCATGAAGTGAGGCCCCTGTTTGTCTCGTGAAAAAGCCCGCTGTCAAAACGCGGACAAGCGACTACTGCGAACAACTGCAGCGCGATTTTTCAGGTAGGGGGCACACGACTTATCGGAACGCGCTTGGGCGCAACAACGAGGTAAGGCGGGACAGAGCGAGGGGTACACAGAAGGGTTGCAAGCTTTGAGGCACTCAGGGCGCCTTGTCCGACGTTGACTTCACGCTCACTGGCTGCTGTTTGATTGGCAGACAATGAGCGGAAAAAGCGATGGATACGTGTGATTCCAAGCATAAGGTGCTTTGCTTCCTGTGAAGTGACTGGTATTCCTTTTTAGCCTTGCACGTATGCGCAATGACATGCAAGTCAAAAGGCCAGCTCAGGTTACAAAGCCCAAGTATGACAACGGCCTCAGATGGACATCCAGTATGAAAGACAAGGTAAAGCCATTCGCACTGCTCTTGCTGGCGGTGTTGACCCTGAGCGCCTGCTCATTTCGGGGATTTCAGCCCCCACCGGCGGAGGTGGACTTGTGGCAAAAACCCGGTAAGGCACAACCCGATATCGAGGCGGCCATGCTGGGATGCGGCTATCGCAACGCTGCCGGTGTGGATGCCTCGGCAACACTTGAGCAAAAGGCAGAAAGCTTTGAGTGCATGAAGCGCGCGGGGTTTGTCCGCAACAACGGTTTTGATTTATGCCACACCCTGCGCGAACGTCATCTAAAGGCCTGTCAACCCGCCCCTGCAGACTTGTAAGTGGTGCAGGTGTGGCCGCTCAGTTCTGCACGGCGTTGCTTGAGTCATCACCGGCTTCAGCCGCCAGTTTCAAACGATCAGCCTTGCTGATGTATCTGGACTTGCTGGCCGGCGCCAGTTTGGCACTGGCTTTCTTGGCGTGCGCCTGCAACAGCTGTTTGATTTTTTTACGACGGTTCATATTCCACCTTCTGATGCGTTGCAGCCTATTACGCGGTACTTTCCCGAATGGCCTGATGATTGATCACGACTTCGTCGATGACGGTTCTGAAGACTTTCTGAATGAGCTCGGCACTTACACCGTAGCGCTCGGCCAGGACGCTGTATCGCTGCGCTTGTGCGGCCTCGCGAGAGGCATCCACAGCCTCCAGACTCTGCTGTGCCTTGATATGGCCAACCTTGCCCGTCGCAATAAATCTTAGCGAAAGAACCCTGATGATCTCTTCATCCAGATGATCGATTTCAGCTCTCAATTGCCCCAACTCATCACCGCTCATGCAGGTTGCCTCAAAGTTTATGGAGTGGCGGCAGAGTGTATCGTGTCTGAGTCGGGGTTTGCCGGACGCCTATCCATTTCAGTTCGTCATTTTTGGCGCGCTACCTAATGCCAACCTAATGCCAACCTAATGCCAATCAGCCAAGCAGTGCATGCACTGGCGTGCTTTCTGGGTCCTTAACTGCACACCGCAGGATAAGCAGTGCGCAATCTTTTGGGTGCAGTTTTGCCTCATTCGATGATGGAAGTACTCACTGACAATGCCAGGATCGACCCTCTCCCGTCGTGCTATCTCATTGATCACTGCCTGATCGTCTTTATCGAGAAAAATTTCTGAAGTCGCAAACGTTTCAATGGATGGGCAATACGCGGTTATCCGCTCACTACAACGATCACAAAGACGATGTCCATAGTTTCGGTCCATAAATCATTTTTCTGGATAGAGCCGGAACGGTACCTTTCATGCTGCCACGAGAAACGTTCAACACTCGAAGAAGGTGAGCGTCAGGGTATCGAATGGTCAAAAACCATCGTACTCAAACTGGACATCGACTTTCCCGGAATGCCAAGACTCTTTGGTTTACTGCTCACCCAGGCAAACCAGTTCATCGCATTTGAAATTGAGACTGACCACTCGCAAGTCTTGATCGCGGCAAAACAGAATACTTCCCCGCACCACCTTGCAGAAAAATCCCGCCGCCTCACATAATGATAATGAATCCTAATTACATCATCTCCCGACACCATGCCCAGCCACTCCCCGTTCAAACAGCAGGTCGGCACTTTTTACCGCGACCACCACCGCTGGCTATTCAGCTGGTTGCGGCCGCGTGTCGAATGCCGAGATCTGGCGGCCGATCTGGTGCAGGACGTGTTTATCCGGGTGCTGACGGCCAAGGACGGTGAGGCGCAGCTGGAGGCGGTGCGTGAGCCCAAAGGCTACCTGGCGACCATCGCGCGGCGCTTGATGATCGATCATTTTCGCCGCGCCCGGCTGGAACGCGCCTGGTTGCAAGCCCTGGCCGAGCAGCCAGAGGCGGCGACCATCAGCGAAGAAACCCGCGCGATCCTGCTCGAAAGCCTGTGCGAACTGGACGCCATGCTCGCAGGCCTGGGCGCCAATGTGCGCCGGGCGTTTCTGTTGTCGCAACTGGACGGCATGACCTACACCGCGATTGCCGCCGAACTGGGTGTTTCAGTGGTGACGATCAATCGCTACATCGCCAAGGCCACGCAGCATTGCGTGCTGTTCAGCCTGGGCGTGGTCTCCCCGCCAGCATGACCACTCTCGACAGCCGGCAAATGGTCGCCATCAAGCAGGCCGCCCACTGGTTCACCAAACTGCAGAGTGAGGCCGCCAGCAGCGCCGACCAAAGCGCCTGGCAGCAATGGCTGCAAGCCTGCGCAGAAAATCGCTGGGCGTGGGAACAGGTTCAGGGCTTGCAGCAGCGTTTGCATGGCATGCCGGCGGGGCTGACCGGGCGCGCCTTGAGCCTGGCCGATCAACCGGAAAAGCATCGGCGCACCTTGCTCAAAGGTCTGGTGCTGGCGGCCGGCACGGGCCTGTTCAGTTATGGCGGCTACCGCCAGGTGCAGAGCGCAGGCTGGATGGCCGACTACCGCACGGCAACTGGCGCACAGCGCACGATCGTGCTGCCGGATGGTTCGCAGTTGCAGCTCAATACCGCCAGCGCCGTGGACCTCGCCTACAGCGCCAGCGAACGGCGGCTGGTGGTGCGTGAAGGCGAAGTCCTGATTACCACGGCGACCGACAGCGCCGGCCGGCCATTTTTCGTGCAGACCCCGCAAGGCACGGTGCAGGCGTTGGGCACACGCTTTTCGGTCCGCCGCGACGGTGCGCGTGACCATGTCGCGGTCTTTGAACATCAGGTGCGTATCACGCCGTTCGCGGGGCAACCGTCATTGCTCGCGGCAGGCAACCAGTGCAGCTTCGACAGCCGTCAGGCCGGTGCGGTATCACCCGTGACGGCGGGCCAGGATGCCTGGGGCAAAGGCGTGCTGGTGGCCAACGATCAGCGGCTGGACACCTTTCTTGCCGAGCTGGGCCGCTACCGCGCGGGCTGGCTGCGCTGTGATCCGGCGATTGCCGGGCTGCGCATCAGTGGCGCCTTTGCCCTCAACGACACCGATCAGGCCTTGCAGGCGCTGACCAGCAGTCTGCCGGTGCGGGTCGAGCAGAAAACCCGTTACTGGGTCACCGTGATGGCGCGCTGAAAAATATTTTCTCGCAGGTGATAGGTTTTCTCATTCTCGTTCGACTCATGGGAGCAAAGGGACAACTGCCCCACCCTGCCCATCACGACAACGAGATCAACCCGACATGAAACGCCCTCCACAGCCCAGCCTTCTCGCGCTCAGCCTTCGCCGCGCCCTGCTCTGCTCGGCCTTGCTGACCGCCGGCGCCGCCATTCAGGTCCAGGCGGCCGAGACCGCCGTGCGCGAGTATCACATCGGTGCTGGCGACCTGGGCGCAGCCCTGACCCGCTTTGCCGCCGAAACGGGCGTGGTGCTGTCGTTCGACCCGGCACTTACCCGTGGCCAGCGCACCAGCGGGCTGGACGACACCTTCGCCGCCAACGAGGGCCTGGAGCGGCTGCTGTCGGGTTCGGGCCTGCAGGCGATTCGCGAGAGTGACGGTCGTTATTCCCTGCGCGCCGGCAGCCAGGACGCCTCGGTGGTGGAGCTGGGCCAGACGCAAATCGTCTCCAACGAACTGGGGACCATCACCGAAGGCTCAGGCTCCTACACGCCCGGCACGATTGCGACCGCCACGCGCCTGGTGTTGTCGCCGCGTGAAACGCCGCAGTCGATCACCGTTGTCACTCGCCAGCACATGAACGACTTTGGCCTGAACAACGTCGACGACGTCATGCGCCACACGCCGGGCATTACCGTGTCGGCGTTCGACACCGAGCGCAGCAACTATTACGCGCGCGGTTTCTCGATCAACAATTTCCAGTACGACGGCATTCCCTCCACAGCGCGCAACGTCGCCTATTCGGCGGGCAACACGCTGAGCGACATGGCCATTTATGACCGTGTCGAAGTGCTCAAGGGCGCGACCGGCCTGCTGACCGGCGCAGGGTCACTGGGCGCCACCATCAACCTGGTGCGCAAAAAACCGACCGCCGAGTTTCAGGGCCACGCCAGCCTGGGCGCCGGTTCCTGGGATAACTACCGCAGCGAACTGGACGTCAGCGGCCCGCTGACCGAGACCGGCAATGTGCGCGGCCGCGCGGTGGCGGCGTACCAGGACAAGCATTCGTTCATGGACCGCTACTCGCGCAAGACGCCGGTGTACTACGGCATCATGGAATTCGACCTGTCGCCGGACACGATGCTCACCGTCGGCGGCGACTATCAGGACAGCCTGCCCAAAGCCTCGACCTGGTCGGGCAGCTTTCCGCTGATCGATGCCAATGGCAATCGCAACAACGTTTCGCGCTCGTTCAACAACGGCGCAGACTGGAGTAGCTGGGAGCAATACACCCGCACCGTGTTCGCCATGCTGGAGCACAACTTCAGCAACGGCTGGGTGGCCAAACTGCAAGTGGACCACAAGATCAACGGCTACCACGCGCTGATGGGTTCGATTCAGGGCAGCACACCAAACGCCGACGGCACTTCGTCGATCACGCCCGGCAAATACACCGGCGAAACCACCAGTGACTCGGCCGACCTGTATGTCAGCGGCCCGTTCAGCCTGCTGGGCCGCGAGCATGAGCTGGTGCTGGGCGGCTCCATCGCCAATTCGACCTGGAAAGGCAAAGGTTTCTGGAACTACACCCCGTACGGTCCCAATGTCGTCGACTTCAATAACTGGCACGGCAACTTCCGCGAACCGGACTGGGGCGAGCAAGCGCAAACCATCGACGACACCGTGCGCCAGACCGGCGCCTACATCACCACGCGCCTGAACCTGGCGGACGACCTGAAAGTGCTGCTTGGCGGGCGCGTGGTTAATTACACGCTGACCGGGCTGACGCCTTCGTACAAGGAAACCGGACGTTTCGTGCCGTATGTGGGCGCGATCTATGACCTGAACGACACGTACTCGGTGTATGCCAGCTACACCGATATCTTCATGCCGCAGGAAAACTGGAACCGCGACCGCGACAACAAGATTCTCGAACCGGACGAAGGCCAGAACTACGAACTGGGTATCAAGGCCGAGTTCTTCGACAAGCGCCTGAACGCCAGCGCGGCCGTGTTTGAAATTCGCGAAGACAACCGCTCGGTCTCCGACGACGACTACAATAACCGCCAGCCGACGCCGTCCAACTACGCCTTCAAAGGCACCAAGGCTGTGACCAAAGGCTATGAAGTCGAAGTGTCCGGCGAAGTATCTCCAGGCTGGCAAGTGCAGGCCGGCTACACGCACAAGATCGTGCGCGACGATAACGACGTGAAGATCTCGACCTTCGAGCCTGAAGACCAGGTCACCCTCTACACCTCGTACAAACTGCGCGGCAGCCTGGACAAACTGACGATTGGCGGCGGCGCCCGCTGGCAGAGCGTGGGCTGGCAGGACATCTACAACTCGCCAAAAGGCGGCTATGAAGAGTTCTCGCAAAAGGCCTACTGGCTGGTGGACGCCATGGCCCGTTATCAATTCAGCGAAAACCTGTCGGCCACGCTGAATGCCAACAACGTGTTCGACAAGTCGTATTACACCAACATCGGTTTCTACAACTCGGCGGCGTATGGAGAGCCGCGTAACTTCATGCTGACCACGCGCTGGGATTTCTGATACAGCCCCCTGAGGCAGCCTCCTCAGCGCAGGAGGCTGCCTTATCGTTCCCGCTCACGCTTGCTTGCCAATCAGCGAAACAAACGCCACGAAACTCTCCGCAATCCTGATCACCGAGTCTTGCGGGTCAATGGCGTCAAAGCTGACTATCGGCCAGGGCGCCGGGGACTTATTTCTCAGGTCGAACGCGACCAGTTCGCCTGCGCCATTGCCACCGAAGACAAACATAAGCGGCGCCTGTTCTTGATAGAGCGCAATTTGCCGGGGGTCGCCTGCGACTTCTGCCGAATCGAGAATGAAATAAAAAGGACTGTCAGGTAACGGCCCCTCACCGCCATCGCTGTCACCCAATAGCTGGAAATAGGCCTCCGGCAACGCGGCGGGCGCAACCGCACGCAAGGCAGCCAGCGCTTCTGGCGAGGCGCCGGGTGATGAATGCCATTCTCCTTCAATCTTCACGTTCTGAAACTCCATTGATGGTTTATCCATGACATCGCTTTAGGCGTGAGTGCTCATGCACCCCACGAATACCCCAGGTGCATCTTTTCGATTTCCATGATCCCCATCAATTCATCACCCTGTAACCGGATATGCCACTCCTGCACACAGAGATAAGACAATGTTCAGCAAAACCGTACTTCTTGCATTGATGCCGACGGCCATGGCCTTCATGGCCGGGGCGGTGATTCCGGTTCAGGCGGCCAGCAATTGTGCCGTGGGGCGTACGCTGGGGCATCCGCTGTGGGCGGCACTGACGTCTTTGTCGCTGAGCACGGTGGTGATCATCATCGCTTTGCTGGTGCTGCGTATTTCCGCGCCGGACATCAACAAGGCCCTGCAAGGCGCCTGGTGGTTCTGGACGGGCGGCATACTGGGCGCATTCTATGTCGGCTCAGCCGCCGCACTGATTCCCCAACCGGGAGCGGCCGGACGGTTACGCCCGGTGTTGCAGGCGAGTGCCACCGAAGATCAGTTGCTGCACCAGGGGACGCTCGACAAAGCGCGCCGGAAAGATCGGCTCCGGCGCACTGGCCCGATCAAGACGGGCGATATGTTCCTCGCTCAATTGCAGGCTCAGCGCCCCCAGATTGTCCTGCGCCTGGGCCAGGGTTCTGGCGCCCATCACCGGCGCAACCACCGCCGGATTCAACAGCGTCCAGGCCAGGGCGACCTGTGAAGGCGTCACGCCGATCTCCTGCGCAACGTCGCCAACCACGCTGGTAATCTGCAAGGCGCGCTCGTTCATGTGCCCGGACGAACTGATCACGCCTTTGCGCGTGGGCGACACATTCGCTTCGCTGGCCTGGCTCAGGTCGTCGCGGCTGTACTTGCCGCTCAAAATCCCGCCACCCAGCGGCGACCATGGCAACACCCCAAGACCCAGCGCCTGCGCCATCGGCATCAACTCATGCTCGACGCTGCGCTCGACCAGGCTGTACTCGATCTGCAGGGCCACCAGCGGCGACCAGCCACGCAAATCGGCAAGCGTTTGCAATTGCGCCACCTTCCACGCCGGAGTGTTGCAAATGCCGAGGTACAGCACCTTGCCGCTGCGCACCAGATCGTCCAGCGCACGCATCACCTCATCGTCCGACGTGGTGAAATCCCAGGCATGCAGGTAGAGCAATTCGACGCGATCCGTGTCGAGCTGCCGCAGGCTGGTCTCCACCGAGCGCATCAGGTTCATGCGGTGATTGCCGCCTGAGTTGGGATCGCCCGGATCACGCGCCATCGTGTACTTGGTCGAGACGACAAGGCGATCACGCTTGCCCTTGAGCAACTGGCCGAGAATGCGCTCTGAGGCGCCATTGGTGTAATTGACTGCGGTATCGATGAAATTGCCGCCGTGGTCGACGTACAGATCAAAGATCTGCCGCGCCCCGGCCTCATCGGCGCCCCAGCCCCAGTCAGAGCCAAAGGTCATGGTGCCCAGCGCCAGCGGTGAAACGCGCATGCCTGATCGTCCGAGCAAGCGGTAGTGGTCGAGTGACGGGAGAGTGGACATACTGAACTCCTTGCAAAAAGTGAAAGACGACTTCTATGGCGTTCAGTCTGCCGCCGGGCAAGCAGCAACCTGTAGCAAGATCGTCCTGTGTTCTTGCACGATCATCCGGACGCCGACACTCATGGTTTCTCTGAACATGGTTTCTCTGAAAATGCTGGTCGACCTCATCGGCCGCCACACCCCCAGCGACGGTATCCACCCCACAGCGATCCCCGGCGTCAGCCTGGCGCGCTCGGCCACCCCGACAATCCCGATGCCCGTCGTGTATGAGCCCACCTTGTGCCTGATCGTCCAAGGCCGCAAACAGGTCATGGCCGGCACCACCACTTATATTTACGATGCCGCCAACTACCTGGTCGCCTCGGTCGACATTCCGGTGATGGGCTCGGTCATCGAGGCCAGCGAAGCCGCGCCCTACCTGTGCATGATCCTCGATCTGGACATGGCCACTCTCAGCGACCTTGCCTTGCGCTACCCCGCTGCGGACGAAAACAATGCCCTGCCCGCCGCCGGTATCGAACTCAGCCCGACCACCGCTGAACTGCTCGATGCTGCCGCACGGCTCGCCAGCCTGCTCGATACGCCAGACGATATCGATGCCCTTGCGCCGCTGGTGATTGGTGAAATCCTGTACCGCCTCCTGACCCGCAGCGGCAACGGCATGGTCCGGCAAATGGCCAGGGCCGACAGCCGCCTGAGCCAGATCGCCAAGGCGATTGCGTGGCTGCGCAGTCACTATCGCGAAACCTGCCGCATCGACGATATTGCCGATGTAGCGGGTATGAGCCGCTCGACCTTTCATGCGCATTTCAAAGCCGTCACGGCCATGAGCCCACTGGAATTTCGCAGCCATCTGCGGTTGCAGGAAGCACGCCGGTTGATGGTCGCCCAAGCGCTGGATGCGGCCGCAGCCGGGTATCGCGTGGGCTATGAAAGCCCCTCGCAGTTCAGCCGCGACTATGTGCGGATGTTCGGGCTGCCACCGGGCAAGGATGCAGTGCGGTTGCGCGACCCGGTGACTGTGCCTGGCGTTGCAGGCGAGTTATCGGGCACGTTTCATCGATCACACTGATGATTACTATCGAACGGCTCGCCTGACGGATTGCCAAAACCGACTCCTATAATTGCCCCCGATTCCCCCCGCTCCCCCGTCTGCTTCAGGCGACATTCCCCTCAGGAACCCAGCACCATGCCAAGCGCCAGCCAGGCCTCTCACGCCCCTCCCGAACATAATCAACAGAGCGTCGCACAGCAGTGGCTGGCGATTCTTTCGGTCGCCGTGGGCGCCTTCGCCCTGGTGACCAGTGAGTTTCTGCCGGTGGGCGTGCTCAACGATGTCGCCAGCGACCTCGGTATCAGTGCCGGCCACGCCGGCCTGATGGTCACCCTGCCCGGCATCATGGCCGCCCTCGCCGCGCCCCTGCTGTCTGTGGGCATCGGTGCCATGGACCGTCGCTATCTGCTGATCGGCCTGACACTGGTAATGATCATCGCCAATACGGTCGTGGCCTACGCCAGTGATTTCAGCCTGCTACTGTTCGGCCGCGTCTTGCTGGGCATCAGCATCGGCGGCTTCTGGGCGACGGCCATTGCCCTCAGTGGCCGCCTGGCGCCCAAGGGCGTCGGTGTCGCCCAGGCGACCTCGATCATCATGGTCGGCGTGACCCTGGCCACCGTGCTGGGCGTGCCCGTAGGCACCTGGTTGAGCGGCCTGATGGGCTGGCGCATGACCTTTCTGGTCACCGCGCTGGTGGGCATACCGGTGCTGCTGGCGCAGATCTTCCTGCTGCCGCGGCTCACCCCGGACAAGGCCATTCGCATCAGTGACCTGCCGGCCTTGTTTATCAATCCACAAGCCCGGGTCGGACTGATCGCGGTCTTGCTGATTGGCCTGGCGCACTTCGCCGCATACACCTATGTCGCGCCCTTCTTCAAACAAAATGCATGCTTCGATGGACCCACGATTGGCTCACTGTTGCTGCTCTACGGCATCGCCGGGGTCATGGGTAATATTTTCGCCGGCTTCGCCGCCAACCGCAGCGTGCGCCATACCTTGTTGCTGGTCGCCCTGATGATCGGCATCAGCACCGCCCTGTTTCCCTGGTTTGCCACTGGCATGACGGGCGCTGCGATGCTGATCGCGCTCTGGGGCTTCGCCTTCGGCGCCTTCCCGGCCTGCGCCAGCATCTGGATGTTTGTCGTGGCGCCCAAGGATGTCGAACGCGGCATGCCACTGTTCGTCGCCATGTTCCAGGTGATCATTGCACTGGGCTCGTTCTTCGGTGGGCAGATCGTCGACCAGCTGGGCAGCTCGATGCTGTTGAGCCTGGCCACGGCATTGGTGGGCTGCGGCTTTGTCACCGTGCTGGTGCTGGGGCGTAACGTCAGTAACAGTCTGGCGGCGCAACCAGGCTGAGAACCACTGGTGCTGTCGGCCAGAAGCGGGCAAGGCACTCTGATACGCTGGCGTTTTTCTCCTGCATGGAAAAACCGATGACAGAGGCGTATCAGGGAAGCTGCTTATGCGCAGCGGTCACTTATGAACTGCTCACCCCACCCAAAGCGGTGAGTCATTGCCATTGCAGCCAGTGCCGCAAAGGCCATGGGGCCGCATTCGCTTCATACGCCAGCGTTCCGCGCAGCGCGCTGCGAATACTCAGTGGCACCAACAGCCTGAAAAGCTATGCGTCATCAGAAACGGTGTCGCGCGAGTTCTGCATGCACTGCGGCTCGACCCTGTTCTGGTCACGCGCTCAAGGTGGGTTTGCCGACTGGATTTCGATCGCGCTGGGCACGCTGGATACGCCCTTTGTGCCTGAAAAGCAGAAACATGTTTATACCGACTCGGCAGTGGCTTGGTACTCATAATCGTTGAGGCCGCGCATAATTTCCTGAACCAACGGCTTGGTGTATTTTTCGCTTGGGTCAGTCTCCGGCGGGTCGTCACTGCGGATCCATTCACCCTCATCGAACGCTTGGTAAAGGGCAAACGCAGGCTGAGGCATATCGTGAGTCATGCCCACCTCAACCACGGCATTGATGATCCCGTTCATGACGTCATCGCAAAATTCGTAGTTCAACGACCCATCCAGGTAGCCTCGCGCAACCAGGACAGACAACTCGTTCAGCACATATTGCGGCGCAACATCGAACTTTTCGCACAAAGCGGCGATATCACTCAGGGTTAAATTCTCTGCCCGGGCTTTAACCAAAAGCTCCGCGAGTTCATGTTTCGGTAGCATCCTGATCATGAGCTTCTCCCATCCAAACTCGAAGGTAGCACGCACTGCATTTATAAAGCGTCGCTGAAACTGGCAAGGCAAACAGTCGCCAAAAGCATTAGGCTCTTGCGACCTTTAAACATAAATGCCCGCACATGACTGCCTTCTACCTCAAGTTACTCATCACCCCCGCACTCATGCTCGCCATCTCGCTGGCGGCCAAACGCTGGGGCACTCATATTGGCGGGCTGCTCTCCGGATTGCCCATTACTTCAGCGCTGGTCATGCTGTTTCTCAGCCTTGAGCAAGGCGCAGAATTTGCGTCGATGGCCGTGCCAGGCGCATTGGCCGGACTGGCGGCGATTCAGGCGACTTACCTGTTTTACTTCGTGGTGACCCGCAAGGTTTCGGCGGTTATCGGATGCCCGGCAGCCCTGGCGTTTTACGCGGCAGTCGCCTTCTTGCTGAGCCGTCTGGACGTGTTGGCGCTGTCGATCGCTGCCACGCTGCTGTTGGTCGCCTCGATCATTACCATCACCTCGAAACAGCCAGCGCCGAGCGAAGCGCCGTATGTTCCAGTGCCACGCTGGATCATTCCGATGCGCATGTTGACGGCCACGCTGCTGCTGTTGGCGATTACGGCAAGCGCCACCTGGCTGGGGCCGGTAGTCAGTGGATTGCTGGCGCCGATTCCGGTGATCGCCTGGCCGCTGGCCGTGTTCGCTCATGTTCAGGGCGGGCGCTTTGAACTGGCGGCGATCATACGCGGCAACGCCATTGGCGCTGTTGGCGTGGTGGGCTTTTACCTGGCGCTCAACTATTCAATTCTGCAGTGGGGCGCGGTCGCTTCTATTACCGCAGCCGTGGTGCTGGCGGTTGTGATAACTGCCTTGTTGGCAAGGTTACTGGCGAAGCGGTAATGGGCCATCGTCAAAACCCTGTATGAGGATCTCTCAGCCTATGAAGTCGTTCCGTGAAGACATTCGGGATTTCCTGATCAACGGTGTCGTTGTAGATAATGCTTTTTTGCCCATGCACTATGCCGACCCCGAACGCCTCGATGAGTATCAGGTTGGCTTTCGCACGCACGGCCTTACCGGCGAAAACCTGGTATCCGAAGCTGACGGCGAGTGGCACCTGGACTGGTATGTCATCGCACTGACGGGACTGGATGATCCTGTTTTCATTGCCATAAACGAGGCTCAAATCGGCTATCCGGTCTATACCGCACTCCATGGTGCCGGACGCTGGGACGCGATAAAAATAGCGCCGAGCCTCGCGGCCTTTGCCCGTCTGCTAGAGGCCTTGGCAAAGGTGCAGGAAGATACCGCCGGGTTTGAACGTTTGATCATCGCCGAGACCGACCCCGCGAACACATACTGGCGCGAGATTCTCGATGCACTTCGTGATAGCGAGGATTCAGAGGAATCACCGTCTGATGCTGGCGATTTCAATCCGGCCGACTTTGAACAAGGTGACCTGATCATTACCGACCTGGGCCCGCATAAACTCAAGGTCGTGCAGATCATCAGCAAGTCTCGCGGCGTGTCGTTGAAGGACGCATTAGCGCTCGCTGAAACGCCTCGATTGAAAGCCGCCAGCGGCGTGAGACTGCGACTGCAACGTTTGCGCGACCAACTTGAAGCGTCAGGCGCAACGGTCGAATTCAGACCTGAGTAACAGCAAAGTCTCGGCCATTACTCAGAACGATTTCAAATCGGCCGGTCCACAACCCTTGCATTCCACTGTTCGCGGTATCGTTCGCGCCAACCCGGACTGCCGTTGTCCAGCCACGTCAGTGTCGCTTCAATACTGTCGGCACTGATGATGAAGTTGTCTATGTGGTCCGCGATTCGGTCGTGCGACAGGTACAGGGCGTCAAGATAGCCGTTGAAAGAGTCCGCCAGCACGACGTACTCATTGCCTTGCTGACGGCGGCCGGTCCATGCAGGCAAGCCTGCAACCATCGCCGCCACGTCCTGGCGACCGTCGCGCAAGTCCAGCAGCAGGATGCTCGCACCACCGTCGCGGCCGATGGGCAGTAATCCGGTAGTGGGAAAGTCGGGGTCTTTGCGCAACTGCGCAAGTTCGAAGGGATTGGATTCATACCCTTCGGCAGCATCCAGCCCATACAGCGCAAAACTGAGCAATTCCTTATCGCCATTGGCCATGGTGGCGAGGACATCGTAGTCCACATAACCGCCGTTGCAGGTCTTGAGAAACTGCCGGTAATCGTCCGGCAAACGTGCACCAAGATTGGCCTCAAGTTGTTCGATGGCCGCATCGGTGGCGCCTTCACGCGTGTCGTCGAATATCAATCCACGGTAGTCAGTCATTCAGGCCTCGCAACGATTGGGGGATGCGCCTGATACTCGCATAACTCAGGGGGCAATGGCTTCTCCATGACAATGGTGCGTTCCTGGCCATGAAACTCATCCCGGACTTTCTGATAACCCAGGCCGGCATAAAACCCCTGCGCAGTGATTGATGACGGCACGCGCAACGTGCCAATCCCTGAACTGACGGCGGTGGCATGAATAACCGCCATAAGTTGCCTGCCAATCCCCCTGCCCTGATACACCGGATCAACGAACACACTTCGCACAACAGCTCCATCAAGGCTCGCCGTCGCAATCAGGCGCTCTCCTGACAAGGCTACGAATACAGTGCGCGTGTCGAGCAGCACCCTGACGGCCTCTGGCGCGAAGCTGTTTTCAACCTGGGCGATGACTTCAGGCGAATAGTCCTGGGCATTCGATTCTCGAAGCGCCGCAATCACTACACGGCTGATCGCTGTTGCATCGTCGCGAGTGGCAAGTCGGATCTGGCAGGTCATGCGGTGTCCCTCAATCTGTAAATGGCAAGTAGCGCGCCCGTCAATACAGCCGTCATGCCCAGCGTTTCATACACCGTCGGCAAGCGTTGCTCAAATGCCAGGCCCATAACGGTCGCGAAAAAGGATTCAAGGGCAATGAGTTGTCCCGACAGAACCATCGGCAAAGAGCGCGAAGCTCTGTTCCACGCCCATGCCCCCAATACCGAAGACACTATGGCTATGACAAAGGCCCACGCATACAGACGCCCTGCCTGGGCGAAGCCGGCACCTTGAACAGGCATTTCAAACAGGTTGAATGCATAACCTGCGGGCACGATAAACAGCATTCCCAGTGCGCTGCCCACCATCATCAGTCCTGTCCAGGCACTGGTTGAATGCGCGGCAATAGTGCCCAGGCCTTTCTGGTTCAGCCAACTGAAGGCTAACCATAACGCCACGGCCCCCACAGAAAAAAATACGCCCGTTAAAGTGCTGCCCGTCGAAGCCTGCGAGGTGTCGTGACCGAGGATATTAACCAGCAGCAGGCCGAACACCAGCAGTAACAAAGGCAATGCCAATTGTCGCCATGCCAGCACCTTGTGTTGGGCGTTACCCAGCAGCGCCAGGATCACCGGCACGACGGCGATAAATGCCGGGGTCAGCACGGGACCACTGATCATGACGCCGCAGGCGATGCAGATACCGTAGCCAAGATAGCCAATAATGCCCAGCGCCAACGCCAGCACTCGCAGGTGAAGTGTCAGTTGCCGAACCCTGGCGCGCTCGACAACTGTCCACACACCACCAATGACCCCGACAACCATGAATTTGACGGCCAGAAAATCAAACAGGCTGTAGCGTCCCGTGACGTAAGGAATAATAAAATTCGAGCCCCAGCACGCGGTAGCGAAGACCGCAAAAAGAACGCCTGCGGCCAGGGGATGGGCAGATCTGATCATGAGCAACTCCAGACAGAGGAGTCGCCAGCTTGTACGTCTGCACAGGTATGCTACAAACGAGTTCTCAGCCCGCCATGCATAATTCACGGTTATGAATCTACTCGGCCAGTCACTCCCTCCACTTGCCAGTTTGCTGCCCTTTGAAGCCGCCGCACGCCTGGGAAGTTTTTCACGTGCCGCTGACGAACTGCACATCACTCAGGCAGCGGTCAGCCGGCAGATTCGCGGACTTGAGTCCGATCTTGGCGTCGTCCTCTTCGAACGGCGTAACCGGGCCGTGTTTCTAACAGCGCAAGGGCAACAGTTAAGCCAGGTCGTCAGTACAGCGTTGAACCAGATAGGCTCAATAGCGGACGGCTTGCGCAGTGCATCGCGCAAGCATCAGGTGGTCTTGCTCTCACAGTTGTGCGAAGCGTTTTACTGGTTGATGCCGCGCCTTGCCGGCTTTCATCAACGCCACCCCGACATCGAGATTCAAGTGGTGACCACCACGCAACCGCTGACGGAGTTCGGCGGTCATTTCGACGTGGCGTTGCAAAGTACCGGCCGGGCCAGTGGACTCAGCCAACTGCAATTCACAGCGTCTGACGAAGTGTTTCCGGTATGCAGCCCCGATTACCTGCACACTTCAACCCCAGTCTTGAACGTCGCCGATTTACGGCAACACACCCTTTTGCATCATCGCGCGACACCGCCGCATTTGATGGAGTGGGACAGCTGGCTGGCCGAGTTCGGCTGCTTTCTGGACGGGCGCAATAACAATCGTTACTTCGACAGTTATCCAATGATGCTTCAGGCCGCCGTGGAAGGTCATGGTATTGCCGTGGGCTGGGCTCGAACCGCCGGCCGGTTGATTGAAAGCGGCGAGCTGATAAGGCCTTGCGCAGAAAGCGTTGTCTTGCCGCAAGCACTGTCGGTTTTTAAAAGCCCGACTAGCACCGAGCGACCAGAGACGACCGCGTTGATAGAGTGGCTAAGGCTTGGGTTAAGCGCACCTCATTGATCAGCAAGGAATACACACGGTAAACGTAGTGCCTGTGCACTCTTCGGACTCAACCTCGATACGCCCCTGATGAGCACTCACAATCGCCGAGGCGATATAAAGTCCAAGCCCGAGCCCGGCACCGGGTCCATAGACGGCCTCGCTGTTTTGCAGATGGCGCACCATCGGATTGAAGAGGCTGCCTCGGGCCTCTGCACCGATAGGCGGCCCCTCATTGTGAACCGTGATGACGGCCATCTCGTTATCCGCTTTCAGTGTCACGGTGACAGGTGCGCCCGCTGCTCCGTGTTCGATGGCATTGCCAATCAGGTTGGCAACGACTTGCTCCATTCTTGCGCGGTCGACCTGCGCCGGCAGTGATGACTGCGTATGCAGATCGACCGTGTGATCCGGGTGATACGCCCGCGCCTCTTCAACCATGGCCTCACAGACCATCACCAAGTCTTCAGGCAACTTACGAATCGGTATTCCGGAGCCCAGCTGGGTGCGCGTGAAATCAAGCAGGTCGCCCACGATTTTCGCGGAGCGTTTCACGCTGCTGTAAATTCTGGAGACGTTTCTGGACTGCTTGGGTGCCAGGTCGCCGGTACTCAACAGCACTTCGGCGCTGAGCAAGATAGCGCCCAACGGGCTGCGCAAGTCGTGCCCAAGAATGCCGAGAAAGACATTTCTGGCGGCATCCACAGCTTGCGTATAGCTCACCACCGACTCGGCAATGCCTTGGTCGATCGCTTCATTGAAGCGGATCACATCAGCAATTTCGTGCTCTCTGGAAATCCCCTTCGAGGGCATCCACAACATCAACACACTGGTGCGTAGCGCCCGGTATTCAGCAATCACCTGGGCAATGGTGAAGCCTGAAGCATGGCGGATATCGGCATGCGTTTCAGCTGGCGTGACCTGCTTCGATGCCGGGGCTTCACCATGCGACTTTGAAATTTGCGCTTCGACACTTTGCGGCGTTTGCAGGTCGGCTGCGATGGCCAGCAGCATCTGGCCGGCATGATCGCGCAAGGTTTCGGCATCCATGCCCAGCGAGGCCGGGGTCATGGTTCTGGCGAAGTCTTCCCATTGCTGAAGAATGGGTTCGATAGTGTTCAGGATGAAATCGGCCAGGCGCATGCGTGTTTCCTCGTTACGTCAGTGAACAGCTGTAACGACGGAGCACGGGAAATGGCCGCCCTGAAACAATGGTTTTACAGTGTGTCAGCACCTTAACCCACCCCCGCGTTCGCGACCACAAGCACACTTGGTCATTTTCAAGGCGGCTTATAACTGAACATCGCAACGTTTGTTGCACGCGCATCAAACCAATGTTCGGCAACACAGGTCTGAGCCCATACCACCAACGAGTGCGCACACATGCTGATTGCCGTGTTGATTTTCATCGTCACCATCACCCTCGTCATCTGGCAACCCAAGGGCCTGGGCGTGGGCTGGAGCGCCTTGCTGGGCGCCATCGCCGCGCTGCTGAGCGGTGTGGTAACGCTGGGGGATATTCCTGAGGTGTGGCACATCATCTGGAATGCCACGGCAACCTTCATTGCCTTGATCATCATCAGCCTGCTGCTCGATGAAGCCGGCTTTTTTGAGTGGGCAGCCCTGCACGTGGCCCGTTGGGGCGCCGGCCGGACGCGCAGGCTCTTTGCCTTGATCATCCTGCTGGGGGCGGTGGTGTCGGCGCTGTTTGCCAATGACGGCGCGGCCCTGATCCTCACGCCCATCGTGATTCCGATGTTGCTGGCGCTGCGCTTTTCGCCGGCGGCAACCCTGGCGTTCGTCATGGCGGCCGGATTCATCGCCGATACCGCCAGCCTGCCGCTGGTGGTCTCCAACCTGGTGAATATTGTCTCGGCGGACTATTTCAAGATTGGCTTCAACGAATACGCCTCGATCATGCTGCCGGTGAACGTAGTCAGCGTGGCGGCAACGCTGGCCATGCTGATGTGGTTCTTTCGTAAAGACCTGCCAAAGACCTACGCGCTTGATCAACTGCGCAGCCCGACCGAAGCCATCCGCGACCGCGCGACGTTTATCGCCGGCTGGTGGGTATTGGCGCTGCTGTTGATCGGCTGTTTTGTCATCGAGCCCCTGGGAGTGCCCGTCAGTGCGATTGCGGCAGTCTGCGCGCTGATCCTGTATGTGATTGCCGCCTGTGGCCACACGATCAATACCGGCAAGGTGCTCAAGGGTGCGCCGTGGCAAATCGTGCTGTTCTCGTTGGGGATGTATCTGGTGGTGTATGGCCTCAGGAATGCCGGGCTGACCGACTACATCGCGCAGTTGCTCAATGTCTTCGCCGGCTACGGCGTATGGGGCGCGGCGCTGGGCACCGGGCTGCTGACCGCGCTGCTGTCTTCGATCATGAACAACCTGCCTACCGTGCTGGTCGGTGCGCTGTCTATCCATGCCGCCGAAGTCGATGGCGTGGTTCGCCAGGCGATGATTTACGCCAACGTCATTGGCTGCGACCTGGGCCCGAAGATTACCCCGATCGGCAGCCTGGCCACGCTGCTGTGGCTGCATGTGCTGGCTAAAAAGGACATCACGATCAGTTGGGGTTACTACTTCAAGACCGGCATTGTGCTGACCCTGCCCATTCTGATCGCGACCTTGTGCGCGCTGGCCGTGCGGCTCAGTGTCTGAACTCAGCCGTACCGGCTCGCTTTCAAGCGCACCTGCGGCATGACCGGCCGTACCGGCAACACCGCCGATTGCAGCTGTTTGCCCGCCGGATGTTCAAACTCAAGCTTTGATTGTACTGGGCGGTCTTCGACGATACGCCCGCCGTCGAGCAACAGCACGCGCTGGCAGAAATACTGCACCAGACTCAGGTCGTGGCTGATCAGCACAAACGCGGTGGCGCTGTCCCGACGCAAGGCCTCCAGACGTTGCAGCAGTTGCAGTTGCAACACACGATCGAGGTTCGACAGCGCCTCATCGAGCACGATCAGCGCAGGCGAGATGGCCAGCGCCCGGGCGATATTGGCGCGTTGCAGCTGGCCACCGCTCAGTTGCTGCGGCAGGCTGTGCGCGTGTTCGGGGCGCAGGCCCATCTGTTCCAGCAACTGCAAGACGCGCGCGCCCTGCCCGGCCTGGTCCAGATCGCTCAGGTGGCGCAACGGTTCGGCGATGCTCCAGCCAATCGTACGCTGCGGGTTGAAGGCGCCGGGAGCGTCCTGAAAGACCAGTTGCACCTTGCGCTGAAAGTCACGCGCCAGCTCGCCACGCAAAGCGCTGACGTCTTGCCCGGCAAAGGTGACCTGCCCGCGGCTCGGCTTTTCCAGCCCCAGCAACAACCTGGCCAGGGTGCTTTTACCGCTGCCGCTGCTGCCGAGCAGGCCCACCGACTCACCGGCCTGCAGGTGCAGGTCGATGCCATTCAGCACGGGCAGCCAACCGCGCTTGCGCAACAGACCGCCGGTGCGGTAACCGTGATCGACTTGATGAACGTGCAGCAGGCTCATGACGGGCTTCCGGTGAGAATCTGATGGGCTTCAAGCAAGGTTCGCGCGGTATTGCTCTGCGGCCGATCGAACAGGTCGTGTACATTCTGGCGTTCGACAATGCGCCCGGCGTCCATGACCACGACCTGATCGGCGCAACGCGCGACCACGCCCATGTCGTGGGTCACCAGCAAAACCCCAAGCCCGTGGCGCTCGACCAATGCCATCAGCAGATCGAGAAAACGTGCCTGGCTCAGCAGATCGAGGTCGCTGGTGGGTTCGTCGGCCAGCAGAAATGGCGTTTCGGCCATCAGCGCCAGGGCGATCATCATGCGCTGGAGCATGCCGCCGCTGAGCTGAAAGGCGAAGGATTCCAATACCCGACGGCGGTCACGCAGCCCCACGGCATCCAGGCATTCATCCATGCGCTGACGGGCGACGCGGCCGGTGATACCGCGCGGTTTGAGCGTTTCCAGAGCATGCGCGGCCATGCTGCGCACCGGGTTGAACGCACTGCGCGGGTTCTGCAGCACCAGGCTGGCCAGCCGGCCACGCACTTGAGCCGCTGCAATCGGCTGGCCATCAAGCAACAAATGGCCACCGGTGCGCAGCAAGCCCGTCGGCAACAGATCGAGCAGCCCGAGACAACTCAAGGATTTACCCGAGCCGCTGCTGCCGACCAGCGAGCAGACTTCGCCGCGCCGCAGTTGCAGGTCTACCTCATGCACCAGTACGCAGGTCTGGCCCTCAATGCGCAGCCCGCGTATTTCCAGGGTCGATGCGCTCATTCAGTGGTGCTCCGCAGTCGGGTCGAGGCGGTCGCGCAGCGCATCGCCCAACAGGTTGAAAGCCATTACCGAGAAGAAAATCATCAGCCCCGGCAACAGCAGCAATTGCGGGTGGCTCCAGATGAACTCCTTGGCGTCGTTGATCATGACGCCCCACTCGGCGCTGGGCGGTGTGACGCCAAGGCCGAGAAAAGACAGCCCCGAGACATGCATCATCATGTGGCCGATGTCCATGGTCGCCAGCACCAGCAAAGGGCCGGCGATGTTCGGCAGTACATGCTGGCGCAGCCGGGTCCAGCGCGAAGCACCGGCCAGCCGTGAAGCCTGCACGTACTCGCGCCCGCGCTGGGCGATCACCAGGCCGCGCACCATGCGCGCATACCAGGCCCAATGCGACAGGGCGATGGCGACGATCACATTAATCAGGCCCGTACCCAGCAGGGCGACGAAGAAAAACGCCAGCACCAGGGTCGGAAAGGTCATGAACATGTCGCACAGGCGCATCAACAACAGGTCGGTGCGCCCGCCGACAAAACCGGCCACGCCACCGACCGCCAGCCCCAGGGCAAGCACCAGTGCCAGGGTCAGCATCACACTGCCCAGTGACAGGCGGGTGGCGACGATCAGCCGCGAAAGCAGGTCGCGGCCCAGATGATCAGTGCCCAGCCAGTGGCTGGCATCCGGCGTTTGCAGGCGCTGGCCGAGATCGACCAGGTCCGGGTCGTGCGGCGCGATCCACTGGCCGAACAACGCCAGTACGACCAGCAGACCGACCAGTAGCATGCCCGGTAGCAAGCGGCCATAACCCGCCAACACAGGTCGACGCACAGTTGAAATAGCCTTCATGCGCTCACCCCTTGCTGGCGGCTGCGCGGATCGAGCCAGGCATAGCAGACATCGACTGCCAGATTGCACAGCATCAACAGCCCGGTCAGCAGCAACGTGAAGCACTGCATGACCGGAAAGTCGCGGTTAAGCACCGCCGACACGGCAAAACGCCCGACACCGGGCCAGGCGAAAATGGTTTCGATCACCAGCGCGCCGCCGATCAATTCACCGACATGCATGCCGGTCGCGGTCACCAGCGGCAACCAGGCATTGCGCAGGATATGGTCGCGCCAGACCCGCCGTTCGGGCAGGCCGCGGGCGCGGGCGTACGTAACATGTCGCTGGCCGCCGGCTTCGAGCAGGCTGGCGCGCAGCAACCGGGCGTTGATCGACATCGACATCAAGGCAATCGCCAGCACTGGCATCAGCAGATGCCCGGCCGTGCCGCGCCCCAATGGCGGCAGCCAGCCCAGCCACAGCGAGAACAGGGCAATCAGCAGGAAGGCCAGCCAGAAGTTGGGCATCGACACGCCGAAAAAAGTGATCACACGCACCGCATGATCAGGCCAGCGGCCTTGCCAGCGAGCGGCCAATAGTCCCAGCGGAATCGACAACAGCAGCGTGCATACCAGCGCCAGGCCGCCCAGTTGCAAGGTGGCGGGCAGGTAATAAAGAAGATCGTCGAGCACCGGGCGGCCGGTCATATAAGAAATGCCGAAGTCCAGGTGCAGTGCTTTCCACAGCCAAGTGAGGTATTGCTCATACAACGGTCGGTCCAGCCCCAGGGTATGGCGCACCTCGGCGACCGCCGCATCGGTCGGCGGGATATGCGACAAGCGCAAAAAATCCAGCGCAGGATCGGTGCTGCCCAAGTGCAACAGAACGAACACCAGCAACGAAACGCCAAGGATCACCGGCACCAGCAGCACCAGGCGCAGGCAGATATAGCGCAGCATGTCAGCGCTCCTGTTTTGGGGTCATGACTTCGAACGGCACGTCAAACAGCGTGCTGCCGAACTGCACGTGGCTGACCGTGTCACGCCGCACGCTGATCGCGGTCAGGTAGGAAATCGGCAGGTACACCGCCTGCTCGTGCAGGGTGCTGAGGATGAAACGGTATTGCTCGGCGCGCTGTTGCTCATCGGTGCTGACCAGCACCTGGCCGATGCGCCGGTCCAGCTCATCCTTGATTGCCAGGCCGCGCTGGGCCATGTAGTCGGCGTGGCCGGCGTAACGCATCGAGCTGACGAACGAGTGCGGGTCGTACGGCGCGCCCCAGGTGTCGGCGAAGATCATCCCGAAGTCGCCCTCACGCTGACGTCGCACCATCGCGCCCTCCTCCACGGCGCGCAAGACAATCTGGATGCCGACCTTGGCCAGCTCACCCTGCAGCACTTCAGCGAGGCTTTTCTGCAAGGCGCTGGTACCGAGAAACACCAACTCGATCGACAGCGGCGTGCCGTCCTTGCTGCGCACCGAAGCACCGGCAGCAAGCGTCCAGCCGGCGGCGTCGAGGCTGGCGCTGGCCTGGCCAGGGTCGAAGGCGTAAGGCTGCAGATTGAGGTCGGCGTACGGCATGTTCGGCGCGAACAGCGTGTCGGCGCGCGGCTCCAGGCCATAGAGGATCTTGTCGATAATGGCCTGTTTGTCGACGGCCTGATTGATGGCCTGGCGCACCGCAAGGTCGCCGGTGGCGCCACGGCCGGTGTTCATCGCCAGAGTACGAGTGGCCAAGGGTGCCGACAGTGCGGTGGCAAAGCCCTGATCGCGCAAACGCACGAACGTGCCGGCGGTAATCTCGCCGGCAGCGCCCTGAATCAGTTCAAGCTCGCCGGCTTGCAGGGCCAGGGCACGGCTGTTGGGGTCGGGAATGACCTTGACCATGACCTCGCCATAGGCAGGTTTCGGCCCCCAGTATTCGGGATTACGCACGAAGCGGTCGTATTCGCCCAGGCGAGCTTCGGTGCGCATCCACGGCCCGGTGCCGGCCGGCTGGCCAGGCGTTGCCTGAGGTGAACCGAACCGCAGCGGGCGAACCTGCGCCAGCTCCATCAACGTCGGGTAATACGGGCGCTTGAGCACCAGGCGCAGGGTCAGGCGGTCGGGAGCCTCGACATGATCAAGCGTGGTGACCAGCTCCAGCCAGCGATGACGTTGGCTGTTGGCCAGGACCGCATCCAGATTGGCCTTGGCGGCAGCGGCATCGAACGGCGTGCCATCACTGAAACGCACGCCGTCGCGCAGGGTAAAGGTGTACGTCTTGCCGTCGGCGGACACCTGCCAGGCCGTGGCCAGCCAGGGCTCCACCGTGCCGGCGGCGGTGTAGCGCACCAGTGGCTCGTAGACCATGGCCTGGGCGTACATCTGATTGGGCGAGTAGCCGCGCGGATCGAGCGGCCCGGCATTGACCGGCCAGGAATAGACCAGCGTCGGGCCGTGAGCTGTGGTGCTGGAAGCTTGCGCAAACACGCTTGCACCCAGCAAGAGAATGCCCCAGAGGGCAGGCTTTCGTTTGCCAGGCTGCTGCTTCACACTGCGTCCCCCACTTCAACGGAGGCGGTAGCCTAAAGAGCGGTGGGTATGATGTCCATAAAAAATCATCTTACTGGAAGTAACAAAATGCAACGAATCACCATCACGCTGGACGAAGAACTGCTTGAGGTCATCGACCGGCGGGTGGTGGAGCATGGCTATCAAGGCCGCTCCGAGGCCATACGCGACCTGCTGCGCACCGGCATGCGCGAGTCAGAGCCGCTGGCGCAGGATAGCGAATGCGTGGCGGTGGTCAGTTACCTGTACGACCACGAAACCCGCGAGTTGCCCAAGCGCCTCAACCAGACCTTTCATGCCCACCACGACCTGACCCGCTCGACGCTGCATGTGCATCTGGATGCCGGCCATTGCCTTGAAGTGTCGGTGCTGCAAGGACAAAGCGGGCAAGTGGCCGAGCTGTCGCGCCAGTTGATGACCGAGCGCGGTGTCGAGCACGGGCAGGTGCAGATGATGCCGGCGCCGGGCAAGGTGAAAGCGGGTCATTGATTCGGGTGAGTGATTGTCATCCGTCGCTCATCAAGGCCGTAGGGTAATTCCTAAAGATCTGGAATTACGCCCCAAAAACGAGTCATCGCTTGTTCATCGCCTGTCGGTTCACTAACCTGCTGCGTGATGACAGTGTCAAGAATCGTGTCAAAAGACCGATATCTGTCAGGTTAGCGGCCTGAACAGGACCACTTGTCCACTTTGAAGTGACGCCCGACTGATGCTGATGATTAATGCATGCATTGGATGGCAATCGCGTCCTTAAGAACCGAAATGCCCATGGATGGTGCAAGAGAGGTGATTCTTGATTTTTTCCGAACAAAAAGTGGCCCAGATGGCGGCCTTCTTTTTGGCTCGCCGTGAAGCCCCGATGGCTCACATCAAGCTAATGAAGCTGCTGTATCTGGCTGATCGCTTGAGTATGGAACGGTATGACGTTCCTATGACAGACGATGCTCAATGCAACATGAAAAACGGCCCCATCCTGTCTGCAACACTCAACCTTATGAACGGGACCAGGCAGAGCAAAGCATGGAGTGCATTCGTTTCTCCAATCCATAATTTTGAGGTCAGCCTCCAAAGAAACTTTGCCTGGGATGAACTGGACGAGCTTTCTTCTGCCGATGTCGCCCTTTTGGATGAAGTATTTGAAAAGTATGGACACATGACTCGCTGGGAGCTCGTCGAGTTCGTCCATCAGCTTCCCGAATGGGAGCATCCTGGCAATTCGAGCAAAGCGATTGACGCCGAGGTGACCTTTCAGTCTTTTGGTTTCAGCAAGGACCAGGCTCAAGAAAAAGTTGAGATGCTTCATGCCCGCCATCAGCTAGGTCAGAAACTCTCAGAGATGTCGTAATGCCCAGGACTGTTTTTCAGCAAGGAACGCTGTTGATACAAACCGGGCCATCACATCATCTTCATATCGTAATGAATGACCCTGTGTTGTGTGGTGAGTTAGGTGAACTCAGCGTATTGGTAGTCAATATTTCCTCTGTTAGAGACAAAGACGGAGGAAAACATGATCCGACATGCATTCTTCCTGCTGGTTGTCATCCATTCGTCCGCCAGAATAGTTGGGTTGTGTACGGCGAAGCCGTCGTTCTGCGCCTCCCTCGTCTGGAAGCCGATATTGCCGCAGGCGGCACTACTCCTCGCCCCCCAGTGAATATCGATGTCTTTCGCCAGGTTCGATCAGGCTTTGACGTATCGCCTCGGGTGAAGCCCAAGATCGGCCGATACCTACGTTGTCATGGAATCTGAATCATCGATTTCTACGGTTTTGTCTCTGCTCCCTCACCCGCCGTATCGATACTCACCACCACCGACATCCCCGGCCTTAGCCGTTTGGCCAGTTCCTGCCCCACATCCACGCTGATGCGCACCGGAATGCGCTGGGCGATTTTCACAAAGTTGCCCGTCGCGTTATCCGCCGGCAGCAGGCTGAACTCGGAACCGGTGGCCGGCGAGATGCGCTCTACCCTGCCCGTCAGTTTCTGGTGATTCAGCGCGTCCACGGTGAAGCTCACCGGCTGGCCGAGTTGCACATGGGCCATCTGGGTTTCTTTCATGTTGGCAATCACCCACAGCGTGTCGGGCACCAGCGCCATCAGTTGTGCGCCGGAGTTGACGTAGGCGCCGAGGCGTACGCCGATTTGCCCCAGCTGCCCGTCGCGCGGGGCGGTGATGCGGGTGTTGTCCAGATCGATGCGTGCCAGTTCGACGGCGGCCTGGGCGTTGACCACCTGCGCTTCAAGCGAGTCGCGGTTGACGATGACGGTTTGCAGGTCTTCCCTGGCGATCTGAATGGCAGCGCGGGCCTCGGCGACGGCGGCTTGCGCCTGGGCGTCGGCGGCGCGGGCGACATCGAGCTCGCTGCGCGACACCGAGCCGTCGGTGACCAGTGCCTGGCTACGCTTGAGATCGGCGGCGCTTTTGCGGCCCTGGGCAATGCTGCTTTGCAGGCTGGCTTCGCGCTGGGCAATGGTCGCCTCGGCGCTGCGCCGTTGTTGCAGGTTATTGGCCAGGGCCGCCTTTTGCACGCCGACCTGGGCCAGGGCCTGCTCAAGCCGTTGTTTGTAGATACGGTCATCGAGTCGCACCAGCAGGTCGCCGGCCTTGACGTGCTGGAAATCCTGCACGGTGACTTCATGCACATAGCCGCTCAATTGCGGCCCGATCAACGTGGTCTGGCCGCGCACCAAGGCGTTTTCGGTGCTCTGCACCTCGCTGGTGAACGGCGGCAGTTCCCAGGCGTAGAGCACCAGCAGAATGCCGCCGATGGCGATCAGAGCGAACACAGTGCTGGACAGCACGCGGGCACGGGTCGAGCGCGGGCGAACGGTGGGTGGCGAGGTCAATGGCGCCGGCGGTGGGTTGCTGGCGGCCGGGGTTGATGCAGGCGGATCGTTGCGGGTCGTGTCGTTCATGAATTCTGCGCACTACTGGAGGAAACGGGTGCCGCAGACAGCGGCGCGATAGGTTGGGTGGTCATTTTCAGCCACAGCACGCGAAAGGTGATCCACAGCATGGTCAATATCGCGATGAGGGCGATGAGCATGAACACATCGTTATAGGCCAGCACATTGGCCTCGCGG
Source organism: Pseudomonas sp. HP_08 (assembly GCF_055284095.1). Lineage (NCBI taxonomy): Bacteria > Pseudomonadati > Pseudomonadota > Gammaproteobacteria > Pseudomonadales > Pseudomonadaceae > Pseudomonas > Pseudomonas sp. HP_08. The sequence goes on along the minus strand of NZ_JBTOQC010000034.1, from coordinate 220,836 downwards.
GTGGCGGTGCTGGACAGCGCGCGCATGGCTTGCGAGGTGCGCGCTGCCGGGTCGGCGATCACGCCGGCGTAGCTGGCCGCGCCACTTTGCAGACGGGCTTGCACCAGCGGGTCGAAGAGGGTCAGGTGTTCGACCAGATGGCTGGAGTGAAACTTCTCGCGCACCACCTGAAAGGTGCCCAGCGCCGCCGAGCCGATCAGGCCGCCAAGGTTCTGGGCGATCCCGAACAGCACCGAGAAACTGACCATGTTGCGCGGGTTGGCCAGTACGCCGCTGATGCCCATCACCAACGTCGGCCCCAGAAAGAAGGTGCCGCCGAAGGCCAGCAGGAACTGGCTGAGGTACATGTTTTCCGGGCGGGTCTGGTAGGTCGAGCCGCTGTCCATCCAGGCGCCGGTGGCCATCATCGCCAGCGACACCAGCAGCGGCTTGACCAGGTGCGAGGGATGAATGGTCAGGGCGCTGACGACCAGCCCGGCGATGCTGCCGACCAGCATCACCAGATACAGGCTGTGCAATTGCTCGCTGCCCAGGTTCAGGGTCTGGAAAAAGCCCACCGCGCCCACGGACTGCTCCGACAGCACGATGCGAAACAGCATGACCGCCAGACCCAGGCGCAGAATCGCGCCGCTGCCCAGCCAGCGGGTGATCAGCAGCGGGTTGCGGCGATTGTGTTCGATGGCCAGCCCCGCGCAGATCAGCGCGATGGACGCCGCCGACGCAAGACCGATCCATGGCGCCTCCAGCCACCATTCGATGCGTCCCAGCGACAGCACCGCACACAACAGTGCCACGCCGGTGGCGAGCAGGCCGAAGGTCAGGAAATCGAGTTTTTCAAAGGCCTTGAAGCGATCGCCCGGCGGCAGCTTGAGCAACAGCACGCAGCCCAGCGAGAGCATCGCCATGCCCAGCTCGAACAGGTACAGGCCGCGCCACTCGGCGATCTGCAGCAAGTCTTCGGAAATCAGCCGGGCCATCGGCGTGGCCAGTTGCGCGGTGCCAAGGCCCAGCACCAGTGCCTTGAGCCGCCACTTCTGCGGGAAGGCCTGGATCATGTAATACAGACCCAGCGTGCTCAGCGCTGCACCGACCATGCCGTGGGCAGCGCGCACGGCAATCGCCGAATCGATGTCGTTGACGAACAGATGGGCCAGGGTCACCAGCGCATAGAGCACCAGAAAAAGCTCGGTGAAGGCACGCAGCCCATACTGCTGACGGAACTTCACCAACAACAGGTTCATCGAAACATTGGTCATGACGTAGGCCGCCGGTAACCAGGCGATGTCTTGCGATGTCGCGCCCAGCGCGCCTTGCAGGTACGGCAGGTTGGCGACCACCAGGGCGTTGCCCAGCCCGCCGGTCAACGCCACGATCACGCCCACCAGTGCATAGGCCCAGCGCTTGCGGGTCGAATGCAAGGGGGTAGAGGGCGAACCCGGCATGGTCGGGCGCTCGTGGGGCTGCCACTGGCGCGGTGCGTATTTATCGTTCATGAGCAGGCTTTATCAGAGGCAGACCTGGAAAATTCAAAGGTGTGACATTGGCAGCCGCCGGAATGCTCAGCGATGTCTGCAAATACCCGTCAATGTCAGCAGTGAAGCTTAATCGGGTGTAAAGCACCAGAGGCACTCAAGGGTTGAGTCTATGCTGTGGCTATCGACAAAAACGTCAGGTGTTCGGGCCGGGCACACCGCGCACGACCCGCAACAAGAACCAGAACAAGGAGTTCATCATGAGTTCACCGGCTTCATCCTCGCGCGCCGCGTCACACGCCAGCCAGCCGTCCATCCTGATCGATGTACGCAATCACATCGGTCATCTGGTGCTCAACCGCCCTGCCGGCCTGAATGCGCTGGACCTGCAAATGGTGCGCACCCTGCAATTGCAGCTTGATGCCTGGGCCGAGGATGACAACGTGTACGCCGTGGTGCTGCGCGGAGCCGGGGACAAAGCGTTTTGCGCAGGCGGTGATATTCGCGCGCTGTACGACAGTTACACCAGCGGGCATGACCACCACCTGCGTTTTTTCGAGGAAGAGTACGCGCTGGACCTGACCATCCACGATTACCGCAAGCCGGTCATGGCGCTGATGGACGGCCTGGTGCTCGGCGGCGGCCTGGGGCTGGTGCAAAGTGCCGACCTGCGGGTGGTCACCGAGCGCAGTTCGCTGGGCATGCCGGAGGTGGCCATCGGTTATTTCCCCGACGTGGGCGCCAGCTATTTTCTGCCGCGCCTGCCCGGCGAACTGGGCCTGTACCTGGGCGTCAGCGGTGCACGCATCGGCGCGGCCGACGCCTTGTATTGCGGGCTGGCCGACTGGCACATGCCCAGCCAGTCGCAGGCGCGCCTGGACCACATGCTCGACCACCTGAAATGGAAATCCGCGCCGCTCAAGGACCTGCAAGGCGTGATGGCCAGGCTCGGTACTCAGCGCCTGCCCGACCCGCCGCTGCAAAGCTTGCGTACCGCCATCGATCACTTTTTCGCCCTGCCCGATATCGCCAGCATCATCGAACAGTTGCAGCAGGTCACTGTGGCTGGCAGCCGGCAATGGGCGCTGGACACCGCAGCCGCCCTGCAAAACCGTTCGCCGCTGGCCATGGCCGTGACTCTGGAGCTGTTGCGCCGAGGCCGGCAATTGTCGCTGCAGGAATGTTTTGCGCTCGAGCTGAGCCTGGACCGGCAGTGGTTCGAACACGGCGACCTGATCGAGGGCGTGCGTGCCCTGATCATCGACAAAGACAAGCAGCCGCGCTGGCAGCCAGCCACAGTGCAGGCGCTCAAGGCGGAGCATGTGCAGCGTTTCTTCATTGAATCGGAGGGCTGATCGTGCACGACATCGAACTGAGCGAAGAACAGGTGATGATCCGCGACATGGCCCGCGATTTTGCCCGTCATGAAATCGCCCCGCACGCCAAGGCCTGGGAACAGGCCGGCTGGATCGACGACGCGCTGGTCGCACGCATGGGCGAGCTTGGGCTGTTGGGCATGATCGTCCCCGAGCAATGGGGCGGCAGTTATGTCGACTATGTGGCCTATGCGCTGGCGGTTGAAGAAATCTCTGCCGCCGACGCGGCCACCGGCACACTGATGAGCGTGCACAGTTCGGTGGGTTGCGGGCCGATTCTCAATTACGGCAGTGACGAACAGAAAAACACCTGGCTGGCGAAACTGGCCACGGGCCAGGCCATTGGCTGCTTTTGCCTGACCGAACCGCAGGCCGGCTCCGAAGCGCATAACCTGCGCACCCGCGCCGAGTTGCAGGGCGAACAGTGGGTACTCAACGGCGCCAAGCAGTTCGTCAGCAATGGCCAGCGCGCGCAACTGGCCATTGTCTTTGCGGTGACCGATCCTGCGCTGGGTAAAAAAGGCCTGTCGGCGTTTCTGGTGCCCACCGATACGCCGGGCTTCAATGTCGAGCGCCGCGAGCACAAGATGGGCATTCGTGCCTCGGACACCTGCGCGATCAGCCTGACCGACTGCCGCATTCCGGCCGCCAACCTGCTGGGCGAGCGCGGCAAGGGCCTGGCCATTGCGCTGTGCAACCTGGAAGGCGGGCGCATCGGCATCGCCGCCCAGGCGTTGGGCATTGCCCGTGCGGCATTCGAGGCGGCGCTGCTGTATGCCCGCGAACGGGTGCAGTTCGACAAGCCGATCATCGAGCACCCCAGCATTGCCAATCTGCTGGCCGACATGCACACACGCATCAATGCCAGCCGGCTGCTGGTGCTGCACGCCGCACGCCTGCGCAGCGCCGGCCTGCCCTGCTTGTCCGAAGCGTCGCAGGCCAAGCTGTTTGCCTCGGAAATGGCCGAGCAGGTGTGTTCAAGCGCCCTGCAGATTCATGGCGGCTACGGTTATCTGGAAGACTATCCGGTGGAGCGTTATTACCGCGATGCGCGGATCACCCAGATCTACGAAGGCACCAGCGAGATCCAGCGCCTGCTGATTGCCCGCGAGCTGCGTCACTACCTACCGTAAAGCCAGGTCGGCAAACGGCCCCTGAATTCAAGGCCGCGTGGAGAACCTTTCACGGCCCAGCAGGCTGATGAACAGGGCCACGGAATCGGCATTCTTCAGCATGATCTGACTGCGCTTTTGCGGGTTCTCATAGAACACATCCCGCGCCTCTTCAAGGCTGCTCTTGCGCGTAATGGCAAGGATGCTGGCCTTGCCGTCCTTGTCGCGCCGACGCAAATCCTCCCACCCTCCTTCCTTGAGCTGGCGGAACAATTGATTGCGATCGGTATGGAAGGACAGAGTGCGCTGCTGGGCGGCAACGACTTGGTCGCGCACACGCTTTCGGTAGCCTGCGGTGTCTTCGAGCATGTCGATGTATGGGCTGTTGGCGTCGACATAAGCGATGTCATCGGTCTTGCAGTACAAATGGGACAACTCATGCAACAGCACCACCGCCCGATGGTGCGTGCCGTAATTGAAACTGCTTACCCGCCAGGCCCTGCTCTTGAGACGGAACACCGGCGTCTGAAAGAAGCCTTCGGTGAGGAAGATGCGCTTCTGCGAATCGGTATCGAAGGTAAATGCCAGTGAGTCCTCATGACCCAGCCTGCTCAAGCCCACGACGTAACGTTCTGAGCGATAGGGCGACAGTGAGTTGTCCAGCAGGCCTTTGTAGATGGCCTTGATCGTGTGGCTGATGGTGTCGTACAGCAGCTCGTCAGGTTCAGGAACGCTGAAAAAATCGCCAATGATCTTTTTGCTGCGTTCGCTGCGAAGGTTGGACGGCGCATGCGGTGCCAGATTATCCAGGCAGTTCTCCAGATAATGGCGGGCCTGTATATGGGCGTCGGCAATGTACTGGGATTTGTCACGAAACTTCTGGCGAATTTCCGGCATGCCGCGGGCCTGGACGATCATGACCTGGTCGACCTCGCTGTCCATTGCCACTTCACGGACACGACTGACCACACCGCCTCCGCCCCTGAGCCCGCCCGTCAGGCTTACCTCCCACTGGTGCTGTTGATTGAGCCTGATGGGAGGGCCTACCCGGTCATCGATCACAATGTAGGAGGCCTGGGCGCTGAACAGAATCTGATAGACCTGCCCTCCAACCCCTGCGTAGCGCTTGTCGGTACGGGTATCCAGATAAACGTTGTACGCCTCGTCTTTTTGCAGGGTGTTGAGCACGACATCGTGGACTTCGAATTGGCGCAGGCGGACCTGCATTTCCGCACTCAGGACATTGTTGCCCCAACTGAACACCGGAAAAGCCACCGGCTGTGCTGCAACTTCGGCTTCGACCTCAGGCTCAAGCTCAAGCTCAAGCTCAGGCAAAGCCTCGGCATCAGGTTGTATCTGCACGGTCTCAAGGCTTGAGAGCAGCACACCCAGAGCGGTGATGAATTGCATCAACGCCTGGCCCCACTGCTCTTTCGATCCGGACTTGAACGAGTCGTGGAACAGGTCCTTGGCCTGGTTTAACGCCAACAGAAAACCCACCCGCCCCGGCAACAAGGCCAACACTTGCTCGCCCCCCAGCAGCATCAGATAGTGCGAAGACAATCGATCGTTTTCCGCCGTGCTGACGCTGTCCTGCCTGGCGTTCGACATGAGCGTTTGCACCGAGTCCTTGAACAGCAGCTGCATGGCATTGCCTTGAAACGGCGTGATCTTGATGTTGACCGGCGCCGGTGCACCAAAAGGGACATCCAGGGAAGATTCGACACTGAATGGCACATGAGGCTCGATAAACCCGCCGTTGTCGTAAAGCTTGCGCGCATCGCTGTCGAGCCTGCCAAGGATGAACGCTTGCAGCTTCTGGTCGGTGTGCAGATCGGCCAGCAGTTCTGAACGGTCGGCATACTCTTTGAACACAAACCCTTCGTACAGAATCATGTAGAGCACCCACGGACCGCGTTGCGGCTCGAGGGGGGCGATGACATAAGCGCCGGTGACGCAATGGGGTGCCAGCCCCTGATCCTCGACCCACAGTTGCAGCGGGCTGATGATCACATGGCGTCCAAGCATGGGCAGGCGGGCCAATGCGTCGGGCATGGTCATCACTGCGCCGATGAACAGGAAGGCTTCGCCGCTCAGCTCACCGGATATCTTCAGCCTGATCGCCTTGAGCATCTCTGTCAGCGGTATCTGCCGGCAGAAGTAGCCTTGACGTATCAGGTAATCCACGGCGTCCTCAGACAGGTCGAGCTTCAGCTGGTCGCGGTATTTGGTCGCCACATCCAGAGAGTCGACCAGGCTTTTCAAGGCCTGCATACCAATGACGCCGTCGAGTGGCTGTCCTTTGGCATCAGACAGGCTGGTCAGCCCATCCTGCAGATGAGCAAAGCGGTTGATGGCGTAGTCGGTCAGGGTTTCAGTAACCCGGCTGGTCGCCGCCGCCAACCCGCTTGGAATCTGTCCTATGCCGACCGGCGGGGCGGTGTAGCGGGTCGAGGTGACCATGATCTGTTCGGGATCCAGAGAATGCCCCGGATAATCGGCATTCAGCCTTGCCTGCACTTGCTCACGCGCGTAATCGGTCAGCTCGGGTATCCCGTACAGGTAATCAGGCTGGGAGGTGAAGACCATGAAGAAATTCCGGACCAGCCAGCTCAACACAATCAGGTCCGGTATCGAGGCCGTCCTGACCCAGTCAGGAAGACTCAGCTTGCTGAGCAAGGCTTCGAGCAGCGCGGCCACATCGTTGAGCTGGTGGCGACTCATGTCATCGCTCTCGGTCCCGCCCAGGGCGTTGCGCATCGTCTGCGCATCCAGTTGCCATGTGCGGGTGCTGTGCAGCATGTCCATGACTTCCAGCCTGTTGCGCAAAAACTCTGCCTGTTGCAGCGCCTGAATGAAATGGCCATCGACTGTGTGCAACTGCAGGGGCAGCACAGGCACATCTGCCCGGTTGAGATAGCTGCGCATTGCCGACCGGTCTGCCGGTAGCAGCATCTCTTGCCAGTGTTCGAACCAGTCGTGATAGCGCAACCGGTAATTGAGCGCGTTTTCCAGGTCAGCCAGCGAATCATAGCCTTCCAGCCCCATGTACACCGACCACAGGGCGATGCGCCCGGCGCCCGAGCTTGCGCGCACCACAAAGGTATTGCTCAACTCCATGGCCGGCAGGTTCGATGCCAGCTGGCAGTGCAACGTGCAGACCTCCAGGCGTTGATCGCCATCGGCCAGGCGCAACCGGCCAAGCGGACGGTCCAGCACACGGCCAAGCATGCTCTTGATGTCCTTGTCTTCTGAATCCAGGCGCCGCTCCATGGTCATTTCGAAGCGCAGGGCACGCTCGCGAGTGATGACGGCCAAGGCGCCGGGGTCCACCTGCCTGTCCTGGCTGCGTATCGTTCGGGTACTGAACCTGCGTGTCTGGCGCTCATACAGCCGGGTGAAATCGTTTTGTACCAGTACCAGCACTTGCTCGATCAGATCAGGCATCAGCCCCGCAACAGCCTGGATATTCTGGGGATCGACCGAAGTGGTGCCGATACGGCTTGCTTGCGTAAAAGGCTGGCGGTTGAAGCCGTTGACCTGTTCCAGGGCCACATCAATCAGCGATTTGTGGCTCTGATCCGCGTAGTCGACGCTCAGCTCGCCTGCATCGATCGGCACACGGTCGAAAATGGCCAGGTAACGATTCAGCGCATGCCGCACACAGCCCTGCGGTCCCTCGTGCAACAGGCTTTGACGCTCGATCAACCCGTCCAGCTTCTGCACCTGATCAAACCAGGTACCGGTGTCCTCCAGCACGATGCCATCGATCGCCTGGCCGGGCGCTAAAGTGTCGAACGGCTCAGGCCGCAGCGCTGGCTGGGCGTTGGCGGGCCAGATGTGCGCAAACGTCCAGAGCCCGGCGCGCCAGCGACCGGAATCATGCGATGCCAGCAGACGACGATCGATCAGGCCGCGCACATCCAGCGCATCATCGACCCTGACCGGCAGGTGCGGGCCGGCAATCGTGGGCAGGGTCAGAACATGCGCCAGGTTACGTTTGTTCAGGCCAATGATCGTATCGATCACCTTGAGTGCCCACGGCGACTGCAGCACTTCAAGGTGCAGCGAATAGTCGCTACGTCCCTTTACCAGAAAGTGGTCATTCAGCGAGGTATGGCACAGCAGCTCGACCTGGCCTGGATCGCTGATCAGGTGACGGATCAGCTTCTTTTTGCTCTCGAGGCGGCGCAATCCGTGCGAGGTCGAATACATGAACAGCACAGGCTGTTGCGCGGCCTGAATCTCGATCAGCAGCATGCCCGCCAGCTTGACCGGCTCCTGATCGGTGAAGCGCAAGGCCATGCGCTCGACCCTGATCGATTCATCCGCCAATACCGCCCGGCCCGCGTAAGGCAACATGCTGAGCCGGGAATATTCCTCGGCACTCAAGCGCCCGGCAGCGCGCTCATGCAGCAACGTCTGGCGCAAGAACCCGGCCAGCGCACGGGCCATTGTTTCGCGTCTGGAAAATCCCCCGGCCTGAATGTCGTTCCAGTAGTCGGCCAACAAGCGCTCATAGACTTGAGGTAAAGAGGCCGGGGTATTGGCCAGCGCCTGAATATAGGGGCTGGCCTGATCGTGCGTCAGCCTTTGCCCTTGTTCGCCCAGAAAGCGCTGTTGCAGTGGCGGCCTCAGCGGCTGGCCACTGAATAAATCGAACGCGGCCCCGGCGAGGCTTTGGGTACCGCCGACGCACTCTGTTTCTGTGCTCTGCCCGACATTGTCGATCTTGACCACTTGCAGCAAATGGCTGAACACATCGATAGCGGTGCCGGGCAGCATCGATGCGATCTGCGCCTGCAAGGCTGTGCCGAGCGCCTGATGCAAGGTTGGCAGCTCATGCAGTTGGTCGAGCAGGGTGTCGAGATGGTGGCTCTGTTGCTTGAGTGTTACCAGCATGCGCTGCTGGAACAGGCTGGCGTCGACCCGCTCGACCTCAAGCCCTGAGACCGTAGAGGCGCCAAGGGCAAATCGCTGTGTCAATGCATCGACCAGTGCGGCGCGATCGGCAAATCGTTCGATGCCCGACAGCAGCGTGCTGAGAAACACAGGACCGGCTGTGACGGTCGGGTCGGTGATCATCCAGGCGCTGGCGAGTTCGTCATGCTCAGGCATGGCATCGTCGATCAGCAGCTTGTCGACCCTGGGCATGGCCGAGTGATCGACGACCGTTTGCAAGGGCGCGTTCAGGCGCGCGAGCCATTGGCTTTGCGTGACGTCGATACGCGAGGCGCTGAGCGCCTCCTGGATATCCTGGGTAAAACGCGCGCTCAACGAGGCGCTATAAAAATAAGGAGCCGTCATGGGTCTTTTCCTTTTGCAGAAGGAAAAGAGCTTACGCAGGACCTGATCAGGCCCTGCGCTACATATTAATGTTGATCAGCTGCGGTTTTTCTCGACCCAGGCGGCGAAGGTATCAATGAAACTCTGCAGAAAACTGCGGGTGCGCTCGTTCAACTGACCGTTGTCGTCGAAGCTGGCGCCGATGTTGCCCAGATAGGCTTCGGGTTGCTGCAGGCAGGCGACATCGAGAAACACCAGCGACTGGCGCAGGTGATGGTTGGCACCAAAGCCGCCGATGGCACCGGGAGATGCGCTGACGACTGCGCCCGGCTTGCCGCTGAAGGCACTTTTGCCATAAGGCCGCGAGCCGACGTCAATGGCGTTTTTCAGGGCGCCTGGCACTGAGCGGTTGTATTCGGGGGTGACGAACAGCACGCCGTCGGCTGCTGCCAGTTTTTCACGAAAAATGCTGTAGGCTGCCGGCGGGTTCTCGCCGTCGATGTCTTCGTTGTACAGCGGCAGGTCACCGATTTCGAGAATGTTCAGGTTCAGGCCTGGCGGCGCCAGTTCGGCGAGGGCCAATGCGACTTTTCGGTTGATCGACTCTTTTCTGAGGCTGCCGACCAGTACGGCAATGGAATGGACCTGACTCATGAGAACTCCTGCTCTGCGATTTGAAGAGTCATGAGTTATAGATCAAGTGCAGCATTGAGTGTATGAAGCCTGTGCTTTTCTTTTTGCAACTGCACAGGGAGGCGGCCAGGCGGCGAACTCAATTTCGTTTTGGTGGTCTACAGGGCCAATTGGCAAGCAAAATCCGCGGTTCTTTACAGAGGTTCAAGGCAAATGGCTTCAGTTATGGTTGGACAGTTTCAGGCAAGAGATGCCGAGGGGCGCGTCTACCCGATGCATGAATTCCAAGAGGCAAAGATTGATGAAGCCGGTGGTGCGAGCGTGGTGACCACTTACCGTCTGGCGATCGGCGACCGGGTCAACCACCTGGGTGGCGATGAATTCGAGCTGGTACAAAGCGGCATCAAGATGGTCCGCATCGTCTGATGATTCGGGTCTCTGCGAGCCGCCCGGCGCGGCTCAGGAGGCCTTGAAAATCAGGTACCAGAAGATTCCGGTTTCGCGGGTTTGCGCATCGATGCCTCGATAACACAGGTGATCGACGCTGCCGACCACAAAACCGAAGCTTTCATACAACCAGCACGCCGCCAGATTGTTGTTCTGGGTTTCCAGTACAACCCCCGCCAGATTGCGCTCTTCGCTCCACACCCTTGCCCTTTCGAGCAGCAAACGCGCCACGCCCTGACGCCGCGCCGGCACATCCACGGCCAGCTCATCAATATAGGCAAAGCCGTTCCAGTGCATGCGCACCACGATGTGCCCGACCGCCTGCTCGCCCAGCCAGGCGACCAGCACCGTGGCGCGGCTGGCCTGACGCCGGTCGCAGAACTCCTGAGAGTCGATGCAGTAGTTCTTTTCGAAGGGCTCGACCTGATCCACCCGCCATGCCGCCACCGGCTCACCAACTTGCGCGTGGGCATAGCCATGCACCATGAAGGTGAAGTCGCCGTTCAGAAGATAGTCTTCGAACGTTTCGTCAGCGCTGCGGATGCTCAGAAAGCCGGTCATCGCCTGATCGACTCAGGCGTTGGCCGGTTGCCCGGCTTCCAGCAGTTGCGTCCATAACGATGGTGCGCCCGCGGCCTTGGCAATGATCGCCAGGCGCGCCTGGTGATCGGCCAGTTCGCTTTCAGTGGCGCGGATGATTCGTGAAGCCGGGCGGTCTGCGGGCAGACGGCGGATTTCACTCGGCCGGCTGTCGTCTCCCTCGTTGCCATCAGCGCCCTGCCCCGACAGTGACAAGGTGGTCTGGCCACCGGTCATTGCCAGGTAAACGTCAGCAAGAATCTCGGAGTCGAGCAAAGCGCCGTGCAGTTCACGGCCGGAGTTGTCTACGCCGTAGCGTTTGCACAGGGCATCGAGGCTGTTGCGCTGGCCGGGATGGCGCTCGCGGGCCATCAGCAAGGTGTCGAGCACCGTGCAGTATTGGGTAACGTCGGTCTTGTCCGACTGGCCGATCAGGGCAAATTCATTGTTGATGAAGCCAACGTCGAACGCCGCGTTGTGGATGATCAGCTGTGCGCCACGAATAAATTCGTAGAATTCGTCAGCGACCTCGGCAAAACGCGGCTTGCCGACCAGAAATTCGTTGGTGATGCCGTGCACGCCGATTGCACCTTCGTCGCTCTCGCGATCAGGCTGCAGATAAACGTGAAAGTGCCGGCCGGTCAGGCGTCGGCCGATCAGCTCGACGCAACCGATCTCGATGATGCGGTGCCCGTCGGTGACCGGCATGCCGGTGGTCTCGGTGTCGAGAACAATCGAGCGGTTATCGATATTTTGCAATGCCATGGTTCTTTGCCTCTTGTGCAGGCGGCGATCTTAACATGGGGTTACAGGGCATTGCGCCGGGCTGACCGAGGGACATCAAGCCTTGCCGCGCACTTCATCGACACCGCGATTGGCCAACTGGTCGGCGCGCTCGTTGCCAGGATGGCCGATATGCCCGCGCACCCACTGCCATTTGACCTGATGCCGATTGACCTGCTCGTCCAGCAACTGCCAGAGATCGGCATTTTTGACCGGCTCCTTGGCGGCGGTTTTCCAGCCGCGCTTCTTCCAGTTGGTCATCCACTCGGTGATGCCTTTCATCACGTATTGCGAGTCGGTGACCAGGGTCACTTCACACGGGCGCTTGAGCGCTTCCAGGCCACGAATGGCGCCGGTCAGCTCCATGCGGTTATTGGTGGTGTTGGCTTCGCCGCCCCAAAGCTCTTTTTCCTGGCCCTTGCAGACCAGCAACGCGCCCCAACCGCCAGGTCCGGGATTGCCCTTGCAGGCACCGTCGGTAAACAGTTCAACGGATTCGCTCATCAATGTTTTCCCAAATAACGCACTAAGGCTTGCGCATCGGCAGGCAGGGCTCAGGGTTCACAGCCGTCGCGGCTGACCTTGGCCAGCGGCATCGGGATCAGCTTGCCGAGGGGCTCGCGCCGCACCTGACGCAGCGGGCGCAAGCCCACCACCAGTTTGCGCGCGACCAACAGATAGAATCCGCCGCCCAGCGCCTGACGGCTGTGGCCCCAGCCTTCCAGCCCTTGCAGGCGCGCCTGCCAGTTTGCCGATGCAAACGGCGGACGATAGCACCCGAAGCGGCGCTTCTCCAGCGCAAAGCCCAGCAGGTTCAGCCAGTCGACGACCCGTGAAGGCGAAATGCAACGCGCCTTGCGCAAGGCGCCGCGGCTGAACACCCGGCGCAGGCCCCAGGTGCTCCAGGGATTGATGCCGATGATCAGCAAGTGCCCGCCGGGACGCACGCTGCTGGCGGCCTCACGCAGCAGACCATGCGGTGAAAGACAGAAATCCAGGCCATGCTGAAGCACCACAATGTCGGCGGCATGCTCGCTCAAGGGCCAGGCCAGTTCTTCGCAGACAATCTCTGTGCCTGGCAGCGGCGCACCGAGGCGCACGGTGCGCTGCACTTGCGGCGCCAGGGGCGGGTTCTGTGCCGAGGGGCCGTAATGCACCAGATAGCCGCCAAAAAAGCGCGCCAGTTCCTCTTCGAGTACCCGCCGCTCTTCCTCGACCAGCAGGTGCCCCAAGGGACCGGACAACCATTCACGGGCCGCCAGAGTCAATGCCAGCCATTGCGGATCGGCCTGGGCAAACACTTGATCGGTCATCGGTGTATTTCCTCCGGGAGCTTGCGGCTCGACGAGCCAGTGTACAGACCCTAAGATGCACTATTGTTCCTCGCCAAGCGAACTGCGCCATGATACAGATCCACGCCTTGCACGCTTTCAGCGACAATTACATCTGGTTGTTACAAGACCTTACGACCCGCCGCTGCGCCGTGGTCGATCCGGGTGATGCGACGCCGGTGCTGGACTGGCTGGAGCACAATCCGGACTGGCAACTGACCGACATTCTGATCACCCATCACCACAATGACCATGTTGGCGGCGTGGTGGCCATCAAGCAGGCGACCGGTGCCAAGGTATCGGGACCCGCCAACGAGACCATTCCCGCCCGCGATGTCGCTCTCAACGATAACGACCAGGTCGTTGTGCTGGGCCTGAGCTTTGACGTGCTGCTGGTGCCCGGTCATACCTCAGGGCACATCGCCTTCTACCACGACGACGCCGGGCAACCGCTGTTGTTCAGCGGCGACACCCTGTTTGCTGCCGGCTGCGGGCGCTTGTTCGAAGGTACACCCGAACAAATGCACGAAGCCCTGACCCGGCTGGCCGCCCTGCCCGCCCACACGGCCATTTACTGCGCCCACGAATACACCCTGAGCAACCTGCGCTTCGCCAGGGCTGTGGAACCGGACAACCGCGACATCGCCGAACGCTTCGAGCACGTCACCCGGTTACGCCAGCAAAACCTTATCAGCCTGCCGACCCGTCTGGACCTGGAACACCTGACCAACCCCTTTTTGAGGGTCCACGTAACATCCGTTAAAGAAAAAGCGGACGAGTGGAGCGGGCGAGACAACACGTCGCCTGGCGCGGTTTTTGCCAGCCTCCGGGCCTGGAAAAACGAGTTCTGAGGTGACCGCCCGGCCGCCCAAAGTTCCCTAAAGGTTGACCAGTGGCATCGCGCTTTCTAGAATCGCCCGACATTTTTGCCTGGATACACCCCGGACAATGTCGTCATCTACTGGAAAACCCGCAAGTTCCGACACATTGACGCGACTGGCTCAAGCCATCGCAGTGACGGCAAGCGCGCTGTTGGCAGGCTGCCAAAGCACCAGTCATGTCGAGCCCGAAGCCAACCCAACGACTTCGACCTCGACCTGGCGTGCCCAGCCCAACCTCGCGGCGGGCATCAAGCAGAAACCGATCTTCGCCCCTGCCCCATCCGTGCAGGCGCCACCGCAGGATGTGTGGGAACGCATTCGTCTGGGCTATCAGTTGCAGCAAGGCAACGATATGAACCCGCGCATCGACCAGCAGCGCCTGTGGTTCGCCAACAACCCTTCGTTTCTGGAAAACGCCGGCGAACGTGGCAGCCTGTACATGCACTACATCGTAGAGCGCCTTGAAGAACGCAACATGCCGCTGGAGCTGGCCCTGCTGCCAGTCATCGAAAGTGCCTACAACCCGATGGCGGTTTCTCGCAGCCAGGCTGTGGGCTTGTGGCAGTTCATTCCGTCCACCGGACGTTACTTCAACCTGCGCCAGACCGGCTTTTATGACGGGCGCCGCGATATTCAGGCCTCGACCAACGCGGCACTGGATTACCTGGGCCGCCTGCACGAGATGTTCAACGGCGACTGGATGCTGGCCCTGGCCGCCTACAACGCCGGCGAAGGCACGGTGAGCCGGGCCATCGAGCGCAACGAAAAGCTCGGCCTGCCGACCGATTACTGGAACCTGCCGCTGCCTCAGGAAACCCGCGACTATGTGCCCAAGCTGCTGGCCCTGTCGCAAGTGGTCCTGACGCCTGCCGCCTATGGCGTCAACCTCAACCCGATCGCCAACGAGCCGTACTTCGAGGCCGTTGCGGTGAACAAGCGTGTCGACCTGTCACGGGTCGCCAGCCTTGCCAATATCGATGAAGACGAGCTGATCCAGCTCAATCCGGCGTTCAAGAAACGCATGACCATAGACGGCCCGCAACACCTGCTGGTGCCGACCGCCAAGGCGCAACTGGTGACCGCCAACCTGCCGAACCTGAAACCTGCCGAGTTGATGGAGTGGCAGCAATACCGTGTCCGCCGTGGCGATACCCTGGAAAGCCTGGCCAAGCGGTACCAGGTATCGACCAGCTCGCTCAAAAGCAATAACCGGCTGGCAGGCAACGCGCTGAAAATCGGTCAGTCGCTGAGCATTCCGGCGCAACCGGGCGGTGTCTCGCAACCGGCGTTCGAAGCCCTGGCCAGCAATGACAAACCAGCCCGTTCGCGCACCTACCGGGTCAAGAACGGTGACAACCTGACGACGATTGCCCGCGCCAACAAGGTCGATGTCGAAGCCCTGCAGCGCTGGAACCAACTCTCCGGCCACCGCCTGAAAATCGGCCAGAGCCTGGTGATCCAGGACAACAGCAAGGCAGTCCCGGCCCGCAGCAGCGCCAAGGCCACAGCTGTCGCCAGCACCACCGGCAAAGATGGCAAGCCGATGCAGTACAAGATCCAGAAAGGCGATTCGATGTACCTGGTGGCCAAGCGCTTCAATGTCGAGATGAAACACCTCAAGCGCTGGAACCCACGCTCCGGTCAGGCGCTTAAACCCGGCCAGACCCTGACCGTCTACCTGCCACATTGATCTGCCGGCGCGCCAGCCCCGCCAAGGCTTGCGGGTCTGGCGTGGCCTTTTGCAGGCCCCGACAAGCTGTTACTGTTAGCGCCCCGAAAGCCCAAGCCGTATGGATCGTGATACGTCCCATCCTGTTAGCCATCAGCCTGGGCTTGAGCTCCAACGCCAGCGCCGCCATCAGCGAAAGCCATGGCTATGCCCAGTTTGGCGTCCTCAAGTACCCGGCCAGTTTCACCCATTTCGACTGGGTCAACCCCGAGGCGCCGAAAGCCGGCACCTTGCGGATGATGGCATTCGGCACTTTCGACACGCTCAATCCCTACACCCTCAAGGGCAGCAGCCCGGTTTCGACCGGTAATTTCCTGCAGTACGGCGTCAATGAGCTGAACGAGCCATTGATGGTCGGCACCGGCCCTTATGACCCGTCAGGCGACGAAGCCACCTCAAGCTACGGCTTGATTGCGCGCAGCGTCGAGTACAGCGAGGACCGCAGCTGGGTGGTCTACAACCTGCGCCCTGAAGCCCGCTTTCACGATGGCAAACCGATTACGGCCTATGACGTGGCGTTTTCCTGGCGCACGCTGCTCAAGGAGGGTCATCCGCAATACCGCACCGCGTTGCAAGAAGTGCAACGGGTCGACATCCTCAATCGCCATCGCATCCGCTTTGTGTTCAAGCGTGTCGGCAATCCGCTGCTGATCATGCGTCTTGGCGAGATGCCGGTCTTGCCGCAGCACTACTGGAAAGACCGCGACTTCAAGGCCACCACCTTCGAGCCGCCGCTGGGCAGCGGGCCGTACCGCATCACGCGGGTGCAGCCGGGCCGGCAATTGATCTTCGAACGGGTCAAGGATTACTGGGGCAAGGACTTGCCGGTCAATCGCGGCAAATACAATTTCGACCGGGTCGAAGTCGAGTTCTACCGCGACAGCGAGGTGGCGTTCGAGGCCTTCAAGGCCGGTGAATTCGACATTTATATCGAGCACCAGGCCAAGAACTGGAGCAATGGCTATCATTTTGCCGCCGTGAACAACGGCCAGGTGATCAAGGCAGCGATCCCGCACAAGATCCCGACCCAGACCCAGGGCCTGTTTCTCAATACCCGCCGCGCGACCTTCAGCGACAGTCGGGTACGTGAAGCGCTGGGCATGCTGTTCAATTTCGAATGGACCAACCGGGCATTGTTCAGCGATGCCTACCAGCGCTCGACCAGCTATTACCCCAACAGCGAATTTGCCGCCAGCGGGCTGCCGACCGGGCGTGAATGGCTGATGCTGGCGCCGTACCGCGACCGCTTGCCAGCCAGCCTGTTTACCCAGCCGTTCGAGCTGGCGCGCACCGACGGTGGTGGCATCCCTCGCGAAACGCTGCGCAAGGCGCTGGGATTGTTGAGTGATGCCGGCTGGCACTTTTCCGGGCAACGCCTGGTCAATGATCAGCAACAGCCGCTGCGCTTCGAGATTCTATTGGTCAACCCGAACCTGGAGCGCATTCTGCAGCCGTACGTGCAAGACCTGCGCCGCGTCGGTATCGATGCCGGACTGCGCACCGTGGACCGCGCCCAGTACAAGCAGCGCCTGGACCGTTTCGAGTTCGACATGATTCTTTTGACCTTGCCACAAACCCTGAGCCCGGGCCTTGAGCAGTGGCAGTACTTTCACTCCAGCCAGGCCGCGATCAACGGCAGCAAGAATTACGCCGGCATCAATAACCCGGTGGTCGACGGCCTGCTCAATCAATTGCTGGCAGCGCAAAACCGTGAAGACCAGGTGGCCGCTACCCGCGCCCTGGACCGGGTATTGCTGAGCCAGCACTACATGATTCCCAACTGGTACCTCAACAGTCATCGTCTGGCCTGGCGTGATCGCTTTGCCAGAGTCACCACCCCGCCCTACACCCTGGGCCTGCGGGCATGGTGGCTCAAGCCTCTGGAGAACACCCGATGAATCCGATCCGTTTGCTGCTCGCGCAGGCAGGCGGCCTGTTGCTGGCCACCCTGGCCTGCACGGCCCTTGCCGCGCCCCAGCATGCTGTAACGCTGTACGACGAAGCGCCCAAATACCCGGCGAACTTCAAGCATTTCGACTATGTGAACCCCGATGCGCCCAAGGGCGGCACCTTGCGCCAGGCCGGCTTTGGCAGCTTCGACAGCCTTAATCCGTTCATCAACAAGGGCACGCCGGCCGAAGACCTCGGCGGCCTGATCTATGACACGCTGGCCCGTTCGAGCCTTGATGAACCGCTGACCGAATACGGCCTGATCGCCGGCAAGATCGAAAAAGCCCCGGACAACACCTGGGTGCGCTTCTACTTGCGGCCTGAAGCCCGTTTTCATGATGGCCATCCGATCCGCGCCGAGGACGTAGCGTTCACCTTCAACACCCTGATCAAGGACGGCGCCCCGATGTATCGCGCCTATTACGCCGGCATCGACCAGGTGGTGGTCGAAGACCCGCTGCGCGTGCTGTTCAAATTCAAGGACAGCCACAGCCGCGAACTGCCGCTGATCATCGGCCAGTTGCCGGTGCTGCCCAAGCATTTCTGGGCCACGCGCGATTTCAACAAGGGCAATCTGGAGTTTCCGCTGGGCAGCGGCCCGTACAAGGTTGCCGAGGTCAAGGCCGGCCGCTCGGTGCGTTACGAGCGGGTCAAGGACTATTGGGCCAAGGACCTGCCGGTCAACCGTGGCCAGTACAATTTCGACGTGATGAACTACGACTATTATCGCGACAGCGACGTGGCCCTTGAGGCGCTCAAGGCCGGGCAATACGACTATCGCGAAGAAAACACGGCCAAGAACTGGGCCTCGGCCTACGACATCCCGGCCGTGCGTGACGGCCGGCTGATCAAGGAAGAACTGCCCAACGGCAACCCGCAGGGCATGCAGGGCTTCATCTTCAACCTGCGTCGCCCGGTGTTCCAGGACCCCAAAGTGCGCGAGGCGTTGACCCTGCTGTTCGATTTCGAATGGACCAACAAGCAGTTGTTCAACGGTTCCTACACCCGCACCAAAAGCTATTTCGACAATTCCGAGATGGCCGCCAGCGGCCTGCCCTCGGCCGAAGAACTCAAATTGCTCGAACCGTTGCGCGGCAAGGTCCCAGACCGGGTGTTCAGCGAACCGTTCGCCCTGCCCACCAACGATGGCAGCGGCATGATCCGCCCACAACTGCGCCGGGCCTATCAGTTGTTGCAAGAGGCCGGCTGGCGGATCAAGGACGACCGCATGACCGATGCCCAGGGCAACCCGGTCAAGCTGGAGTTTCTGATGGCCCAGACCGCTTTCGAGCGGGTCATGCTGCCTTACAAGCGCAACCTTCAGGACCTGGGCATTGAGCTGGTGATCCGTCGCGTCGATGTGGCCGAGTACATGAACCGCCTGCGCTCACGCGACTTCGACCTGATCGTCAGCAGTTTTCCGCAGTCGTCCTCGCCGGGCAACGAGCAACGCGAGTTCTTTCACTCGATCAGCGCCGACCGTACCGGCAGCCGCAACTTCATGGGTTTGAAGGACCCGGCGGTCGACTCGCTGGTCGACGGGCTGATCAATGCCGACTCCCGCGAAAGCCTGATCGCTCATACACGCGCACTCGACCGGGTACTGCTGTGGGGCTTCTACATGGTGCCCAACTGGCACATCAAGAGCTGGCGGATCGTGTATTGGGATCACCTGGCGCACCCCAAAGCCAAGGCGCTGTCGGATATCGGCCTGAGCAGTTGGTGGGCCAAGCCGGACGTACAGCCGGCGCCACCCGCCGCACCGCCGCCCGATAGCGACGCCAATAACGAGGAGCGCTGAGATGCTGGCTTATATTTTTCGGCGCCTGCTGCTGATCATTCCGACCCTGCTGGGCATTCTGATCATCAACTTCGTCATCGTCCAGGCCGCACCCGGCGGCCCGGTCGAACAGATGATCGCCAAGCTCGAAGGCTTCGACGGCGCCACCAGCCGCATCGCCGGCGGCGGTTCGGAAGTGTCGGTGGCCGGCTCCAATTACCGTGGCGCGCAAGGCCTGGACCCTGCGCTGGTCGAAGAGATCCAGCGCCTGTACGGCTTCGACAAGCCGGCGCCGGAACGCCTGTGGATCATGATCAAGAACTACGCACAGCTCGATTTCGGCACCAGCTTCTTTCGCGATGCCAAAGTCACCGACCTGATCATCGAGAAGATGCCGGTGTCGATCTCGCTGGGGCTGTGGAGCACGCTGATCATGTACCTGGTGTCGATTCCGCTGGGCATCGCCAAGGCCACCCGCCACGGCAGCCAGTTCGATGTCTGGACCAGTTCGGCGATCATCGTCGGCTATGCGATACCGGCGTTTCTGTTCGCCATCCTGTTGATCGTGGTGTTCGCCGGTGGCAGTTACCTGGACTGGTTCCCGTTGCGCGGCCTGACCTCGAACAACTTCGACGAACTGAGCACCACCGGCAAGGTGCTGGACTACTTCTGGCACCTGGTGCTGCCGATCACCGCGCTGGTGATCGGTAACTTTGCGACCCTGACCCTGCTGACCAAGAACAGCTTCCTCGATGAAATCAGCAAGCAGTACGTGGTCACCGCCAAGGCCAAGGGCCTGAGCAATAACCGCGTGCTGTATGGCCACGTGTTCCGTAACGCGATGCTGCTGGTGATCGCCGGCTTTCCGTCGGCGTTCATCGGCATCTTCTTTACCGGCTCGTTGCTGGTGGAGGTGATCTTCTCGCTCGACGGTCTGGGCCTGATGAGTTTCGAGTCCGCCATCAACCGCGATTACCCGGTGGTATTCGGCACCCTGTTCATCTTCACCCTGCTGGGGCTGGTGGTGAAACTGATCGGCGACCTGACCTACACCCTGGTCGACCCGCGTATCGACTTCGAAAGCAGGGAGCATTGATATGCCGCTGTCTCCTCTCAATCGCCGCCGCTTCGAGCGTTTCAAGGCCAACAAGCGTGGCTGGTGGTCGCTGTGGCTGTTCATGGCGCTGTTCATCCTCAGCCTGGGCGCCGAACTGATCGCCAACGACAAGCCGCTGGCGGTGCGCTACGACGGGCAATGGTATTTCCCGGTGCTGGAGCGCTACCCGGAAACCACCTTCGGCGGCGAATTCCCGCTGGAAGCCAACTACAAGAGCCCCTACATCCAGGACTTGCTGGCGGCCAAGGACGGCTGGACGCTGTGGGCGCCGATTCCGTTCAGCTACCAGAGCATCAACTACGACCTGAAAGTCCCGGCGCCAGCCCCGCCGTCGAGCGATAACCTGCTGGGCACCGACGATCAGGGCCGTGATGTGCTGGCGCGGGTGATCTATGGCTTCCGGATTTCAGTGTTGTTCGCCCTGACCCTGACCCTGATCAGCTCGGTCATCGGCGTCATAGCCGGCGCCGTGCAAGGCTTTTATGGCGGCTGGGTCGATCTGGTCGGCCAGCGCTTTCTAGAGATCTGGTCAGGCCTGCCGGTGTTGTACCTGCTGATCATCCTGGCCAGCTTCGTGCAGCCCAACTTCTGGTGGCTGCTGGGCATCATGCTGCTGTTTTCGTGGATGAGCCTGGTCGATGTGGTGCGCGCCGAGTTTCTGCGTGGCCGCAACCTGGAATACGTGCGCGCCGCCCGCGCCTTGGGCATGCGCAACGGCGAGATCATGTTCCGGCACATTCTGCCCAACGCGATGATCTCGACCATGACTTTCATGCCGTTCATCCTCACCGGCGCCATCGGCACCCTGACCGCGCTGGACTTTCTCGGCTTCGGTCTGCCGGCAGGTTCGCCGTCGCTGGGCGAACTGGTCGCGCAGGGCAAGGCCAACCTGCAAGCGCCATGGCTGGGCATCAGTGCCTTTGCCGTACTGGCGGTGATGCTCAGCCTGCTGGTATTTATCGGTGAATCGGCCCGCGATGCCTTCGACCCAAGGAAATGACATGACTCAGGACACTCTGATCGAAATCCGCGATCTGGCGGTCGAGTTCGTCACCGGCGATACCCGTCAACGGGCGGTCGAGGGCATCAGCTTCGATATCCGCCGCGGTGAAACCCTGGCACTGGTCGGCGAAAGCGGCTCGGGCAAGTCGGTTACCGCCCACTCGATCCTGCGCCTGCTGCCCTACCCCATCGCCAGCCACCCTTCGGGCAGCATCCGCTATGCCGGCGAAGACCTGCTGAAGCTTGACGAGAAACACCTGCGCCGGCTGCGCGGTAACCGCATCGCGATGATCTTCCAGGAGCCGATGACCTCGCTCAACCCGCTGCACTCAGTGGAAAAGCAGATCAACGAAGTGCTGGCGCTGCACAAGGGCCTGACCGGCAAGGCCGCCACCGAGCGCACGCTGGAGCTGCTGGAACTGGTCGGCATCCCGGAGCCGCACAAGCGACTCAAGGCGCTGCCCCATGAGTTGTCCGGCGGCCAGCGTCAGCGGGTGATGATCGCCATGGCCCTGGCCAACGAGCCGGAGCTGTTGATCGCCGACGAGCCGACTACCGCGCTGGATGTCACGGTGCAGCTGAAAATCCTCGAGTTGCTCAAGGAGTTGCAGGGCCGCCTGGGCATGGCGCTGTTGCTGATCAGCCACGACTTGAACGTTGTGCGGCAAATAGCCCATCGGGTATGTGTCATGCAGCGCGGTTCCATCGTCGAACAGGCATCGTGCGAAGAACTGTTCCGCTCGCCTCAACATCCGTACACCCAAACGCTGCTCAATGCCGAGCCCAGCGGCGGGCCTGTCGACACCGTGCCGGGCAAGCCGCTGATTGAAGTCGACGACTTGCGCGTCTGGTTTCCGATCAAAAAGGGCCTGTTCAAGCGCACCGTCGACCATATAAAGGCCGTGGACGGTGTCAGCTTCAGCCTGCCTCAGGGTCAGACACTGGGGATTGTCGGGGAAAGCGGATCAGGGAAATCCACATTGGGCCTGGCGATTTTGCGTTTGTTGTCCAGTGATGGTGCCATACGCTTTCAGGGGCAGCCCTTGCAGGATTTGTCGCAACAGCAGGTTCGCCCGCTGCGCCGGCAGATGCAGGTGGTGTTTCAGGACCCGTTCGGCAGCCTGAGCCCGCGCATGTCGGTGAGCGAGATCGTTGGCGAAGGCCTGCGCATTCATGGCATGGGCACCGCGGCCGAGCAGGAACAGGCGATTATCGAGGCACTGATGGAGGTTGGGCTGGACCCGCAAACCCGGCACCGTTACCCTCACGAGTTTTCTGGCGGGCAGCGGCAACGCATCGCCATTGCCCGGGCACTGGTGCTGAAGCCGGCGCTGATTCTGCTGGACGAGCCCACTTCGGCGCTCGACCGGACCGTGCAGCGCCAGGTGGTCGAGCTGCTACGCTCGCTGCAAGAAAAGTACAACCTGACGTATCTGTTCATCAGCCATGACCTGGCTGTCGTCAAGGCGCTGAGCCACCAGTTGATGGTGGTCAAGCAAGGTAAAGTGGTCGAACAAGGTGCAGCCGAGGCTGTTTTCGCCGCACCGCAACATCCTTACACACAGCAGCTACTGGAAGCCGCCTTCATGGCACCGGTAGCTGTCGATTAACCTGAAGAGGAACAACACATGGGTTTTCTCGCCGGTAAGCGCGTCCTGATCGTCGGTGTCGCCAGTAAACTGTCCATCGCATCCGGCATCGCTGCCGCCATGCATCGTGAAGGTGCAGAGCTTGCTTTCACCTACCAGAACGAAAAACTCAAAGGCCGCGTCGAAGAGTTCGCCGCAGGCTGGGGTTCCAATCCTGAGCTGTGCTTCCCTTGCGATGTGGCCAGCGATGAAGAGATCGCCAAGGTCTTCGAAGAACTGAGCAAGAAGTGGGATGGCCTGGATGTCATCGTTCACTCGGTCGGCTACGCGCCGGGCGACCAGCTCGATGGCGACTTCACCAGCGCCACCACCCGTGACGGCTTCCGCATTGCCCACGACATCAGCGCCTACAGCTTCATCGCCCTGGCCAAAGCCGGCCGCGAACTGATGAAAGGCCGCAATGGCAGCCTGCTGACCCTGTCGTACCTGGGCGCCGAGCGCACCATGCCCAACTACAACGTGATGGGCATGGCCAAGGCCAGCCTGGAAGCCGGTGTACGTTACCTGGCCGGCAGCCTGGGCGCCGAAGGCACCCGCGTCAACGCCGTCTCGGCAGGTCCTATCCGCACCCTGGCGGCCTCGGGCATCAAGAACTTCCGCAAGATGCTGGCTGCCAACGAAGCGCAAACCCCGCTGCGTCGCAACGTCACCATCGACGAAGTCGGCAACGCTGCCGCCTTCCTGTGCTCGGACCTGGCCTCGGGCATCAGCGGTGAAATCATGTACGTCGACGGCGGCTTCAACACCACCGCGATGGGCAATATCGAAGAATAAGCGTTGCGCTTGTTCAGACGCCAAAAAGAAGGCCGCCCCTTGGGGCGGCCTTCTTTTTGGCTGCAAGCTGCAAGTTACAAGCTTCAAGCTTCAAGCTTCAAGCTTCAAGCTTCAAGCAAGCGGTCCTGCGTTACGCTACTTGCCGCTTATAGCTTGAAGCTTGTCGCTGCTCTTCAGTACTTCTCGATCTTGGCTTTGTGTTCCAGCTCGGCGCGGTAGGCCGCGAAATCCTGCTGGCCGGCACGTGAAGCCAGGAAACGACGGTACTGGGCCTTCTCTTCGTCACTGGCCACTGTGGCCTCGTTGACGCCCTTCAGGCGCACGATCACGTAGCTGCCATCGCGGGTGGTCAGGCTGGCGTATTCGGACTTGTCCGTACCTTCAGGCTTGGGCATGCGGAACAGGGTCTGCAGCACCGATGGCTCCACGCCTTCCTGACCACGGCTGACCGCTTCCAGGACTTTCCACTCGATACCGTCCTGACGGGCTGCCAGCGGGATCTTGCCATCACGCAGGCCGCTCAGCAGAGCCTCACCCTTGGCTTTGGCCGCAGCGCTGGCCTTGTCCTTGAGCAACTGGGCACGAATGGACGCGGTCACGTTTTCCAGTGGCAACTGCTGAGGTTGCAGGTGCTCTTTGGAGCGCACCACCAGCACGGTGTCCGGATCAAGCTCCAGCGCACTGCTGTTGGAGCCTTCTTCAAGCACTTCAGGGCTGAACGCTGCCTGGATCACCGCACGGTTGGCCGTCAGGCCTTCACCGCCTTCACGACCAAAAGGAGCGCTGGTCTGCACCTTAAGGCCCAGATCCTGGGCAGGTTGCACCAGATCGGACGACTCGAACGCCGAGTCCTGCAGCTGCTTGGTAGCCTCGACGAACTTCTGCTCGACCTGTTGGGATTTCAGGTCGCTGGTCAGTTTGTCTTTCAGGCTGGCCAGGGTCGGCACCGACGGTGCTTCGACGCCCAACAGCTTGATCAGATGCCAGCCGTAATCACTGCGTACCGGCTGCGAAACCTGGTCCTTGTTCAACGCATACAGCGCGTCTTCGAAGGCCGGGTCATAAACACCCTTGCCGGCATAGCCCAGATCACCACCCTTGTTGGACGAGCCCGGATCCTGCGAGAACTCCTTGGCCAGGGTCGCAAAATCCTCACCCTTGGCCAGGCGTTGCTGCACTTCTTCAATCTTGGCCTTGGCTTGCTGGTCGTCGAGCTTGCCACCCACTTCGATGAGGATGTGCGCCGCACGACGCTGCTCGCTCAGGTTGGCAATCTCTTTCTGATAGGCCGCTTGCAGGTCTTCGTCCTTGACCTGCACCTTGTCGAAGAAAGACGACTTCTTCAGCTCGATGTAGTCCAGCACCACCTGCTCGGGGCTCATGAACTCTTTGGCGTGCTCGTCGTAGTGCGCCTTGACCTCACCGTCAGTGACCGAGACTGCAGCAGTGTTGGCAGGCACGGTCAGGGTCGCGGAGTCGCGGGTCTGTTTCTCGAGACGGGCGAACGCATCGACCTGCGCGTCAGTGACGAAGGCACTGCCGGCCACACCGGCACGCGCCTGGGCAATCAGCATTTCCTGAGTCAGCATCTGACGGAACTGCAAACGGCTATAACCGAGCTGGCGAATGACCTGATCGAAACGATCGGCACTGAATTTGCCGTCGACCTGGAATTCAGGTGTCAGCAGCAGTTGCTGGTCAACCGCCGCTTCAGAGAAGGCGAACTTGTCATCGGCAGCCGCTTGCAGCAGCAGCTTGCGGTCGATCAGGCCCTTGAGCGCCGACTCACGCAGCAGCTTGTCATCCAGCAGCGCAGGATCGAAATTCGGGCCCAATTGTTGAGCCAGTTGCTGGGCGAGTTGACGGCGTTGCATGTCGACAGCCTGGCCCAGTTCGTTCTGGGTCACTTCTTCGCCGTTCACCTGAGCAGCGTTCTGCTTGCTGCTGTTAGAGGTGAACAGCGCCTCAATGCCCGTCAGAGCCATCAGTGCAACGATGATCCCGATGATGGTCTTGGCAATCCAGCCTTGTGAATTGTCCCTGATGTTTTGCAGCATGCGTCCCCCAGAACGGTTGAACTCACGAACCAACCGCGGAGCGTGGGTAGAAAGCGGATAGAAGAAAGGCGCATCCGAGGATGCGCCTTCTCGTAAATCGCGAAGCAGAGGGTCTCGAACCCTTCGCAAGCGGTCCGCGAACAATCGCGGACCCGCGCGCGTCAAGCCATGAAGAAGCTTAGTTGACGGCTTCTTTCAGCGCTTTGCCAGCTTTGAAAACCGGCTTCTTGGCAGCCGGAATTTCCAGAGTCTTGCCAGTTTGCGGGTTGCGGCCTACACGAGCAGGACGGTCGGTTACGGAGAACGTACCAAAGCCAACCAGTACAACAGAGTCGCCAGCCTTCAGAGCGCCAGTGACGGATTCGATCACAGCGTCCAGCGCACGGCCGGCAGCAGCTTTCGGGATATCAGCAGATGCAGCGATAGCATCAATCAGTTCCGACTTGTTCACGCTAAGTCCCCTTATCTCTTTATGGAGTATGTTTCTAAGTTTTTGGTTTAAGCAAAACGTGCGCTGAATGGACCACAAGCATGACTTGAAAGAGGCGCTTTATAACAAGCGCCCCAAAAAGCTGTCAAGAAAGGCCATTCAGACTTAATGCGTGCTAATTCTTTCCTTAGAGTCAGACTCGCGCTTTTCGTCCTTTGCCACTCTCTCGGGAGCCACATCCGGCAAGGGCTCAGGCGCGTATTGCAGCGCAATTTGCAGGACTTCGTCAATCCATTTAACAGGCTTGATCTGCAGGTCTTGCTTGATATTGTCAGGAATTTCTTTCAAATCCCGTACGTTTTCTTCGGGAATGATCACTGTCTTGATTCCGCCCCGATGCGCGGCCAGCAATTTTTCCTTCAGACCACCAATGGCCAGCACCTGACCACGCAGGGTAATTTCACCGGTCATTGCCACATCGGCACGTACCGGAATCTGCGTCAGTGCTGACACCAGTGCGGTGCACATGCCCACACCGGCGCTTGGACCGTCTTTTGGCGTCGCGCCTTCAGGCATGTGGATATGCGTGTCGTGCTTCTCATGGAAGTCCGACGGAATACCCAGGCTCCTGGCGCGGCTGCGCACGACTGTCTGCGCGGCGGTGATCGACTCGACCATCACATCGCCCAGAGAACCGGTCTTGATCAGCTGACCCTTGCCCGGCACCACGACCGACTCGATGGTCAGCAACTCGCCGCCCACTTGAGTCCAGGCAAGGCCTGTGACCTGACCGATCTGGTCCTGCTGCTCGGCCAGGCCGTAGCGGAACTTGCGCACGCCCAGATAGTGCTCAAGGCTCTCGGCGGTGACATGAATTGAAAACTTTTTCTCCTGCGTATGCTCTTTGACCACCTTGCGGCAGACCTTGGCAATCTGGCGTTCCAGGCCACGCACACCCGCTTCACGCGTGTAGTAACGAATGATGTCGCGGATCGCCTTGTCTTCGAAGTCCAGTTCGGTCTTTTTCAGACCATTGGCCTGAATCTGCTTGGGCGACAGGTACTTGACGGCAATGTTGATCTTCTCGTCTTCGGTGTAGCCCGGCAGACGGATGACTTCCATGCGGTCGAGCAGCGCCGGCGGGATATTCATCGAGTTGGAGGTGCACAGGAACATCACATCCGACAGGTCGTAATCGACCTCCAGATAGTGGTCGTTGAAGCTGTGGTTCTGCTCGGGATCGAGTACCTCAAGCAGGGCCGAGGCCGGGTCGCCACGCATGTCGCTGCCCATCTTGTCGATTTCATCGAGCAGGAACAGCGGGTTGCGAACACCCACCTTGGTCATCTTTTGAATCAATCTTCCTGGCATCGAACCGATGTAGGTGCGGCGGTGACCACGGATTTCCGCTTCGTCACGCACGCCACCCAGGGCCATACGCACAAACTTGCGGTTGGTTGCGCTGGCAATCGACTCGGCCAGCGAGGTCTTGCCGACACCCGGTGGGCCGACCAGGCACAGGACCGGGCCACGAATCTTTTTCACCCGTTTCTGTACGGCGAGGTACTCAAGGATGCGTTCCTTGACCTCTTCCAGACCATAGTGGTCCGCATCGAGGATCTCTTCAGCGCGGGCCAGGTCCAGACGCACCTTGCTCTGCGCCTTCCACGGCACCTGCACCAGCCAGTCGATGTACGAGCGCACCACGGTGGCCTCGGCCGACATCGGCGACATCTGCTTGAGCTTGTTCAGCTCGGCGGTCGCCTTGGTCAAGGCGTCCTTGGGCAGACCGGCGGCATCGATGCGCTTTTTCAGCTCTTCGATTTCGTTGTGGCCTTCGTCGCCGTCGCCCAGTTCTTTCTGAATGGCCTTCATCTGCTCATTCAGGTAGTACTCGCGCTGGCTGCGCTCCATCTGCTTCTTGACCCGGCCACGAATGCGTTTCTCGACCTGCAACAGGTCGATTTCGGCATCCAGCAGGGCCAATACATGCTCGACCCGGCTGGACAGGTCGATAATTTCGAGGATTTCCTGCTTCTGCTCGATCTTCAGCGCCATGTGCGCCGCCATGGTATCGACCAGGCGACCCGGCTCTTCGATGCTGTTGAGCGACGAGAGCACTTCGGCAGGTACCTTTTTGCCGAGCTGGACGTACTGCTCGAACTGAGCCAGCAGGCTGCGCACGAACACTTCGGATTCACGATCAGGCGCGTCGACTTCGTCGATCAGCGACACTTCTGCGCGGCAATGGCCGTCAACTTCGATAAAACGCTCTACATAGCCACGCTGCTCACCCTCGACCAGCACCTTGACGGTACCGTCGGGCAGCTTGAGCAATTGCAAGACAGTGGCAATGGTGCCGACGCCATACAGGGCTTCTTCGCCAGGATCGTCGTCAGCCGGGTTTCTCTGCGCGAGCAGCAGAATCTGTTTATCACCCGTCATCGCAGCCTCGAGGGCTTCGATAGACTTCTCGCGCCCCACGAACAGCGGGATAACCATGTGCGGATAAACCACAACATCACGCAATGGCAAAAGAGGCAATTCGATGGTGGTTTTCATGATTTCGCCTCTACAGCGGCCAATTGGCCGTGGACAGATGGAATGAGCTTGGAACCAAGATGGGGGCAGTATCCGAAAAAAACAAGCTTTAGTGTCTTGCTCCGGTAATAGTTGTGATCTTGTTTCCCATCCCTTGCACGGCTTGCCAGGCAGCGATTTGCATCGCCATCCTTACAAGCGCCTCAATCAGGCTGTATCAGACTTTCAGAGACGCAAAAGGGGACCCGAAGGCCCCCTCTTTCAACGGTCACACCCAGGCAGCAGGACGCAGGTCACGCGTCAGGTACAGCCTTTGCGGTGGGCTCGTTGTTTTCGTAGATCAGCAGCGGCTTGGACGTACCTTCGATAACGCTCTCGTCGATCACCACTTTGCTCACGTCGTTTTGCGACGGGATTTCATACATGGTGTCGAGCAGCACGCCTTCAAGGATCGAACGCAGGCCACGGGCGCCGGTCTTGCGCTCCAGCGCGCGACGGGCAACGGCCTTGAGTGCGTCGGCACGGAACTCCAGATCGACCCCTTCCATCTCGAACAACTTGCCGTATTGCTTGGTCAGCGCGTTCTTCGGTTCGGTCAGGATCTGCATCAGTGCCGCTTCGTCCAGCTCATCCAGCGTGGCCAGAACCGGCAGACGCCCGACGAACTCGGGAATCAGACCGAACTTGACCAGATCGTCCGGCTCGACTTCACGCAGCGACTCACCGACTTTCTTGCCTTCTTCCTTGCTGCGCACTTCAGCGTTGAAGCCGATGCCGCCGCGGGTCGAACGGTTCTGGATAACTTTTTCCAGGCCCGAGAAGGCACCGCCACAAATGAACAGGATGTTGCGCGTGTCCACTTGCAGGAATTCCTGCTGCGGGTGCTTGCGGCCGCCTTGAGGCGGTACGGAAGCCACGGTGCCTTCGATCAGCTTCAGCAGAGCCTGCTGAACGCCTTCGCCGGACACGTCCCGGGTGATGGACGGGTTGTCGGATTTGCGCGAAATCTTGTCGATTTCGTCGATGTAGACAATACCCATCTGGGCCTTCTCTACGTCGTAATCACATTTCTGCAACAGCTTCTGAATAATGTTTTCCACGTCCTCGCCCACATAACCGGCTTCGGTCAGGGTGGTGGCGTCGGCAATGGTGAACGGTACGTTGAGCAGGCGCGCCAGTGTTTCGGCGAGCAGGGTCTTGCCCGAGCCGGTAGGCCCGATCAGGAGAATGTTGCTCTTGCCCAGTTCAACGTCGTCATTTTTCTTGTCACGCTGATTCAGACGCTTGTAGTGGTTGTACACCGCTACTGCGAGAACCTTTTTGGCTCGCTCCTGACCGATGACGTACTGGTCAAGGATGCCGCTGATTTCTTTAGGCGAAGGCAATTTATGCGCGCTGCTTTCGGCCTGTGCCTCCTGCACCTCCTCGCGGATGATGTCGTTGCACAGGTCGACGCACTCGTCGCAGATAAAGACCGAGGGGCCGGCAATCAATTTGCGCACTTCATGCTGGCTTTTGCCACAGAAGGAGCAATAGAGCAATTTGCCGTTGTCCTCGCCGTTGCGGGTGTCAGTCATTCGATCGATCCAATCCGTTAGGCTTGCAACACAAGATGAAGGCTATTGCGGGCTTTTTCAAGTCCACAGGCGGTCAGTTACGCAGACCGCCTATATCCCGGTTGCTCAGGCAGGCATTTCACGCTTGGTGATGACCGAGTCGATCAGGCCATATTCAGCAGCGCGATCCGCACTCATGAAGTTGTCGCGCTCGGTGTCACGCTCAATGGTTGCGAGGTCTTGACCGGTGTGTTCGGCCAGCAACGAGTTGAGGCGATGACGGATGTGCAGGATTTCACGGGCATGGATATCGATATCCGTAGCCTGGCCCTGGAAACCGCCCAGCGGCTGGTGAATCATCATCCGCGAATTCGGCAGGCAGTGACGCTTGCCCTTGGCGCCACCGGCGAGCAGGAAAGCGCCCATGCTGCAGGCCTGGCCGATGCAGATGGTGGAAACGTCTGGCTTGATGAACTGCATGGTGTCGTAGATCGACATGCCTGCAGTGACCGAGCCGCCAGGAGAGTTGATGTAGAGATGGATATCCTTGTCCGGGTTTTCCGCTTCAAGGAACAGGAGCTGCGCAGCGATCAGGTTGGCCATGTAGTCTTCTACCGGGCCGACCAGAAAGATTACGCGTTCCTTGAGAAGGCGCGAGTAAATGTCATACGCGCGTTCGCCACGGGCGGACTGCTCGATAACCATCGGGACCAGGCCGCCAGCGGCCTGGATGTCAGAGTTCTGCTGAAAATAAGAATTGCGGGACATGTCCTGCATTCACTCCCAAATAGTCGAGTCTTCAATACGCACAAGCCAGCGCGAAGGCTGGCTTGTGAGTGTTATCGAACGAAAGGAGAAAGTCAGTCGGCTTGTGGAGCTTGTACCGGCTTGACCGCTTCTTCGTAGGAGACCGAGGTGTCGGTCACGCTAGCTTTCTGCAAAACAGTATCCACAACTTGCTCTTCCAGCACAACAGAACGGACTTCGTTCAGTTGCTGCTCGTTCTTCAGGTACCAGGCCACGACCTGCTCTGGCTCCTGGTAGGCCGAAGCCATTTCCTGGATCAGTTCGCGAACGCGAGCTTCGTCAGGCTTCAGGTCGAACTGCTTGACCACTTCGGCAACGATCAGGCCCAGCTCGACGCGGCGCTTGGCCTGCTCTTCGAACAGCTCGGCCGGCAGTTGGTCAGGCTTGATGTTGCCACCGAACTGCTGAACAGCCTGCACGCGCAGACGGTTGACTTCGTTTTCCAGCAGCGCCTTTGGCACCTCGATCGGGTTGGCAGCCAGCAGACCGTCCATGACCTGGTTCTTGACCTTGGTCTTGATGGCCTGGCGCAGTTCGCGGTCCATGTTCTTGCGAACTTCGGTGCGGAAACCTTCGATACCGGTTTCCTTGATACCGAACAGCTTGAAGAACTCTTCGTTCAGCTCAGGCAGTTTTGGCTCGGAAACGGTGTTGACGGTAACGGTGAACTCGGCAGCCTTGCCGGCCAGCTCCAGGTTCTGGTAGTCCTCGGGGAAGGTCACGTTCAGAACGCGCTCTTCACCGGCTTTAGCGCCGACCAGGCCATCTTCGAAGCCCGGGATCATGCGGCCAGAGCCCAGAACCAGCTGAGTGCCGGTCGCCGAACCGCCAGCGAATGCTTCACCGTCGACCTTGCCGACGAAATCGATGTTCACCTGATCGTCAGTCTGGGCAGCACGGTCGGTTTCTTCGAAACGGACGTTTTGCTTGCGCAGGATTTCCAGCATGTTGTCCAGATCGCTGTCGGCAACATCGGCAGACAGACGCTCTACATTGATCGACTCGAAGCCCGAAACGGTGAACTCGGGGAATACTTCGAAAGTGGCAACGTATTCCAGGTCCTTGCCCTTTTCGAAGGCTTTAGGCTCAACGGAAGGCGCGCCGGCCGGGTTCAGCTTCTGCTCAACCACAGCTTCGTAGAAAGTTGCCTGGATCAGTTCGCCCAGCGCTTCCTGACGGGCGCCATCCTCGTAGCGCTGACGGATCACGCTCATTGGCACCTTGCCTGGGCGGAAGCCCGGGATCTTGGCCTTGCGTGCAGTCTGTTGCAGACGCTTGCTGACTTCGGTCTCGATACGCTCGGCAGGTACGCCAATGGTCATGCGGCGCTCAAGAGCAGAAGTGTTTTCAACAGAAACTTGCATGGATATTCCTCGTTGCACAGACGGTAGCCGGCGTTTCCGACCCTAGAATCAAGGGCATGCATTCTAGTGGGTCAAACTCAAGAAGTCACCCTGCATCAAAGGGCCAAGTAAAGAGTCTGTGATCGGTCAGCCGACAAAAGGCCGAAGGCTTGCCGATAACGCCTCGGCGAGCCGTCTGGAACAGGCTTTGGCTCGAAGCTTCAATACAACGAGGGACGAATGATTTTGTATGAATTCAGCCACCCGCCTCGACCGGCGGCAATCCCTTGCCCAGGAAAACCGGGCACAAAAAAAAGCGCCAGACCGTCAAGTCTGGCGCCTTTCGAATATGGGGTGGACGATGGGGATCGAACCCACGACAACAGGAGTCACAATCCTGTGCTCTACCAACTGAGCTACGCCC
The DNA here is from genome assembly GCF_055284095.1 of Pseudomonas sp. HP_08. Taxonomy (NCBI): domain Bacteria; kingdom Pseudomonadati; phylum Pseudomonadota; class Gammaproteobacteria; order Pseudomonadales; family Pseudomonadaceae; genus Pseudomonas; species Pseudomonas sp. HP_08. The sequence goes on along the minus strand of NZ_JBTOQC010000034.1, from coordinate 187,777 downwards.
ACCATATTGCATGAAAAACCCGTCATCAGACGGGCCCTTCGAGGGTTTCACAGCAGCCTGTAAAGGCCGGTAAAACCCGAATTGGTGCGGAAGGAGAGACTCGAACTCTCACGTCTTGCGACGCTGGAACCTAAATCATGCTCCTTTAGCAGGACGCCAGTATAATCAACAGTTTACGCCGCCCGCAACCGGTAAAGCTGTCTCAGGAATGATATTGTTGTTCACGCTGTGCACCAGCGTGATTCACGATCCGTACACGCGCCTTCTTTTATACCCCTCCCCAGGCGTTCTGCCGAAACAAATCCCCATACCTGCATCACCCGGCTTTCACCCCGCGCTTCGGCGCCCGGCGGTACGCATTCCAGATCTTGATATCCTTCGGGTGCAACGGCTGCGGGCCGAATGTCACCAGCTCTTCGCATGCCCAGTAATACGCAGCGTCGAGCATCTCGTGCATCTCCGCGAGTTCGAGTGGCGGGATGTCACCTTCGAATCGCCGAGCATAGCTGGCCAGCGACCAGCGATGAAACGCGGGGTCGCGCAGCCACTGGTCTTCGTTATTGAGCCAGTTGTTCCACCTTTCAAGATCTTTCATGTGTCGGCCAATACTGTATATGCAGACAGCATAATGCCGGCAGGCTCAGGGGCGGGCAACTGGCTGCCGATTAGCTGCCGACAGAGATGCGTATGTCGCCTCACACGCCAGTCCCGCTATTCTTGCCCGGTCATAAGCCTTTGCCAGTTCTCCCGCTCGCGCATCAGCCCGGCTGAGCAGTTCGGAGAGCACCAAGGCGGCGCGGCGGGCTGCCTCGCCTCGCTGGGCAACTCCGGTATCGCCGGTTGTGCAACTGGCTCGGCTGGCCAGGTCTTGGGCTGCGACGTGCAGCCGGTCACCAGCAGCATCAGCGCGATCACCGTCATCAATGGCCGCAGCCTGTTCCTTTCTCGCATCGTTCGCCACCTGGTTGATTGCCGTCTGCCGGCGCTGTTCTTCGGTTCGGGCGGCTGCCTGGGCCAACCCCCATGCCTGCTTGTCGCCGGCATCGCGATCGCTCCAGCGCACCCGCCACTCTGCCCGCTCGACGGATCGGCCGTGGTCGTATGCCAGGTAAAGGCCGCCAGCCAGCAGGCCAAGAGCCAGCGCGCCGCCGGCCAGCGGCAGCCAGAGCCGGCCGGTGCCGGTCAACGCCATCGGCATCACACCACCTCGTCCATTGCTCGGGCGTACAGCCCATCCCATGTCTGCCGGTGCGGCTTGCCTGGGCGCCAAGTGCGGATGTACAGATCCCATGCCTGCTGGACCTCGCCAACTGCCGGCAATGGCTTCGGATCGGTCCAGAGCAGCAGCCGGGCGAATGCGGCGGCCAGCACGTCGTCGTGCTCGAGCGCGGCATGCACGGCGTCGGCTGTCGGCGCAACGCCGCGCGCCTGGCATACGGACCGTGCCAGCGCTTTGGTGGTGGTGAATTCCAGCACGCCCCGGACGCCGCCGCCCTTCTCAAACTGCCAGAAGCCACGGGCCGGGCCATTGCCCATCTGCCGACGGTATTCAAAACGGCTTTCCTGCAGTCCGATGCTCAGCAGCATCTGTTCAGCACGGCTACCGGACATTTTCGCAGGCAGCAGATCGAGCGCCAAGGCAATTGCCGAGGCGCGGATTTGTTTCAGCATGGGTTTCTCCGGACACAAAAAAAACCGCTCAAGGCGGCTGGGGATGCTGGAATCTGTAGTCGTTACGCCTGCGCAGGCTCGGGAGCTGGCTCGACAGCCTGGGGCGCGGTCAGCCGCTCGATCTCTGCCAGTGCGACCTGCAGTTGCTCGCTGAACGATTCTTTTTGCTGGGCCAAGGCGCCGACCTGCTGGGTCAATTGCTCGATCTGGATCAGTTTGCCCGCCGTCAACTCACCCAGCAGCGCTGGCAGGCCTTGCTCAAGGTCAACCGGCACTGGTGGGTTCTGCTGCCCGCCTACGACTTGGCCGTTGTCATCGACAAACTCGCTGATGGTGTCGTAGTGCGCGCCGGCAACACCGGTGACACCTGGTGATACTTCCTTGAGGCGAATCAGGATCGTCTCGCCACGGGTTCGAACTTGAATGGCCATGAGGGCTCCTTATGCGAGGGAATAGCGGATATTGGAAAGGTCGATTACGTCATTCGCGGCCAGACCCATGTTGGCGGCCAGGGAGAATACGCCGGTACGCAGGGCATTGAGGTACACGCCGCCCACGCCGGACGTTACGTTGCATATAGGCAGACGAAGCGGATCGGTATCGCTGGCCAGCCAGGTCGGACGATAACCGGCAGGCATGGTCGCAAACTGCCTGATGGTGTTCGTGCCAAGCGCGGCGGTGATAGTTACCTTGCCGCGAAACTCGACAACGTCGTCGATAATGCGGTACTGCGGCGCAGTTGGCCCTGCGGTGAATCCACTGACAAGTGTCAGCGCAGTCCATGTCCCCGCGTTTGTGGGAAGCCAGGCCGAGCCGTTCGATGTTTGTTCTTGTGGCCCCCCAACCGCGTCGGTGACCATGATGGTGTAGTTAGCCCAAGCGGATGCCGTGGGCCGAGTCGCTAACGTGTAGATCCCCAGTCGCAAGGGCCCAGTGAATGCTGGACTTGCCAGCGGCGCAACGTCATACAGACAACCCTTGCTTACCGCAAACCATAGACTGCCACTGGCAACCATTCGGACTGTCATCCCCCGAGATAACGTAAAGGAGGCGACTTGCGCGGTTTCCAATACGATTAAATCGGAGCCTTGAGTTAAGAAAGTGCATGTGCCGGAGCCAACATAGCGAAATTCAACAACCTTCAATGACATATTGGCGGCAACCCCTAACGTAATCGTAGGGTTCGCTGAGGAAACGTTGTAAAGCGTTCCTCCAGCAGTGTCTGGCACGGTCAGGGTTGCACCTGCCATTGCTTGTCTTGCGGCGTAGGCCTGAAGCGATGCGGCGATAGCGACGGCTTGCGGAGTGCTAACCGGCTTTGTTGAGTCCGGCGTGTTGTCCACCTGATCCACCAGCAGCGACTGACGCTGCAAGGCAACGGTGCCCAATGCCAAGAAGCTGCGTGCCTGAGCTGTGAACACAGCAAGCGCCGCAGTGCTTGCGCTGTCGAAGTAGGGCAGCCGGTCGGCGGCCGGTGTAAGCGCGTTGAGCGCGGCCAGCGCGATCGACAGGGCCTGTTGCAGGCTGATCCAGTTGGCCAGGGTGCCAGGCGCATCGGCGGAAAGAATGAAGGCTTGCCCGGCGAGGTCGGTGCGGATCGCTACGTCACCGCGTTCGGCTGTCAGCGCCAGCATCGCGGCTTGGCTTGCGACCGTGAACACTTCGTTGATTGCCAGCGGCGGCAACTGGCTGACCGGGATCTTGCCATCAGCGCCCAACGTGGCCACGCCGCTTGCTGCGCCCTTCTGGGTTGCCGGGATCTTGGCGTCGAGCGTGGTTTGCAGGTCGGTTACGCTGCTGATCGGCTGAACGCCGGTGTGGTTCGCACGGTTTTTCAGGTTCGCATCGGTGTCGTTGGCCGTAGCCCCTGTGGCGATACCCGACAGCTTGGTCTTTTCGGCTGATGTGAAGTCCTCGGTCGAGAGTCCCTTCCCTGTCACCTTGTCGACTTTCAGGCCCAGCGCATTGGCCAGATCTGTCTGCGCCGACAGCGTTCCGGTGATCGAGCCCCAAGCGGTGCCGCCGGCGCCCGCGACCGAGGCCCATGTGGTCGTGCGACGGGCGTACAGGATGCCGTCGGCAAGGCTCAGTGCGGTGCGCGCATTGAAGAACGACCAGTAACCATCCAGCCAGCGAGCAACCTTGCCAGCCTGCCCCGCCCATGCGCCGGTCGGTGCCGCGCCAATGACATGCCGGTCGCCCTCGACCGGGCTTGCCGGTGGAGTGTTGCCGTTCACGGTCAGAACGGCCAGTTGCAGCAGCACGTCGATGACGTTCAGAGCTTCGTTCAGGCCGGCAGCCGGATCGATGGTGTTTTCCGGCACGAAGGGAATCGCGTTGTTTACGCTGTTGCTCATACGTCCACCGTAATGGCTGGCCCGAGGCCGGTGATTGAGTTGTTTTGCTGCACGCTGAGTGCGCCAGCGGCGTAGGGAATGGTCAGGGTCATGGCCGTGGTGTCGTATGTGGCAGAACCGAGCGTGACGCGGTAACCGGTGAAGTACCGGCCCATGCCGACGCCGTAGCCGCCGCCCAAGCGCCCTACCCCTTGCCAGCTGATGACGAGGCTGTCGCCGGATCGGTGCGCATTGAGGTAGGCCGGCTGCCGCTCCTGCTGCGATCTGCCCACGAATGTCACCGTGGTGCTGGGCCCATCGCTGCGGCTGTAGGAGATCACGCGGAAGGTCAGCGGCCGGTTCAGTTCGAACAGTTCGGCCTCGACGAATGTTAGGTCCAGCCGGTCGAGCAGCACGAAGCGTTCGCCCACGGCATGGCCGGAAACGGGTGACCCCTTCCGACCGCGCAGCAGGCCACCCAGGCGCCACTCAGTTTCGCTGAGCTGCTCGACAGTCGAGAAGTTGATCAGCTCATCACCGATGATGGCCAGGTTCGCTCGGTTCATCATCTCGGTCATGGTGGCCGGGATCAGGTCCATGTCCGACCTCAGCAGCTTGACCGTGAAAGTGTTGCGGTCGTCGCGGTAGCTGGCCGTGTGCGCACCGAATGCCGATGTGATCGCGCCCATGGTTGCATTCGACGTGGTACCGGCAGAGGCGGTCCAGTTGGCCCCGCCGTCCGTGCTGTACTCGACGACAGCGCCATTCCAGTCCAGCGTCAGGCTGCTGACCGCGATGTAATAGCCCAGGGCATCGTCGGCAGATTGCAGGATGTGCGAGTCGATGAACTCCATGCGCGACTCAGCCGCGACAAGGCCCGGCGGGGTCGAAGGCACAGCCGCCGGCACGCCGCTGATATTTGAGCTGTACGCGCTGACCCGGTCGTAAATGGCCTTGTAGTTCTGCTGTCCGTCGTCGATCTCGATGCTGGTGATACGCATCCGGTCGCCGTCGAACACAATCACATCGGACGTTGTGAGCCACAGCCAGTTGTCCGGCAGCGAGAACTCAACTTCGCCGCGCTGCTCCTCGGCCGCGATCTTGTGCGCGATGACCACGGCGCGCGCGGCATCGTCGGCCCGCATGATCACAGTCGTCTCCGAGTTGCTCTCGGAGCTTGACCGGGCATCGAAGCTGCGGTCACTGGTCTGTTTGTCTGTCGTCAGCCCGCCATCAGTGTCGAAGTACTCCATGTTGATGACACGGGGGATGCTGATGCTGTCCTTGCGGCTGATGCGCTCGAGCTCGTCACCATCGTCGACCAGGTCCTCGCGGGTGATCGTGGCTATAGCCGCCTCACCGCGCGGGATGAAGTGGATCTCGCCGCCGTAGCTGGCCGGGTCGAACATGAAGATGCCGGCCAGCGCTTCGATTGCACTGGCCGCCGAGTGCGCGCTTGAGGTCGAGAAACCGTCCACATAGCCTTCGAGCAGGCTGACATTGAATCGGTCGTACGGCACGCCAGCCCGGTCGCATATCTCGGCGACGATGGACGGCAGCGCCCAGGAGCAGAGCAGCGGGTCATAGGCCTGGCTCAAGGGGGAACCTCCATCATGAATTGCAGGCGGAGCCTGTTCGAGAAGCCAATGCGGAGAATTCCAGACTCAAGGCCGGTGGCCAGCAGGCGCTCAACCGTGAATCGCTCGCGCTGCTGGCAGAAGTACAGGCTGCCGCCACGCACGTAGGCCAGAATCACGTCGCTGGCCTGGGCCTGCGTGACGCGTTTGTCGTCGAGAATGACTCGGGGGGTGATCGTGCCGGCCGGCAAGTTGGTGACCACCTGGCCGGGCACACTTGAGTCGTACCAGAGGATCTTGGGCTGGCCCGCCTGCATGAACGCCAGCACTGGGCGCATGAGCTGGTCGAAGGCGAAACTGATCTCGGTTATACCGGCGCCTTCGTACAGCACAAACTCCGGTGTGTTCGGGGCGCCGAGCATCACCTGCTCTCGGATCAATCGTGCACGCCAAATCTGGAAGGTGTGGCCTTGGCTGGTGTCGTTGACCGCTACCCCGCCATCCTCGTAATCGATGAAGTTGGTAACCGCCAACGCCCGCGCACCCACGAACCGCCCCACCACAGGCTCGGTGGACAGCACGTTATCCGGCATCATCAGATCGTTCTCCGGGCCCAGGAGTGCGAGAAGGTCAGGGTCAGGGTTTGTGTGCTGGTCTTCATAATTGCGGGAGTGAATTCCACCTGGTAGGAACCTACCCCCTGCTTGACCAAAACAGACTTGATTCCTGCCGCAAAGTTAGCGACAGAGATGTCCCAAGTAACGCTTCCAGCACGCGAATAACTGCCGGAGCTGTACGCGGCGTCAGTGACAGAGCTTCTTGGAGCTGAGGCGCCCGCCGGCAAGCCTGTTATTGACGCATTCGCAGCGCCCTCATGAGCCCTGATAGCCTGATCCCAGCCTATGTATAGGGCCTCACTTATGGATCCCAGGTTAGTCCAGTACGAGTCAGAGGTTACTCCGGCCGCCCGCGAAACCCAGCTTGTCGACACGCCGTTCAATGTAAGACTGCCAGTCAGGTCGGCAGTTGGTGCGTAATATCGTGCCTGATAGGTGACTTGCAGAATCTCATCTGCAAGAACAGTGATTGTTGTTGGAGAGCCTGCCCCATCCACGATCAGTGCACGACTGAATAGGGATCCTGTTAAAGCCCAGCCTACTCCAACCTCAGATATATTCCCTGTTGCCACTCCAGCATCGAACTGGAATGTGGTCGTCCTGTAGGTGTAGTAAGGCGCTGCCGAGGTTGTACCGCTTGGTCTTGTCGAAAAGTTTTGAGTGCCTGCAATTCTTGAGCCCAGAGAGCTATCAGCGACTGTGGCAGGAGCTGAGCCGCTTCCCACCTGGCAGTAAGTCAGATAGTCACTGAATGCGCCCATTCTATCCAGGCCTGCGTTTGTAATCAGGTTCTTGAATGTCGGCACCGGCTGACGGCCGCTTCCAGGGATCAAGCTCCCATCGTTGTCGACCTTGAAAATCTCGATTGTGTAATAGCCTTCAACTTCGCAGAGAAGATCAATGTTCATGACAGGTTTCCAGAGGTAATCGAAAGCCCTCCCGAAGAAACCGCCTCGGGGGCATAGTTTGAATATGAAATAAGGATTCGGCGTAGTTCTCCGGAGGGGATGGATAGACCGCCAGATGAAACGCCTTCTACAGGGGTAACGTATCCCTTGAGAGTCGTCCGAAGCTCCCCGCCCTGCAAATCAAGCCCAGATGAGGCGACGGCCTCAGCAGGTGCTGTGTAGCTGTTAAGGGTGTTTCTTAGCACTCCAGAATCCACGCCTATTCCGCTCGATCCCAGCGCCTCTGTGTAACCTTGCCAAGGCGCATCAGCCTTGGCTGGTGTCGACTCCACCGCCTCGATCACCTCAATTGGGTATACCCGCGAGGTCAGCGAAAACCCCTCGGCACGCTCAACCTCGAACTGGAACTGCGGCACCGCGCCGGACATTTCCGTGAGGTCTTCGTCGATCGCGACGATGTACGCCGTGCCCCGGTAAGCCGGCACGTTGCCGACGCCCCATATCGCCTCAAGGTCCGGGCTGGGCATCTGGTCCCAGTTGCCCAGGTACAGCCGGTACGCCTGTAGGAACACCGGGTTGTTCTCGGCGCCCCAGTCGTTGCCGCGCGCGTCGTAGACGAGCTTGTTATTGCGCCAGATGCGGGAGAACGAGGTGATCGGGCCTTCGCAGACGCCAATGGCGTACGTGCGGAAGACGTGTTCGACTTTTGTCTCTTTTTTTCCACCACCACCCTTGCCGCCGGACTGGGTGCTTTCCTTGACCAGGCGCTTGATGGGTTCCTGGCAGTGGATTATGTTGCCGCCAATGGGCCGCACCCGGCCCCAGATGATTGCTCGCGGCTCTGACTCCTTGGCGGTCTGGGCACTGAGCTCGCCCAGGCGCTGAGGCTCCGGGTCCTTGGGGCCAAATTCCTTGTCGAGCACTCCGGGAAGACCCAAGCCCAGTACGTTGGTGGCTTTGAAGATCAGGCTGTTGCGCCCGAATAGCGACGCCGACAGACTCATGGCCAGGGCCTGTAGATGCGGACAATGCGCTTGCGCCAGGCGTCGTCGATGCCATGCTCGGTGACACTGATCTGGCTGTAGCTGTGGATCAGCGTCACGCCGTGCACGCCATTACCGATCAGGCCGACATGAGACGGCTCGGTCTGGCCGTCCCAAGCCATCAGCACCACGTCACCGGGGCGAAGGTCATCGACCGGCTCGCCAAAGTGCTCGAGCATTTCCCGCTCCAACCCATCCAGGTGCGGCGTGCGGCTGTAGTCGGTCCGGTCGCGCATCACGAAACCGCCAGCAGTCATGGAGACCACCAGCAGGCCAATGCAGTCGATGCCGAACTTGTTGCGCCCCCGGTGCCGCCACTTGCTGCCGATGTACGTGCGCGCCTCGGCCAAGGCCGCGTCAATCGATGATTGCTGATCCACTCAAGCCTCCAAAGACCTGTGCACTCGGGGTCATTGTCTCCAGGCCGTCGCCGACCGGGATGAATGGCTCGCCCTTGTAGTTGATGTAGTTGCCGTAGGCAGTGCAGAACGACGGGGATTTGTTGCAGTCGCGCCGGATCTCGAACTGGTGGCCCGGCTCGATGGTGAAAGGCACCGGCTCCAGTAGCGCAATCGTGTGACTGACCGCGCTCCAGGCCTCGACCTGATACAGCCGGGTCGTTGACCGGTTCGGGCCGGTGATCCAGCGCAGACGCCCCGGTACCGGCTCTTGGTCTAGGCTGAGGCCGGCGGCGGCGAACACTGCCCGCGGCTCATCGCCCACGGCCGACACTTCGCCAGTGCGCCACATGCCCGATGCGTCAACACCGCACCCGGTCTGCCCCCGCGCCTCACTGCCGAACACAGCCCGGCACCGGCGGGACCAGACATGGCCAATGTTCTGCTTGAGCCGCATCGCGTAGCTGAGCAGCTCAGGCACATAGATTGAGGTGCCCTGCACGTTGACTTCGCCCACGTCGCCGGCGTCGATGACCAGGTGGCCCATCGATAGATCGGCCCAGTTCACGAGCATCAACTCCCAGGACGCGTCGTCTAGGTCGCCCGCCAGCGCCATCTCCAGCGTGACCCCAGGCACATCGACCGACAGCAGTGCACTGGCCTCGGCGTTGTCCACTGATAAGCCGGTGTCCGTAGCGATCACCGACGGGTCGAACCCGTTGATGGCGATGTAAGTCACGCCCAGGTAATCGACGTTGCGGTCCAAGGTCGTGAGGCCGAACACCTGGCCGTCCCGCAATATCAGCTTGAGCAGCCGGCAGGTGCTGGTCACCGACTGCTGGAGGTGCGCTTTGAGTGCCGCTGGCATGGTCCTCATAGGCGAATCTCCACCAAATCAACGTCAGCAGAGAGAATGTAGCCGCCCTGCGTCAGCGCGATCGGGTCCACATCCAGCCGATCCGACTCAAACCGCACAGGCACATCGAACTCGCCAGACCAGTAGATCTGCGAGCCCGCCGGCGCTGCTATGGTGACCGCGCCAGTGGTGTAGTCGATCACTGCGGCAGCAGGCTGACCATCAACGAAGATGGTAACCGTTCCTTCCACAGGCTTGGCTATGGGCCGTTGCAGGGTGAGCGGGCCGAAATGGTAGGACTTGAGCAGCCCATACCTGCTGGACGATCCGGTACCGGTGCCGATGTGCTCCATTTCCGCCTGAAAGTCCGTCCAGTCCTTCATACGAAACCCGATGAGACTGCCCAAGCAGACCATGTGGGCAGACCTGACCTTCTTGTGATCCTCCGGCTTGAGAAGGTCGTAAACCACGCTGAACCTGCCCAAGGGCATAGACCAGTTGGCGTTGCGCCTCTCGTGCCCGGATTTGAGCGTTTTAATGCGAGTGTTGAACTCCCGCCCGAACTGCGAGCCGTAAGACACGCAGTCGAGCAGCCTCGATTCGTTGAACATTATCCGAGCCTCGATGCCTGCCGAATTTTCCGGGCGTTAGCCGCCGCAGTCTGGTTGGCTGTGCGGTTGTCAGGAGCGCCGAAGTTGTTGGTCTGGTTGACGGTGATGTTGCCGGGCTGCCGGCGCCCCGCCCTTGGCATGGAGCCTTGGCCAGATGCGTCAACTGGTGCACTGCGCGAGCCGGACGACTTGGCCTGAATAGGCGTTACGTTGCCGTTGCGCAGGGCCTCTACAGCGGCAACGCCGCCGAAGTTGCGGATGTCAGCCTGCGACCAAACCACTTCTCCCTTGTGCACCACGCCGGCCGGCTCATATTTCCCGCCCGAGCCCGTGTAGCCACCCTCGGAAAACCCGCCATTTAGGCCCTTAATCAGGGCAAAAGCGGCGATGAGAGCTGCGCCACCCACAACAGCAGCGGCGCCGAACGATCCAATAGATGCGACCAGAGCTGCCGGCATCCAGGCGGCAAGTGTTGTGCCTGCCGCTGCAACCTGGGCGCTGGTGGTTGTAGCGGTGGCGGTTAGGGATGACGCCGTTGCGGTTGCATCGCTTGTTACCTTGGCGGCTGTCTTTGTCGCCTCAGCAGCAACGGTTGCGCTGGTTACGGTCGTGATCCCGGCCAGTTGCAGGGCCTGGGTAACAACCCACTGCGCCGCAATGTCGGTGATCGCCTTGAGCACCGAATCCGCCATGGATGTAGCCAGATTCGCGAAGGCTTCGCCCAGCGTTACCGTACCCTTGACCAGCTCTTGCAGCTGGCTGGAGAGCGCACTGGTGGTGTCTGAAAGGATTTGAGAGGTAGCCTCGAACGCCTGCTGATTAAAGTCAGTGGCGATGTCGACGTAATTCCGCCAAGCCTCAGAAACACCTACCAGCCATTCGCCCTGCAAGCCGTCCAGTTTCGTGTAGTAATCCCGCTGATCCTCAAGGCGTGTTGCCAAGGCATCTTTAAGGTCCTGCGTCTCGGTCTCGTAGAGCTTTGCCTGGCTTGCCGATGGGCTATCGAGTTTGTTGAAGTCGCGCGATAGCTTGTCCATCTCCTTCTGGTACGTCTGACGGATCTGCAGGTCTTGCTGCATCCGCTGCCTGGTCTTGTCGCCCATCCCGGCGCCGGCAAGACTGCTGGCCATGCCTTCCCTGGCCAGATCCAGCTGCGAGTTCAGGTTTTCACGAAAAGCACGCAGCTTTGCCTCGTTCTCGTACTCCTCCTTTTTCAGCTCGTTCGCCCTTTCGAGGGCGGCGTTCTGCTTCTGCTGGGCAAGGTTGAGCTCACCCATTGCCAAGACCTGTTTCTGGGTCGCGGTCAGGGTGCCTTTGCTCTTGAGGTTTTTAAGCTCGTACTCAAGCTCGATGAGCTTTTTCGCTTCCGTGCCCAGGGTCCTGGTGCTGCTGCCCTGAACTTCGATTTCCCGGCTTTGCTGTTGGAGCACGGCATAGCGCTGGCGGGCATCGTCCAAAAGCTTCTGGCCCGCGTCTTCGCGCACGGCCTTGGTCTTGGTGGTGCTCTTGTTCGGATCGGTCGTAGCGCTGAGCTGGGCAATAGCCTCAGTCGCAAGCTGCTGCGGGGTCTTGCGCGGCGCAACCCCGTTGGCAGGCGTAGGTGCGCCAACAGGCACCATGCTGCGTCCGGTGATGGCGACCTTCGGCGCCTCGGGCACAAGTAGGATGCTTCGCCCGCTGGCGAGGTTGAGAGACTTGTCAATGACGCGCTGCATCTCGCCAATGACTTTGTCAGCGTTATCCTTCGCGGCTTTCGCGGTTGCATCGAACGCGGCCTTGTTGGCCTTGGCCGCTGCTGACGCTGCATCCTCGGTCGCTTGTTGCTGTGTATAGAGAGCAATCAGCTCCTTGCGCAGCGATTCCTGGCGGGTTTTGTCCGCTTCCTTGATTGCGTCCTTGTATTTGTCCAGCACATCGATTTGGGCTGCAATGAGTCTGGCTTCTTCGGTTTGCTGGGCATTGAGCCCCATTTTCTTGGCTGCGTAGGCGGCCTGGGCCTTCTCGTTCGCCCCGAACAGATCACGCTGCTCACGCAGTTTTGCGATGTACTTCTCCCATTCAGCGACTTGGGCCTTGGTCTGTTCTGTATTTGCGCCTTGAGCGGCTCGCAGTTCGTCGACGCTTTTGGCTGCGCCACTGGCCGACTCTTTTGACTGGGAAAGCAGCTTGTTCAGCTTGTCTGCCTGCTCACCACTCCTTTCATGCGCCGCAGCCAGTTTTTCAAGCTCGGCAACATAGCCGGGCATGATGGATGCGTTTTCTTTAATCCAGGCCGTGATCGTTGGCAGAGTGCGCGATCCTTCGCGAGCCTCTGAGATCATCTTCGCGAACGCTTCGCCGCCCTGCACGCCAGCGGCGCCAAGCTGCTGGAATGCCTCCTGGCCGCGCAGGGAGTACTCTTCAAATGCCTTCGCAGCTGTCTCCGTGGCCTTGATCTGCCCGTCAGTCCACTTAGAGACTTGAAGGGCACGCTGAGCTTCTCCGAGAGCTCGGAACTTCACAATTGACTCATCAATCGCAAGGTGTTGCTCAATTAGCGAATCCGTTGCGCTGTCAGTGTTATCGCGGAAAAGCAGATAGCCCGCAGCAATTGTGCCTATTGCCAAGGCTATTCCCGCAGGGCCGCCCAGAACACCAAGTAGCCCGGTGGATGCCGCACGCTGCCTGATTTGAGCTTGAGTGACGGCGTCAGTGGCAGCTCGCTCTGCCATTCTGGCAACAGCAACCTGCTCAGATGCACGCACCTGGTTAAGCGCTGCAACAGCATTCCTTTCGGCGGCAATGACAGCAGACTGAGCCTGAATCTGTTTTGCCTTGGCGTTTTCGAGGTCGGCCGCAGCAGAAGCCATGGCGGCAGTTCTATTTGCGTAATGGGAATAAATGCTTTGAGCCGTTGCCAGCCCAAGAAGGCCGAGCTTTGCTGTCAGGTAAACAGCACCTGCCGCCGCCGCCCCGCCGAGTACCGAGCCCACTATCTCCATTGTTTTGGAGAGGGCCTCCGAACTGATCGTCAGCGAATCCATGTACTTCGAGAGACTTACGAACTCTGCCGATATAGCCGCGCTCGACCCGCTGGCCTGGTCCATCTTGCCGATGAACTGGGTAAAGCTGTTGTTCAGGGCGGTGAAGCTGTTGCCGATGGTCACGGCTGTTTTGTTGAACAACTCATCAACGGCACCCTGCTGAGACTGCAAGGCCTTGACTACGGCCTCGGCGGTCAGCAGTCCGGCCTGACTCAGCGTGCGCAGATCGCCAACACTTTTCCCCATGCCTCGAGCGATGGCCTGGGCCAATGCCGGCGCCTGCTCCATCACCGAGTTGAGTTCCTGCCCGCGCAGCGTGCCGGATGCGAACGCCTGGCCCAGCTGGATCAGGGCTGCGTTTGCCGAAGCGGCCGAAGCGCCTGATATCGCCAGGGTCTTGCTGATCGTCCCAACGATGCCTGCTACGCCCTCGCCCGAAATTTTCAGCTCTTTCTGGTTCGTTGCGATGCGCTGGTACAGTTGAGCCGTTGCATCCAGAGGCTGGTATGCGCTCTGCGCAGCGTTGAACACAGCCTGCTGGGCGAACACCAACTGACTCGAGGTCTCGGTTACCAGCTTCATGCGGTTTGTCAGCGACTGATAGGCCTCGGCGGCTTGATAAACGCCGCGCACGGACTGAGCGGTTCCGAACACACCCGCAAGCGGGCCAAGCAGGTTTGTGGACGCCACGGTCAAAGACCTGAACTGACGATCCAGGTCCGCTACAGGGCCTCCGGCAGAGCCTGCGCGCTGGCCAGCAGAGCCCATGGCGTTATTTGCAGCAGTCAGAGCAGGAGCGACACGCGCGGCGGATTCGCTCAATGCGTCCAAGGCGCGCTTGATGGAGGCTATTTTGGCCTCGGCCGCTGCGGCACCGCTGGCAGTAGCTGCAATGCTTCCGGCCGCAGCCGAAAGCGCGGGGGATATGCGCTGGCTTACATCACTCAGGTCTGCCAGCGCCTTGCGAATCCCGGCGATCTTACTTTGTGAGGCGGCGGAGTTGTTTCCAGCAGCTGTGATGCTGTTAGCGGCGCCAGATACCGATGAGCTCGCCTTGCTGCCGGCAGCAGCCAATGCCTCAAAAATCTTTTGGATGGCCTGCATGTTTGCGCCGGCCGCCACGGAGTTCTGGCCGATGGTCAGTATGCTGCCGCCCACGCCCTGAATTGAAGCAGAGATCCTTGCGCCCGACTCGCCAAGCGAATCAAAAATCGTTTTCGCTGACGCCACCTTGTCGGATGCAGACTTGAGGCTTTGCCCGAACGAGGAAAGCGCAGCGCTCGCGCCAGATAGTGATGGGCCGACCCTTGTCCCAGCCTCCGTGATTCCGTCCAGTGCACGAGCGAAGTCCTTGGCCCGCTGCTCGGCTGATTTGCTGTCAAGGTCAACTACCAGGCGCGAAGAAATACGCGCAGCTGAATCGTTGATAGCGTCCAGAGAGCGCTTGACTGAATTTATCTTCGCTTCGGCAGCTACGGCGCTATTGGCAGCGGCTGAAATACCGGCAGCCACGACCGACAGCGAGGAGGACGCTCGCAGGCTGGCATCGCCAAGGTCCGACAAAGCCTTGCGAGCAGAAGCGACCTGGCTTTGCGATGCTGACGAACTGCTGCCTGCGGCGGTAATGCTGCTGGCTACGGCAGAGACAGAGGCAGATGCCCTGTTACCAGACGCCGTCAGTCCGTCGAGCACCTTCTGGATAGACTGAATATTGGCGCTGGCAGCCGCAGCATTCTGGCCAATAGTGATGATGCTGCCGCCGACACCTTGAAGCGCAGCAGCAATCCTGGCGCCAGAATCGCCCAAGGACTCGAAAGTCTTCTTTGCCGATGCGACCTTGTCAGCCGCAGATTTCAGGCTCTGCCCGAAAGACGACATCGACGCTGTTGCGCTGGACAGCGAAGGGCCAATTCTGATGCCCGCCTCCTCCACGCCAATGAGAGCGCGGGTAAGGTCCTTTGCTTTCTGCTCGGAGCTACGACTGTCGATCTCTACGACCAGGCGAGATGTCTGGGTCATAACTTTTCTCCGGGCATAAAAAAACCCGCCGAAGCGGGTTGGTTTTTGACCCCGATAAAAGGGGCTGAATAAAGGAATCTAAGTTGCGAATTTACTTACTGCGGCAATTACAGCGACTACTACACATGCAATCAGGATGACGCGCCCAAAACCACTGTAACCTTCATCAATCATCAATGCCTGCTCGTTATTTTTGCGCGCATCACCAAGAGTTTGCTGGGTTCGGGCCTCCATTTCCTCGGCGTATATTCCGTAAAACCTTTCGCGCTGCTCATCTGTCAGCGGCGCAAGTTGCTCTTCCAGCAAGTCCTTTTGGTCCAGCGATTTCTGATGCACATTGCCTCCGGCGAGGGAGAACTCCAACATCTCCTCGGCATTGATGCGCACAAGTTCACGGATTTCGGCGCGGGTAGCTGTGGCGTAATTCATGGATGCCCTCCCTGTGTATGGTTAAATTTTACCATACGCAACGCAGGTGGAACTCAGGCATCCTCGGCCAGCACGACCTCATCAAGCGCGAACATCACCTCGTCAATGTATCGACGCGGCAAAGGCAGTGGGTGCGCCTCCAGCCAGTCGCTGATCTCGCGGGCGGATAATCGTAGAGGCTGTATCGCTGTGGCGCCCACTAGATACCGCCGCCCTCGACAGGCGTTGAAGTAGGCATGCATCAGCGATACGGTAATGGCGTCCTGCTCGGGCTCGGCCGGGGCGGCAATTCGCAGGCTCTTATAGATCGCTGCGCGCTTTTCAGTGTTGCCCCCCCATTCCTGCTCCCACTCAAAGCGAGCAATTACTTTCCCTTGATGTCGGCCAATTCTTCCTTGTTTTCCTTGGCCAGCGCTGCTGACTTGCGCATGACGAACAAGAAGAATTCAACATCGCCCTTGAGCATGGCCACGCCATTATCAACGCTGTATGGAATTTCCTTGCCGCTCTCGTCCTGCGCACCCTTCCAATCCTTGAGGATGAAGGTAGCAAGCAGAATGCAGTGGCCTTCGTGCTCGGTACGCTCGCCACTGACAACGCCCAGCTCGCCTTCACTGAACTGAGCGTCATTGCTTCTCAGTCGGCGGCTCAGGCGCTCGTAGCCGATGGTATAGCCCTCATTGTCCAGGGGCATCAACAGCACTTCCGTGCCCTCTTCGTCGTATTTCTCCCAGCGCGACTCAGCAGTAGCGGTGGCAGGTTTCTTGATCTTTAAAGCCATGATAAATCCTCACGCCACGCCAATAAAAAGGGCCGCCCCGGCGGCGTTGTACCGGGACGACCAAAGGAGCTCGTTATGCAGTAATAGTGATCGAGGACGTGCCGGTCTTCGTGCCGTCAGCGGTACTGGTTGCGGTGATTGTTGCGCTGCCGGCGGATACGCCGGTGACCAGGCCGGACGCGCTGACTGTCGCCACGCCAGGCGCGGAGCTGGTCCAAGTGACGGACTGGGTTGCGCCAGAAGGCGCCACGGTCGCGGTCAGTTGGCGAGTTGCGCCCACTGCGATGGATGCGGTTGTCGGCGAAACGGAAACGCCTGTAACGGCCGCTGCCGGCGTGCGGGTGATGGTTGGCGAGAGCTTGGCCACAGTCCAGTTCAGCGTGACCTCGACCAATTCACGCTTGCCGCCACTTGGCAGCTCGCCATCCACTTCGATCGCAGGGAAGTTCAGCGTGTACTTGTTGCCGAGCGAGTCGGTGATCGGGAACGAGACGGCGATGGTCTTGCGGGTGAACTGGTTTTTCCAGAGCTGCCAAGCGCGCGAGCTCCAGGCCAGTACGATCGTGCCAGTGATCGCCGCTTCGGTTTCGATCAGTGCACCAGGACCCAGCCGGGAAGTACCCAGGCAGCGCTGAACCTGCAGGCTGTTGTCCAGGCTGACGGTCATTGCCGACACGCAGGCCGAGCCTTCCAGCGATACGCCATCTACAAGGATGGTGCCCACGTTGGCATTCGACATGAACGGCGTGGTGGTCGGCGGGTTGATTGGCGTTACGGTGTTGGTGTCGCCGTCAGCAAAGTCCAGCCCCATCATTGTGAAAGTGGCGGTGATCTTGCCGTCGGATGGCACGTCCAGCGCGAAGGTAGAGACGTGCATACCCTTGAACAGGGTGAACACGCTGACGTCGTTGAAGTTCTTTGCGACGGTGAAGGTCCGGCGAGTAGCGCCAACCTCCAGCACGTTGCCCGTCCAGGTTCCGTAGAAAGCGGCCTCCAGCAGCTTGTCGAACGAGCCGTAGGACAGTTCGCCGACCAAGTCGCCCTGAATGTCGGTGGTGGTCACCACAGAGCCCTGGCTGAGCCGGGTGTCGGTGATCTCGTCGCTGACCTGAGTATTCGGCGTTGGCGACAGGGTGTTGCTGGTCAGGCGCAGGGTGTCCCATGGCCCTGTGGTAGGGGTGACGCCCGGGGTGACCTCGGGAATCAGGTAGCTCGTAACTTTTGCGCCCGAACTCATCGGAGGCCTCCTAGATCAATTGATCCGGGGAGGCGGGTTGATCAGAGGGGCCTTTCGGCGTGTCTGGTCAGCGTGCCCGGTGGTGCGGGTGGTTTAGATGTTCAGCTCGATCTCAATACTGGTAAGGACCTGTCGGCCCACTTCGCCATGAGTGTTGATATCTACGTTGGTGAGCTGAACGTATTCTACGGTCAGCCCCGTTTTCTTGTTGAAAGCCTGGATGGCATCAAACACTTGCTGCGAGAGCAGGCGGCGCTCTTCGCGCACCTGATCAATAGTCATGCTCGGGCTGTCACTCATCGCCCTTCTCCTTCGCGCCAAGCCAGCGTTCCCAGGCCGCAAGCGCGGCTTTCGCGGCCCGGATAAGGCTGCGGTGCAGTTCTTTGGTTGTATCGCTCATGTGCAGTCCTCAGCCGGCGCGAAACCGGATATTCACGTTGATCTGGTAAAAGTCTTCGAACAGGCCAACCACAACCTGCGACACCTCCATGCACTCGATATCGCCGGAAGACCAGGCCTGAAAGTGGCTTGAGAGAGCGTCGGCAAGAGTGTTCAGCCCGCAAAGCCCACTTGATCGGCGGGCAAAGCACTGGATAACCACTTGTCCAGGCCGGCGGTAATAAGGCGTGTCAGCCATGCCAGCAAAGAAGGATGAGGCGTGCATGATTTCGAAGGCGCACCAGACCCCAGTCGCCGGCGGCGTGAATGTCCCGCCTGCCTGTGGGCTGTTGGCGTACTCAATGCGAGACTGCTCAATACCCTGGAACGAAACCATGCGCCCCGTCAGCGTCCTGCGGATCGTTTCAAATTCTACGGTCATCGGTATTTCTCGCTGACGCCGATAAAGGAAATCCCGTAGACACCCTTGGGAGACATACGACTGAATCCGCCAGAGGTGACCTTGACGGTGGGTCCGTTGTAGCCGCCGAACTCCAGCTTTTCGCCGTACGGGCTGTTGTTCTGGATGTAGACGATGCCAAACGGCTTGAGTCCGGCCAGCTTTGACTTTGCCGCCAGTCGTGTAGCAGTCCCCCAGATGTCCAGCGCGGTGTTGACGGTAAAGTCAGGCGCGCCGAGCGAAACAATGTTGTTCGCCATATAGTTGCCGGTGTCGATCGGCGAGTTCGCGGTGATGTCGCCGATCATGTCGATTGCAATGGTCTTTTGCAGCCGAACCAGATCGGTCTTGACCTCTTCGATGAACTCGCTTGGCTTGACGCTCCAGGAACTGGCCATCAGGTCGCCCTCAGCTGGATCTGATAGTGCACACCCGCAGGGTCGGCAACAGCCTCGATGACGCGGTACATCCGCTGCTCACCGGTGATCAGATCCTTTGCCTTGACGTCATGATCCGGCCTTGGCCGGTCGGTCACCTCGTTGACCAGCGCAATCACGCGCACGTCCGTGGCAAGAATGCGCTGACCGTCGATCTGGTCAGCCTTGAAGCGGGTCAGCACGCCGCGACCGGTGTATACCACAAGCTGCGCGTCAGTCTGCTCGGTGACCGGGTTGTATCCCCCTGGCCCCAGATATGAGCCGGTGAAACCAGACACGGCCTCGGCAAATGCTGTATCGAACAGCGCGCCGAATGAGGACTGCATAGCGCCTTTGATGCTCATAGCCTCACCTGTTCGATTTTCTTGAGTGCGTACTCGGCCACGCATCGGCAGTTGATGCGCTCGTGTAGAGGTGCACCCAGCGAAGTGTCATGCGGATACATGAGCAGCGCGCCGCTCGACGAAACAAACGGCTCGTCCTGCTGAACCGCTTGCCCATCAAGACCTACGTGCGTGTTCCGAACGCGCTCGTCGCGCATGGATCGCCAAGTTTTGACGAATGTATAGAGGCCGTTGCTGCGAGCCGTGAGCTGTCGCCACCCCTCATCCCTGCCTTTGTGATATGCCTCGGCGGCGAGGGTCTGAGCCAAGCGCGCAGCACTTGTAATAAGCAGCCGGTCGGCATAGGCGCCTGCGGCCTTGTTCACGACCTCTTTCGGGATGGGTTTGCCGCTGGCAATGGCTGCCTTTACTACGGCATCAAACGTCGGGTCTCGCCTTACCCTGCCCAGGTACTGCTTGAGCTGCGCAGGATCGCCACTGGACAGTTGGTCCTTGGCATTTTCGATTGCCTTTGCCGCTGTGCCACTCAGACCAACAACGCCGCCGGAGCGAACGCCGGTCTGCTTGCTGAGGCGACCGGCTACGTTGAGTGCAATGGTTCTTGGCGAATCACCGCGAGCGACACCGGCAGCTATAGCCTCTCGTACAGCCGCAATCTGCTCGATAGCTGCCTGCTGCTGGAGCGCTGATGCCTGGCCGGACAAGAAGCCATTCACCCTGTCTGTGCCGGGGTCAAACTCCTGTCGCACGCCGGGAATGCGTATGCCGGCCACTTCCTTGGTCGCGCCGCGGATATAGATAACCCGCAGGCGAACGGTCAGCAACGAGAACAGACCCAGCAGCAGAAGCTCCTCGATGCGTGACTCGTCACCCTGCTGGATTGCCTGCTCCAGCTCCTGGATGCTGATCCGCTTGACGGTGCCGGCGACCTGGCCCAGATAGTCTTGCTGGACCTGCGGCTCAAGGCTTTCAATCTCCCGGTCCACCTCGGCGGCCTTCATACGACGAACACCGCAACCCCGCAGAGCCGCGTATTGCGCAGCAATGGGGCTACCAGTTCATCGACAACGGTAACGATCGGGCGGGTGGGCACCGAGCCATCCACAGCGGCCGGGGCCTGATACTCGATCTCCAGCACGTCGACCTTCTGCCGCTTGATGGCACTGGAGGCGACGTAGTCGGGGCTCAGGCTGCCAGGGGTTACCAGCTCACGCAGAGCGGCTTCATAGGTCGCATGCTCGATCTCAACCGGCACCTCGGTGTCAGGAATAGCCTCGCCATCGCTGTCGAATGCGTTCTTGCGCGGCCATTGCAGGGCCTGGGCCCGGCCACCGGTCTTGGAGCCGGAAAACATCGACTCCCAGCGCCCGCAACTGGTCTGCTGCTGGTACTTGCCGTCGATGTACGCCGATGCCCGGACCAGGGCGGCCTGCTTCGCCTCATCAGTGCCGGTCCAGGTCGAATTGGCGCGATCGGCATGATAGGCGTCAGCGGCTGCGACGCTTCCGTAGAATTCAGGCATCGGGATGTCTCGAATAGGTGGGCGGCGAACCGCCCGGGGTTACTTCTTGTCGTCGATCTTGGCCTTCTCGGCCGCCGACAGCGTCAGGCCCGGCACGCGCTTGGCAAGCTTCTGGCCTGCTTCAGTGACCTGCAGGTCCTGAGTCTCGCCAGGCAGCACGTAAATCAGACCGGTATCGGTCTGGATGCCCTGAGGCGCCTTGGTGTCGTTGGTCACTTTCATGGCTGGCTCCTATCAGGCTGCCGGGGCGGTGATTTCGTCGAGGTACGCGAAAGCGCCTGGCAGGCGGATCTCGGTGCCACCGGTGCGGGCGATGATGCCGGTTTCGAAGCCCATGATGGACTTCTGGCGCGGCACCAGGACGCGGCGCGGCATCGGCAGGTGGAAGCGAACCACCTCGACGTCCTTGCGGTATGCCACCAGACGGCCGCCACCGTCCTGGGAGGCATTGCGGGCCTCGCGCAGCGGCTGGATGTCCAGCGCCTGGCCGGTCTCGGCGGTGTAGATGTTGTTGCGACGGATGTATTCCAGCACGGTCATGAAGCCATCGCCGGCACCCATGCGGCGGGTGGCCACATCGCGGAAGGCATCTGGCGGCATGCGCAGGGTGTCTGCCCACTCGACCTCACCGGTGTTGGTGCGGATACCGCCCAGCAGGCCGTTGATGTCAGCCATGATCTGGTCAACGGTCTTGTTCGCCCACAGCGTGGAGCTGCCGGTACCGGTTGCGGCCGCATCGGCGCGCGACACGTTCGGATCGTTCAGCAGGCCGGTCCAGCTCTTCTCGGTCGAGCCGCGCATGGCGATATCGTTCAGCAGGCGCTCAACCTTGTCCGCAGCGCTCATGGCCTTGGTGTCGTTCAGGTTGATGTTGTACAGCGCGGCCTGGTTGATCTCTTCGATGTTCCACTCCCAGCCGGAGCCGATCATTGCGAAGTCATGCGATGCCTGGCCATGGGTTGCCTGGTTGAACGGCATGTCGGTGCCGGCACCGGACAGGAACTTGGCTTCGCCAGCAGTATCGACGGTGAAGAAGGTGGTGCCGATGGCCCATGGTGCACCTTCGGTCACGACCGGCACATGCGCGGCGTAGTTGAAGGCCGGGTAGCGGCGCTGGTAGACGCGGGTCTCGATGTTCCGGCCCTGGGCCAGGACAAACGGGAACGCCGCCTGTGCGTCAGCGAAATGATTCATGTTGGCAGGTCCTCAGCCTTAAGCGGCAGCGATCGGGCGCAGGCCCATGGAGATTTCGACGATGTCGCCATCGACGCCAGTGGTATCGAACACGACATCGGGCAGCGGGCCCAGAATGCCGGCGCCGGTAGCGCCGACGTAGCGGTTGGTGGTCGGGTTGTAATAGACGCGACCACCGTCGGCTACGGCGCCGCCGGCCTGGACCTTCATGCAGCCCAGGGTCATGAATGCGCCGGTGAAGTACTGCGGGTAGCCGTCAACCAGGGTCGATCCTGGCGCGACTGGCGGAACTGCAGGGTTCAGCACCGCGAAACCGATGAAGGTGCCGCCGGATGCCAGCGGGATGACGCCGTGGTCACCGGCGCCGCGCTGAACAGGGGCGCCGAACACGATGCCGGCTGCGTTCTCGACGGTGCGGGAGATCTTATTGCACTTCTCCTCGCTTGCGATCTGGCCGACCAGGCCCTTGGCCGGGGCGTTACCGTAAGTGTTTTGGTAGATAGCCATTGCTGGTTCTCCTTAGGCCTGGGCCGGACGGTGGGCGGTCTGCATGTCGGAGATCATCTGCAGACGAGCCTTCTCGGCCTCGTCGACGGTCTTGCCGTCCTGCTGGATCATGTGATGGCGGAATGGGTCGCCGGCCGGGTTCTTCGCGGCGTCCTCGACCAGCAGGTCGAAACGAGCGTCGATATAGGCCTCGGTCTTGCCGGCGATGGCTGCGTCTCCCAGCTTGGCGATGATCACAGCCTTGCGGATCTCCGCGTCGCCCTTGCCGGCGTAGTCGGCATCGTGGATGGCCTTGGCCTTGGCCAGCAGATCGCCCCGCGCCTTGACGCGCTCGTCGATCTGCGCATCGGTGATCTGCTTGCCTTTCAGGTCATCGATCTCGGCATCCTTGCGGGCCAGTTCGGCGTCCTTGGCGGCGATGACTGTAGCGTGGGCCGACTCGGCAGCGGACAGCTTGCCGACGGAATCGGCGAGGCGCTGCTGCAGGGTGGCGATGACAATGGCGCCCTGGTCGGTTACTTCAACCGGGATGCCGTCGACGGTAACCGTCTTCAGGGTCATGAGTTTTTCCTCGGGGGTTGGTGTGTGTTGTGGCCAGGAGTCGCCGATGCTTGCCCGGCTACCGGCGCGCCCTCGTTGAACGATGGCGATATGGTCGGCGATGATGTTGGTTTGCTTGGCCTGATAGGCTGTGCCGTCAGGGGCAATGCCGTCCTCCCAGACCAGTTCGCAGCTGTAGCCGACACTGAGTTCGCGCTTGCCAGCCTGGACAGCCCCTACCGCATCGGCATCGGTGATCTTGAGGCCGATTTTCAGGTACTCGCCATCACGCAAGACCTCATCGCCAGTAGTGCCGACGGCAACCTGCTTCCAGTTCGCCGCAGTTACTGGCTGGCCCGGATGGTCGTTGGTGATCGGGATCTTGGAGAACGTGCGCAGCGAGTCTTTCGAGAAGACCTCGGCCTGGTCGCGGTAGACGTTCAAGACCTTGAGGTCTGGCCGGCCCACCTCGGCGCCCAGGTACTGCTGCACACCAGTGCGAGCGGTCAGGGCAAAAGCTTCCAGGTAGCCGGAATCGCTCAGCGCGATATCGCCGAGGCTGACTTTGTCTGTGATGTGCATGATTGCCTCAGGTTTGTTCTGGCGGGCCTTCCGCTGCTGGCTGCTTCACTACCGGCTCAGTGGGCAAAAGATCCTCCTCATCCACCAGCCCGAACTCATCGACTGCGGCCTCAAGCCCTGGAACCACGCCTTGCTCCACCAGCATGTTGGTGGCGGCCTGGCCCAGCGCATCGGGGCGCCATAGCTTTGTGTCGGACAGGGTTTTGATGGTGTCGGCCACAGTCTTGCCGATGGTTGATCGCTCAGTCGCGGTTGGCTGCCAGAGCGGCGCCCAGTTGTAGTGGATCTCTTTCGGCCTGGAGCCCAGCGCGGAACGGATCAGCGCCTCATCAAGCACGCTCATAGCTGGCTTGAGGTCAAGCTTCTGGCTGGATGCCACGTTGTCGTAGTAATTGCGGGTGTTTTCCTCGCCATTTGCGCCCAGGCCGCTTGAGGACTGACCGAACATGCGGGTCACCGGGATATCGAATGCGCCCGCCGCGCCCTGCTCCGTCTTGGCGATGATGTCCGGCAAGGTGCTGAAATTGGCCGATTTGGAGGTGTGAGTCTCGCCGCCATCCAAGATCAGCGTGCCGTTGATGCCCTTGGCGGTCGCCGCCATGCGCAGGCGCTCCAGCAGCAGACGCTCATAGTTCTTGTCAGCCAGGCTGGACATCAGGTTGGGAATGTTGATGACGTCGATCTTGGCCTCATAGATAAGGCTAACCACGTTGGCCATCGTCTCGTCGTAGTGGCGCACAGCAGGCATGGCAGCCAGCAGCACCGAGTCACCCCAGCCGAAGGAATCGCCCACGGCCAGTTCAGGGTCTGGATGCGGCACGCCGATGAAGAGCACCAGCCGCGATGGGTGAATCTCGACCGTCGACCCTGGCAGCCGGTAGGCCTTGGGCTTGCCGAATCGCGGGCTTTGCGGGTCTTGCTCGATCTCGGTCGCGCTCAATTGCCGACGAGTCATGACGGCCAGGTACTTGATGCCGCCCTTGCCGATGCGATCAGGCTTGAGCTCTGACCGGGTATCGGTCTCGCCAGTGCCGATGAACACGGCCGCGCCGCCGAACAGGCGAGCCTTGAGCATGGCCTCCAGAATCTTGCCCTTCACATTCAGGCTTTCTTCCTCGGCCTCGATCAGCTCAATCTGGCTTTTGTCGGCCTGCCAGTTGCGCCAGTTGCGGCAAGCATCCATAGCGGGGATGGTGACGCCCTTGCGCGCAGCCCACGAGCCACGAAAGGCATTCACAAGCTGCTGGTCGTCCATTACCGGGATCGCGTATTGCGAGTGGGATGCCTTGTCCCGCGACGTGCCCAGCCCCGCCACAAGGTTCTGGAGGCTGTCCTTGATGAAGGTGTATGCGCTCATTGGTTGCTCACGTTTGCGAGTGTGTAGCCGCCCGCAATCGGGAAGCGCTGGACAATGAAGTAACCTAGGGCGTCTACCGGGTCCTCAGTGCCATCCTTGTTGGGTTCGCCTTTGTCGGTGTATGCCTGTTGCTCCAGCACCTGAGTGGTGACCGGGCATTTATCGGTATTGACCAGGTATCGCCGCTTGCCCTCGCCGTTCAGCAGCATGGCGTTCACGGCCAGCACACGGTCACGGACCAGCGGGTTCGATGGGTTGACCATCACCAGAAAGCCGGCAGCCCGTAACAGGGCATGGTCCGACTCGCTGCCGTTGACCGACTTGCGGTTCTTGCCGCTGGCATCCGGGTAGACGGTGATCGTTCGCCCAGGGAATCTGCGTTTCAGTTCGACGATCATGGCCGGCGTGTCGAACAGGCCGGTGGCTTCCTCCAGTAGCAGAGGCAGACCGTCGCGGATGACGTGGATCGTTGCCGCCATCCGGTTGATGTTGAAGTCCATGCCGACGTGCAGTTGCTCGCCCGGGCGGATCGTCTCGTTGGTGTGGCATGCGAACCGGTTGAAATTCGGGTAAACGCTGCCAGAGGTCAGGTTGACGAACAGGCCGTCGATGTAGGCGTCTACCAGGTTCGCCGGGTACGACTTGCGCAGGGACGGGATGTAGTCCTTGGGCAGGTTCTTGGCGTTCTGCCGCGTAGAGGCGTGCACGATGCCGTAGAACTCACGCTGCGATGGATCGGCAGCCAGCTCCTTTACGAACTTGCGATAGACCCAGTTGAAGCCCTCAGGCGTCGTAGTAACGTCAATGGTGTTCGTGTCGCGACCAGGCCAGACCGTCGACATCCGCGCAATGATCTTCTTCCAGGCGCTGTCCGCCTTCTTGATCGGCATACAGTCGATCTCATCGACCAGTGCATGAGCGATGTTGAAACCGACGATCCGGTGCGGGTGCTCCATGCTCTTGCACACAATGGTGCTCAGGCAGCGCCCTTTGCTGTCCCGCAGGTAAACGCGCTTGTTGCTGGCCACAATGTCAGCGTACAAGCCGAACGCCTCGGCAACGCCCGGAAGGGTGTCGTAGAAGATGTCCGTAATCTGTGGGTAGGTCGGTGCGAAGTAGCCCTGAGGGATGCCGGGAAACTCCAGGGCATTGATGCACATCCGCACACAGCCGACGAACGTCTTGCCGCTACGGTAGCCGCCAACGAACGCCATGAACTTGTTGTGTGACTTGATGAACTCGAATTGAGGCTTATTCAGCATCAGGATCGGTTGCATCTTCCACCCCGATGATGACTTGCTTTGGTTCGGGCACATCCTGGTCAGGGTCGGCCAGCTCCCGCTGCAGCTTCTGGATATTCAGGCGCTTGATCTCGTCGTCGAGGGACTTATCAGGCTCCACCTTTCGGTTCACATACACATCACCGCATTCCTTCGCGGCCTGCTCCAGCACTTGGAGAGCCAGCGCAAGGTTGCGCATCGTCTCGGCCTTCTCAACGATCCGGCCCAGCGCCCGAAGCCGATAGGCCCGGTTAGCGATTGGTATGTCAGATGTTTCTTCGCGAAAGCGCTTGCGCGCGTCGTGGAACATCTCCACCCATCGCTTGGCGAGCGTCTTACTGCATCGTTTCGTTGGGTCGTGCGACTCCACCTGCTGGCGGCTCACTTCGACGTTGAATTCACGCTTGACGGCCTCCGCCACCTGAGAAGGTGTGTCGAAGCAGGCGAGCGCCTGAACGATGAAGGCCTTCACCTCGCTGCTCAGGGCTGCCATAGGGTTGGGTTCCGTCTATTGCTGTCTATCCTCAGGCCAACTTGAGCGGACAGGTTCCGCAGGCCCTCGAAATGTTGATTCTTGCCACCTCAGGCGGCTTGCTTGCTGCGTCAATCAGCGCTTGAACATCCTGGCTCGCACCGTAGCGACGGACCACGCCGATGAACTCCTCAACATCGTGGCCGCGCATCTCAAGCCTCGGCATGCCATCTTTGGTGAAGGCCGGTGCGCCGTACTTGTCGGGCTTGTGAGCGATGTGGAACAGCTCATGCTCTACCAGAGCGCAGAATTCTGCATCCGAGCATTGAGCGCAGTAGTCGGCAGCCAGGGTGATGATGAATTCAGGCACTCGACCGAACCACTCGAACATCTGCTGTTCTTGGCGCGCTTTCTGCCAGCCCCCGGCGCGGAGCATGACCGACTCGGCCTGACCTAAGACCGTGCGGCCCTGCTTGCCGAATGATGAGGACGCCCACATAACACCTATACTGGCATCCAGTAGATGAGCATGGTCCGGGTTATGGATACTGCCGGTCTCGGCCAGTATCTGGGTAGTGATCCATTCCCATACGTCGGGGGCTGGCTCAAGGCGGATGCCTAGCTCTGCGAACTCGGATAGCTCCAGAAGCTTGGATGGAGGCATTGGCCTGTCCATGCATTACTCCACTGAGCACATCGGCCATATCGACCTGGCAAAGGCCAGAGCGCCTGCATGGTCTAGGGCTTCGTCAAGGAGGATCATCGGGAAGGGTTTGTAGCCTGGTGCGGTTACCGTCCAGTTCTTTTTCACTGGCCGAGTTTTTCACGCTGGATTTTGCACAGCTCAGCCAGCTGGTCCTGCAGGATGGTCAGGGTCAGGCCCTGAGCGTCTTGCGCTTCGCGAACGATGTTGCTGATAGCCGACTCCAGCGGGTCGATGGTGAACTCACCGATCTGGGCCGGCAAAACCTCAGGCTCGCGACCTTCATCCTCTGGATAGAATGCAACCCCATTGACCCGCACAGTCGCTGGCAGCCCACCATCCTCCGTATTGAACGAAAGGGTTCGACTTACCAGGGTTATGGCTGGCTCACTCTTAACTCGATCGCCTTTGATTTTGCTCATACCCTTCTCCAATGCAAAAGCCCCGGCGTATGCCAGGGCTGTGGATGTGCGCGCCACGAAATGGCGAATATCGTTTTGTGGAGCGGCTACCTGATCGCCCGATCAAGACGAGGCGGTATCAGCTTGGCCATGTTCCCGCGGGAGTACACGACGAAGAACAGGAAGCCGAACATGCATACGGTCAGCGGGAACTGAGCCAGGGCAAGGAATGATGTGTAGTTGACGATGATCCGGTATGACTCAGCCAGATTGGCGCCGGCGAGGATGCCAGCCATCAGGCCTACGCAAGACCGATGCCGGTCTGTCTTCTTGCGATACCCCAGGATGATCAGGAATATCATGAGGTGGCAGATGCCGCGACTTGTCAGCAGCACCTCAGGGGCAACACCTTGCACCCATACGCCAAAGCCGTTAAGCCAGTGCGCTAGCGTGTCGAGGATTCCAATCGGCTCATCCTTCATCTCGCTTACCTCGCAGTAGGCCTGAGGGGATGAAGCGCTCGAAGAACCCGACCCATGCAGGTTTCTTCCCTCCCTCTGACCACGCTTTGAGTGATCCGAACATGCTGGATGCAAGGGCCGAAATGACCAGAGCTACAGCTGCGGCGACCACGTTGTAAGGGTACAAAATCAGCACCGTCAGCCCCGCAAGGTAGCCGGCAATGAATGAGAACATCGCGTATAGGATCTTTGATCCCCACTTGAGTTCGGCGGTAGATGCCAGAAAGGCACAGCACCCGCCGATGGCGCCCATGATGATGACGTGGTCGATCGGTATCTGAGTGGCCGAAACAACCCCTGCACCCGTAGCCACGCCAACGGTGAGGGCGCCTGAAATTCCATCTGCGCTCATAACTGCTCCCGGTGGGGGTTGTTCGCTGTTGTCTGCCCTACCATGAGCCAGGCGGCGTCCATTCGACGCCAAGCAACCTCGACAGAATGGCAAACGTCAGCAATGCAGCACCGGCACAGGCCGCGAACTCGAGCATACGGCTGTACATCACTCGCTCCTCTTCCTGGGGCCTTTTGAGGGCCTGTACGAAGATGAATGTGGCGAAGAAGACGTTGCTGCTGATGTCTCGGTGCATGACGAAGTTGAGCGCAGCCAGGCCGAGCGCAAGGAGGCTCCAGGCCATTGATCTGGTCATTTTCTTACCGCGCTGAATGGCGTGCCCGCCGAAACTAAATGGTGCCGCCACAAGGATTCGAACCCTGGACCCTCCGCTTACAAGGCGGACGCTCTGGCCTACTGAGCTATGGCGGCGAAAATATGCATCCGGGAAAGCACCCGCCAGTGCAGGAGCTTTCCTCGGCAGCACAAAAAAGCCCGCAGCATGTACGGGCTTTTTCAGTTGCTTCCAGGCGTATCAGCAATCCGGTCGCTCATCGCGGTCAGGCGATGGCGTGACCGACACCATTTCGAAGTGGTTGCTCGATGCGCGCAGGTTACTTTTCAGGGCCTCTAGCCCTTCATCACTGCCCGTTCGCCACATGGCCAGGGTCAGCTCCATGCGGGTGAGCGCGACGCCGTGCGGCTCGGCGATGACGAAGGCCGTCTGGTAGGCCTTGGTGATCGGCTCGGCCAGGGCAGAGAACGAGAACAGGGACAGGCATGCGGCGAACGCAAAGCCCAAGTAAGCGGAGAGTCGACGCATGTGATTTCCTCAGTGGTTTTCTTGGGGCAACAAAAAACCCGGCTTTGAGGGCCGGGTTGATCTGAAGGTTTGCCGAAGGCAAAACTGTAAAGATGGCGAAATGGTGCCGCAACGCCGACAAAAGATCAAGCAGCTTCTTTCATCACCATCAACGACCGCGAAACTGGCGCCAGAGCGGCCTTGTCGAGCTGGTTGCATGCATCGAAACAGCGCTCTACAAAGTCCCCCCAGTCCCTGGCCCACTGGTCACCCACCAGCACCACTCCGAACTCAGCTAGAATCCACAGCCGCATCTTCTCGACGGTAGGCAGCGGGTCGACGCCTTCGCTCTGCCCGCCCTGGTGCAGCCGGCGATACCTGAGCACGATGGCCTGGGCCACATACCGGGCCTTCTCGAACTTCCTGGCGGTCATCTTCGGGCCGAGGCTGTAGGCCAGATGCAGCACCCGCTCTTCGGCCTCTTCCTTCTCGTCGATCCCGGACAATGGGCTGTACATGTGGTTGCCGAATGCTTGCAGGTGCCCGGGCAGTGTTGCGATGGCGTGCTGGATTCGCGCAGACAGGGACTGGTGCATGGCGTGACGGCTGTTCACCGACTTCTCTGTCTTCTGCACCGAGCACCCCAGCAGACCGATCTGCTCGACGTGAGCGCCTTGGCTGTCCCATGGTGTGTAGAGCGCGTCGTGCCAGGCTGCGCGGGCCGAGTTCAAATTCATCATCGTTGCCCTCTCCACTTCTTCGCCCAGAACGGGGCCTTGTTTTTTTCCATTTCTGCCAAGAACCCCGGAACCGCCTGGCGGATGATCGAAACGGCGATCTGTTTCAGTGTCTCGAATGCCGCGAGCTTGAGAACCTGCTCGGCGTCGGGATACGCGCTGCGACCGTCTGCGGCGCATGCCCACTCGAACAGCTGCCGGGATGACTCGAAGCTTTCCCGTCCTGCCAGCACCTCAGCATCAAGGTGCTCGAACAGCGCGCCCCAGGCATCAACTGGCGGCGTCGGCGGCCAGGTCGTTTCTTGGGAATTGGTCATGCTGCCCCTCTCTTCAATTCTTGTGTCTTCGCCCGGAACTCGGCAGTGATCGCCTTCAATTCGTCAATCGTGTGCTTGCGCGGCTCATGGTCGGCTTCCATCGCCTCTACAGCTTCTAGGCCTATGCGCTCAATCAGGCCGACCCTGAACCCTTGAGAGACAGTCAGGCCCTTGCGGGCGTACTTGGACGATCCGGCATTACAGCTCTTGCACTGCAACCAGATATTTTCCGGGATCAGCCTAAGCTCCGGCCTGGCTCCCTTTCCGAGGAAATGCCCAGCATCAAAGGCACCGCCGGTCTTCCAGCCCTGATCAGCCAGGATCTCGGCCTGAGACTTCGCGCAACTGATGCAGCCGCTGCCGATGCTCAACTCGTAGGTACGGCGGTAGTCCCTGACTGCCTTCTCTGCATCCTTGACGTGATCCGAGCGACTTTTGAGGGCCTCCTTGCGAACCTTGATGTCTTTGCGCTCGATCTCGGACAGGGCCTTACGAGCCTGCTCAAGCCCTTTCGGCGCCAATGCTATGGCGCAGGTCGGACTGCATGCTTTCTGCCCTGTACGCGAAGGCTGGAACGCCTCCTGGCAGTGCTGGCACTTCTTCTTGCGGGGTGTGCGCAGGGTTATGCCGCTGGCCTTGAGCGGGATGGTGCGTTTCAGTTCGGCGCGCTTCATTCGTCACCCCAGTCCCAGGACAGCTTTGGGTCAATCGGCGGGTGAGCTTGCAGCGTGTGCAGGTCCAGCAGCGTGAAGCGGCCATCCATCCAGCCACCGGTGTCGATGTGGTAAACGTTGCCCAGCACCGCCGGGCGCCGAACCACGGTATGGCCCACCACCACGGCCCGGATGTCGGCCACGCCGTGGTCTTGCTGCAAGTCGACCCTGCTTCTGGACCACTGGCAGGCCTCTTCCACATTGCGGAAGCCCGACCCACCACCAGCCCACTCTTGCAGCGTGGTCCACGACGGGAATGGGCAGTCGGCATGAACGATCCCGATCAGCCCCTCGGGCGTCTCAACTTCGATAACCAGTGGCAGGTCAGCCAGCAGCTCGACATAGCAGGCCTGCTCGACCGATGACCGGGCATAGAGCCAGGCACCGCCAACCCTCAGGTGGAAACCGGCGGCACGGCCATCCGCATCAGCGCGATAGGCGTCAATCGCCATTTGCTCATGGTTTCCGCGAATGGCGTGGAACCACGGCTTGGCCAGCCAGGTGTCGACCTGCTCCGATTCAGGGCCGCGATCAACCATATCCCCGACAGAGAACAGCCGGTCGGTTGCCGGATCAAAACCCACAGCACCCAAGGCGGCCTTCAGGCGGGTGAAGTGGCCGTGGATGTCGCCAACGGCGAAGTCGCGGCCGACAGTGTTGCGCTCGAAGCGCTTGAGGACGGTCATGCAGCCCTCCCCCGGCGCTCGCCGTAGATCGCCATCATCAAATCCTCAGGGTGTGGCAGCAGGAGTTGCAGGTGCTCGGCGCAGTAGGCGTCCAGAAGCTCCAGGTATTGGGTCATCTGTTGGGTCGTGAACTTGCGGGTCTTAGCCCGGCCAACGCGGTACCGGGTGCCGTCGGGCAGTTGCACCGGATGAACCTCTGCCGGCCAGAGCTTGGCCACCAAGATCTCGTGCCACTCTTCCGAGCTGGCCATCTGGCCGAACGACTCGCGCAGGTGCGTCTGAATCAGTCCGTTCCACTGCCACAGCAGGCGATTCTGGGCGTCAGAACGCTTGCTGCGCACCTCGACGATTGTCAGGCGCCGCGGCTTTGCCAGGTCCAGGCCGGCCAGGTAGCCGATCAGTCGCGCACGGTCGCTTTCATTTCGGAGCATGAGGTCAGTCATACCTTCCTCCGATCATGGAAATTCCCGCCGCGGCGCTTGAAGGGCGTGCTGACCTGGGCATAGGCAGCATGCCCAGCGTCACGCAGGCTCACATCGGAGTTGTCCGCGTACCCCTTCCAAACGACCTCGTCACCGGTTTTCCCGGAAAGGACGAGCAACAGCGCCGAGGGATCGCACTTGACGTCGTCGGCCTGAATCCACTTGGCGACAGTGCGCAGGTATTCAGCGAGCTCATTGCGCTTCGCCTGCTCAGAAGCCACGCGACGGTTGTGCGCAGTGCGAGAGGCAGGGAACTGATGAATTTCAGCAGCCATGACGAGCCTCCATCGCCATTGCCGCATCAATCGCCTCGCGCAGGGTCGGCCGGTGCTTTCCACAGCACAGGGTCGGGCCTACTAAGTCGACCTCTTGGGATTCGTCGAGCCAGGTCAGGCGGGCGGCATCCTTGCGCAGCTCAGCCAGCTCGGCCTCAGCCGCATCAAGGCGGTCACCCATCTTGTTGCGCAGGTCGCGAGCCTCTTGGCGTGATTCGGTGAGGTGCTCAATCTCATCCAGCAGCGCCAGGATGGTGGCCGGGTTGGCGGCGGCGATGAATTGAGCATCCGGCCCGCCGAAGAATGGCTTCTCGAAATTGCCAGCCACATACCATGCACTCTCGCCAATTTCTTCTGACCACTCTTGTGAAGCCTCAGCCAGCGCCTTGAGCTGTTCCTTGTCGATTGTCATACCGCCTCCTCGGCTTCGGCCCGATCCAGAAGTTGCTCGATGCGGAACTGAGCTTGGTTTGTCGTGCTGACCTTGTCGGCCTCGTCCAGCACCGGCACGCACACGAAGTCGATGCCGGCCTTGGCGTAGAAGTGCGCAGTCTCAAGGGCCTGACGCAATACCGCTGGGGATGCGCGCCTCATTTCCGCACCCCCACTCGCAGGCCATGGGCCTCGATGGCTTTATGCACGGCAGGAGGAGGAAGCATTGTTCCTACGTTGGTCGACCACTCGGCAGGCAGCTCAACGACAACCGCCTGGCGCGATGCCTGCCAGAAAATCCATGCTTCGCCGGTCGTGGACCAGTAGTAATTCACGCCGTCCGATGCCAGCCGGAAGTCGTCGTCTTCCCACCCCTGAACGTCTCGGCAAAAAGCCTCGAACTGCTCGCGGCTTTCGTCGCGCATCTTGTTGGTGTCGGTCATGGCAGCAGCTCCTGCATAGCTTCGATGGCGGCGTCAGCCTCAGCCCAAACGGAATGGTCGGTGCCCATGTCTTCAAGCTCCATATCGCAGCGGTCTTCTTCCTCGCGGCGAATGTTCCAGATCGCCCGAGCCACGGCTTCGCGAATAGTCGAGTTGCCCATCACGCCTTCCCCTTCCGTAATTTGCTCATCAGCAGAGCGCGCGCCGATGCGCCGTCTACCGGAATACCTTGCTGAATGATCCGGGCCTGTACCGCTTGCTCGGCCTGCTCGTTGGCCAGCTCCAAGGCTGACTTCTGGCTGTCGTGGCCGATGCCGGTCAGGATCTTCCCGTCCAGCGGCTGGCCGGACTGGGCGCGGCGGATCACGATCGTGTAGTTGTGGTCGAAGCGCTGGCGAAGGCCCTTGTCGTCCTGCTTGGCGCTCCGAAGGTCGAACAGGCCGGTGGCGACGGCGGCGATCTTCACGCCTTCGTGGCTGTAGGTGCCCATGAGGGCCTCCATCCACGCGTTAGCAATGGTCGGCATGCCGAAGTCTTCCGGGCCGGGCACGCACATGGCGATGAACTCACCCGCGCTGGGCGCGAACGGTTTCGAGAGCTTGCGGCACTTAGCGATGCCGAACTCGATCTGCTCCAGGGTGCGGATGCCCTCGTCGGCAAACTCCTTGATCCATTCTTCCTTTGCGGCCGCCAGGGCCTCTGTGGACGGCCAGGCTTGGCGCCAGGCGGGGAAGATGCCCCGTAGGCGGCGGAAGAGGTCGTTCACCACCTCTGCGGTCTCCAGGGAGACGACGACGGGGCCGCCGTGCAGCTCAGGGGGCTGGTTGGTCATGGTGGCCATGAGTTGGCTTGCGGGCTTCATGGGCGCACCACTAGGTTGGCTGCCCAGTCGGTGCTGTCGAAGTCAGGTTCGCTGCTCTGGCGCGCCGGGAACTGCTTCACGTTCGATGCAGCGGCGCGGTTACGATCGTTCAGCACCCACTTGACCAGCATCTGCACCCACTCAGCCTGGGTGTTCACCTGGCCGCGTGGCTCGTAGTGGGCAGTGAATGCGCGTCGCGCCTCTTCGGTGAACAGGTCCAGCGCTACGCCTGAATGCACCGCGTAGGTTTTCAGGAGCTTCTTGTCAGCATGCCAGTCCAGGGTCATTTCGCTGGGCATGCGAGGATCGACAGCTTCACGCGTAGAGAGAGGGTTTTGATCTTCTCTTCTCTTCTCTTCTCTAGGTAACGCACTATTAACGCTGCCAGCGTTACCTTTAGCGTTACCAGATTTGTGATTTGCAACGCGACGGGCCGTCAAACCCCTGTTTTTAGCGGTTTTTCCGTTATGACGATCAAAGCGCGGGAGGCTTACAAGGCCTTCGTTCTCATGCATCCAACCCACGCACTTCATCATTTCGCAGAAGCCAGTAACGCCAACGCTACGGTCTAGCAACTTTTTGCTAACGCTCGGAGCGTTACCATCTTCGGTCTGCTGATCGAACCAGGCCCAAACACGCATGAGCTTTCCGATCACGGCATCCGGGTCAATGCTGGCAAGATCCGCAAGCTGGCAAACCTCTGGCTTGTCCAGGGTGGTTATTTCGAATTTGATCCAGTCTCCGGCCATTACTCAGCCCTCAGTTGAAAGCCCGCAAGGGCGCGGATGGCCGTCTCGTGACGACGCTTGGCGTTGTACTCAGCCTTTTTCGCCTGGCCGACGCGCTGGTACTGCTCATCGGTGAAAGTCATCACTGGCAGGAAGGCGTCGTTGTACTGGTCGAAAGAGCCTTCAGGCCGGCCATGCGCGGCGAAGAAGGCGTCGTACATAGCGCTAAGCTCGACCTTGAGGGTCTTTTTAGTGGTCGTCGCCTCGAACAGGTCTAGGGCTGTCAGGGCGGCACGCTCAATCAACTCTTGATAGGTAGTCGTGGCCATGCTCAAAACTCCAGGCTCTTGATTTCGGAAAGCAGAGCCCGGCTATGGCGCTGGATATAGATCTGGCTGAGCTTTTCCTTGCGGGACTCGAACGACATGCCCACGTCGATCAGAGAGGCGTTAACGCGCTGTAGATGCTCGATGCAGCGGATCTCGCATGGCGTCAGGTGGTCGCGGATCGGGTCCGTAGGGCTGATGCAATGGGCAGCCCGGTACGCCTTAGATGGCATGCCAAGTGCGATACGGTTGATCAGGTCGAACTCATTGCTGAAGTGGTAATGCTTGATGTCTTTGCCGGCTGCCAGGCGGCCATGCTTGATTGCATCGGTCAGGGCCGGCGCTTCCAGGCGGGCACGCTCTCTGGCCTGCTTACCCTCGACCAGCTTGATGTGGCCGATAACCACGGCGTCGAATGTGCGGATGACCTGAAGATGGAATTTTGCGCTCACCCACATGGCATAGGCATAAACCAGCTCCTTCATTACGAAGGTTCCGCCATTTCTGCCTTCGATCGTAACTACCGGAATTCCGGTAGTTTCCAGCTCAGCAACAAGCTCGCTGGTTTGCTGTATGGCAAGCCAGTATCCAGGCGCATGACGCTTTTCCTTTCCCGCTGCCTTGTGCAGATCATTCAGGCAGTATCGGCCCTCCAGATCCTGCTTGATCTTGACGCCGCCCAGGCTGAGAGAATGCGTGCGCTCCACATTTTCTATAATTGAATTTTGTGGAGCGAGAGCTGGGGTATTGATTATCGGGGTCGTGGTATGCATATAATTTGTCCCACATAGATGTTTAAGAGAGCCGGGTCACTACCCCGGCTTTTTTTTGCCTGGAGGAAAGCTGCTACCCCTCCTTTTCCACAATTAGCCCCGTTCGAGGCCCTTTTTGTGTTCCACCAGTGAAAGCAGCGGAGCTGTTCGCTTCATCTGCCTCAACTGGGCCTGTACGGCCAGCGATCTGCCTGCTTCCAGGTACTGATTCGCTGCGTACTCGAGGCTCCATCCGAGTTCGGCACTCAGTTGCCTAACTTCTTCCTGAGCCCCCTTCTCCATCGAGTTGAAGGTCGTTTCAGGCATAGGCCCTCCATAGGGCGCTTAAGCTGATTTATCCTGCTCGCCAAGCCCGTGTAGTTCTCGGATCAGCTGGGCAGCACCAAGGCGCCTGGCAATCATGGAAAGCTCGTGAACGTAGGTGGCCAATTGCATGCCGGCTGCACGGGCCTCCATACGGAGCATTCGCAGGTCTTCCGGCTTGTAGCGCGACTTCACTACTTCGCTGCGTTTGTGGTCTGGATCGTCGTAGGCCATCTGTTTGCCTCCTTGTGGCTGATGAATTGGTTTAAGCGGCAATCGGGTAGATGTCAGGTCGAAGGTCGTGGCGAGAAACGCCAGTAGCCTTTTCGATTTCTAGAACTCGCTCGGCGGGCACACGCCCAGAGGCGCACATTTTCTGCACCGCCTGGGGCGTTACCTTGAGAAGGCGAGCCAAAGCGGACTGGCCGCCTGCGGCTTTTGCCGCCCTGCAGATGGGTAGCTCTTCCATTTTTGAACCTCAAAGTTACATTTACAACCAAAGGTTATCGCATGGCCGCAGAAGTTACAACTGAGATTCACAGTGATAATTACAACCTTGGGTTGCATCATTGGGGGATGAGCACATTAGGTAAGCGCATAGCGAAAAAAAGGATGCAGGCCGGGCTGAATCAGTCTGAGCTGGCCCGTCGACTTTCAGTGAGCCCTCAAGCCGTCCAGAAATGGGAGTCTGAGGTTTCAATTCCGCGCGGCCGGCGACTCGATGAGATTGCCTCCGCCCTATCCACCACTGTCGGCTACCTTGTGACTGGTGACTCGCCTCAAGGCGATGGGCGGACAGACTCGAACGCCAAAATGATCGGCCCAATGGAGACATGGGACGACAACACGCCACTGGACGATGACGAGGTATACGTGCCGTTCCTCAGGGAAGTGGAGCTGTCCGCAGGGTCGGGCAAAACTGTTGTTGAAAATTCGGGCGGCGAGCGCTTGCGCTTCGACAAGCTCACTCTGAGACAGCAGGGGGTGCAGCCCAGCGAGGCGGTTTGCGCAACCGTGAGCGGTAACAGCATGGAGCCAGTGCTGCCCGACAGAAGTACTGTTGGTGTGGATCAGGGCGCAACCGGCGTTGTGGATGGAAAGATGTACGCCATCGACCATGACGGCCAGTTGCGGGTGAAGATGCTTTATCGCCTACCCGGTGGCGGGGTGAGGATGCGCAGCTATAACCGTGAAGAACACCCAGATGAGGTGTACTCAGCAGAGGATATGATCGCCAAAAACATCCTCATTCTTGGTAAGGTTTTCTGGTACTCGGTACTGGTTTGAGTGTAGAGACTGCCAGGAGGGCAATCGGCAATGATCTGGTTTTTATTAAGCGTTTCTTCCGCCATACCGCTTGTAATTGGTGTGAAAGTGTTGCTTGAGGGAGGAGTTGATAAGGGCGTGGCAAAAGCTAAAGTGACGTATCTACGCAGCGTAGGAAGGGATCCATCAGAGGCTGACCTGCTAACAATCAGGCGCAGCAGAATAATAATTATTGCATGCCTTATTGCTTGCCCTGCTTTGTTCATGGCTGGGATAAAGGGCAAGCGATATTTCACGACCGCGCAGCCAGAGGCAGCGGCTGAATATTCCCTACCCACTGTCTACGTCCCGTCCGATCCAGGCGCCACTTACACAGTTATCAGCAAGAGCAAGGATAAAGGACTGGGCATCATAATGACCAAGAGGTCTGGCTCAAGCGGAATCACCTATTCGCAGCGCGCCTACGACTGCGCGGCAGGCACTGTGATGTACCTGGGCACTGGTAGCACGTATGCAGAGCTAAAGGCGTCCAAGCCTGATGCGTCGATGAGCCCTGTTGTCTCCGGGTCTATCGCTTTCTATGTTGGCCAAGAGGCATGCAGATAGCGCCACCCCCCCCCCCAATAAGCACTGAAAGCCCGGTCCAGCGCCGGGTTTTTTATTGCCTAAATTTCAGGGTTCAGCACCCCCTCGTCACGATCTGATCGGTGGCCGGCACGCAGCGGCGCGCTGACGAACAAAAAAACAACCCTAAGTTACTGATAAAAAAGGAGACAGAACTTTTATTCGCATTTTTTACAACCATAGGGTTGCGCGCTGTAACTATTGGTTGTAGATTTACACCCATCGGCGCCGCAGCCCCTCCCGAGGGACTCAGCAGTCCGGTCCGCTCTTTAACAATCCGCGCTACACGAACAAAGACGGCACCGCCTCTACGGCGACCGGAGATCAGATTGCCCCGAAAGGCAACCAACGCGAGGCTCACCTCGACGGCTGACTAGAGCGAAAGGCTCGAACCGAGTGAATGACCCGCTATGCGGTGCCAGCGGTAGAACAAGGCTTCACTGGAAGCCCTTCTAACGAGGGGCTTACGGGAAACCAACCGAGGATCACGACATGCAAACTTTCCGCATTCCTACCCCTGCTGAAATGGCGGCAAAGAAAGCCGCGGCTCAGCCTGTCAAGCCGCAGGAAGCTGCACAAGCCACATTCAAGGGCTACACCAGCTGCCCGGACAAGATGGCCGTCTACCACCTCCCGAATGGCCTCTGATCATGAACAAAGTGCTTCGCATAACCCTGCGCGGAGAGCTGCAGGTACTCATCGACGCCGACCTGGCCGTCTGCATCCGCGAGGCGAACCGGCTCAACGCAGAGCGCGGATATCACGCATCAGTACACGTCGTGGAGTGCGAGGACGGTCACCGCATGACGGCCGCTGACTGCAAGGCTGCCGCCTGACGCTTTCCTCATGCCACTTCCGCGAGGTGGCATCGGGAAATCACACAGGAGTCACAGCATGGAAATCACCTTCCCCGCAGATAGCGCAAGCATCGACAGCAGCTATCACACCAGCGGAATAAGCGTAACTGTTGATGCGCGCGGCCGCGATATTGCGGAGAAGCTCGACATTGATGACCGCCTTTACGAGCTTGATCCGGAAGACATCAAGGACGAGGTGGGCGCTGATGAGTTGCTCGACGCTATTGGCGAAGAGCATGTACGCAACTGGCTGCTGGCCAACAGCGACCCAGACGACACGCTTGAGCGGATCGGCCTCGACAAGATCCACGAATACCTTTCTCACGGCACGCCTGATGGCGACTCGCCGGTTTGATTTGCCGTCGGCATTCGCAAGAGTGCCCATCGGCCTGCAATCTCGCCGGAGCGTGCGCACCGGTTACCTGCCAGCCCGGCACGGGGCAATAGATACGGCGGGCTGAGGGTTTTCCCTCTGAGATTGCAGGACCGATGCATCCGTTACACCACGCCCAGCGGCCTAAGCCGCGCACCGGGCCATCCCGCACATGCGGGCTTCTGCCAACTTGAGACGAAGTTGGGGCATTGCTGGTTTTGCCATAGGACACCAGCCCGATATCACCTGGAACGCTTTTCCGCTGACCCAGGCTGTATCGGAGTGTGAACTGAATGCGCAGGCGATGCGCTAAGCGTAACGGGTGACCGGGTTCCTAGGCCGGGTAACCGAAGCGTGACCATGTAGCTCAGCTGGTAGAGCGGCCTCACAAAAGGCGCGCCGGGGGTTCGATTCCCTCCATGGATGCCGGTATCGCACCCGGCCAGTTCACACCCCGATGCAGCCCAAATCACCCCATAGCCACCCCATAACGACCGCCTCCGGAGGCGACCATGAACGCAGCTACCAAAATCGTGCCGCCGACCGGTCGGCCCGTTATCCCCTGCTCGCCTGCTGAGCTGGTTTGGATCGAAAACGCCGCCGACCAGTTGTTGATGGGCGCCGACGTGCAGTTTCAGCGCTTCGCCAAGTCGGCTCAGGGCGTCACTCAGGAGCGTTTCCACATCGCCTTGGACGAGCTGTTGATGGAGCGCACCAGCCGCAAGGGTGCCAGCCAATCAGCGCTGGGCAAGATCTTCCACGGCTTGTTGATCGGCAACATGTCGCTGGCCCGCGAGGGGCTGACAGAGGCGCTGGAGTTGGAAGACCCGAAGCAGGCTGCTCTGGATCAGGCAGAGGGCCTATTGCGGCCTTTGGCACGTGACGGGCTGATTGCTCAGCGCGAGGACGAGGTATGAGCCCCCATATCCTGATCGATGAAGCGCTGGAAAGCCTTCATCACCCCGCCGCAATGCCCGGCGAATTCATTCTGGTGCAGCGGATCATCAACAAGATGATGGCCGACACCCTCATAACCCTTGAAGAGTTTTCCCACTACAGCCAGCGGCTCACGAACATCCAGCGCGGCGCAAGGAGAGCGGCATGACTCATATCGACTGGAGCAAGGCGCCTGCAGGCGCGACTCATGCTCGCATAGATGACTATCGATTCCCGTGGAGAATGCTGAAAAATGGGATTTGGCATGCTTGGCATGGCAATTGGATGACTGTCACCTCTTCAGACCATTCCCTGTATGTTGAGAGGCCATCACCAGCATGGAATGGCGAAGGCAATCCTCCGCCTGGCGTCCTAATCGAAATGCTGCACGCTGGGTGCAGAAACTGGCAGGAAATCACACCGCTGCACAGCGGAAGCAAGTACCTGCTTTTCGAGCGCTACGCTGGCGAGGAAGTTATCGAGGAGGCGCTGCCCTTTGCGGCCATAAAGCTGCGCCCTATCCGCACAGCCGAGCAGATGGCTGCGGATGAGCGTCTACATCAAATCCGAAACGCTTGCAGTGCAATCAGCCAAGCCACCGAAAGTTACAACCTTGATGTCAATTGCTCGGCAGCCATGCGGGCGGTGGTCGAGGCGATGATTGATGAAGGCTACCGCAAGCAGGTGGCGCCATGACAACGCCGGTCGTGAAATCCCTGATCGACGAACAACTGGCCGACATTGAGCGAAGCCTGCAAATCGTAGGCGCCGGCCTGCCCCGCGAGTTGCCGGTATCCGCCCTGCCGCCAAAGCTGGTCGAGGCTGTGAAGGCTGGGCGTATTGCTGTGAGGCCAAAATCGTGACCCGCTATCAAGCCGCCAAGCGGCTGTACATATGGCGCAGCTCTGCTCTGGTCCTCGCAATCTCAACAGCCTGGATGCTGCTCAGCGCCTACGCCGGCTGCATCACTTCCTGAGCCCAAGGCAGCGAATATGCGAATACCTGACCCGATAGAGATATCCCGCGACCGAGCAGAGCGCCTTGCTGATCGGTATGTCGATGAGCATACCTGCATGGAGTGTGGCGCCAAGGTGGATTACGAACTGCTTTGTCCGTCGCCAACCGGTGACGGCCCAGCAATCTGCGTCGAGTGCCTTGGGTTCGACCCTTTCGAAAACCTGTAACCCCCCCCTTATTCCACTCGCAGCGCCCCGGTGACGGCATGGCGCAAGGAGCAGCGTGTGCCTCCTTCAAAAAATTCAATTACCCAGATCCGACTCAAAGAGCTTTTCAAATACGAGCCAGATACAGGGATATTCATCCGTCTGTGCCGAGTCGCACGACAAGCGGCAGGGGCAGTGGCCGGCACTAAAACCAACCGCGGCTCCGTGGCGATCTGGATTGATGGCGTACGGTATTCGGCGCACCGGCTGGCCTGGCTTTATATGAATGGGAGCTTCCCAGACTCGCGTATTGATCACATCAACAGGGACAGTCTGGATAACAGGTGGGCGAACCTCCGCCTCGCAACACATCAGCAAAACATGGCAAATCGTACTGGGAATAGCCCTGCCAGCAAAGTGAAAGGCGTGTACTGGGATGGCAGGAAAGGCCGCTGGTACACCCAGCTTCGCTTTGAAGGGAGGATTTATTACGCAGGTAGCTATCCGGATCTGGACTCGGCAAAAGCAGCCATCCAATCAAAGCGCCTGGAAATACACAAAGAATTCGCCTGTCACGGTTAAGGAGAAAACCATGTCTGCAGCTCAGCAAGTCATCACGATTGACCACATCAGCGAAGAGACCGCCCCGGCTGTCTACGTGCATAACGGCCTCAAGCCATTCCTGCAGATGATCAAGGATGAGGTCTGCGGCGAAGTGCCCGACCTCACCACCCGCAAAGGACGCGACCGCATCGCCAGCCTGGCTGCGCTGGTCAGCAAGCGTAAGGTTGCTGTCGAGAAGCCGGGCCGGGACTACCTGCGCCGTATCAAAGAGCTGCCCAAGGTCATCGAGGCCGAGCTTCGCGAGTTCGTGAAGGATGCCGATGCGCTGCGCGACGAGATTCGCCGGCCACTGACCGAGTGGGAGGCTGCCGAGGCTGCGAAGAAGCAGGAAATTGAGGCCTGGGTCGCCAGCCTTCGAATCGATCCAGCCGCGATTGATGGCGCCACTGCTGCGGGCCTGAAGATTCACATTGGCGCCTTCGAAGGTGTAGCCATCGACGGCTCATACCTTGGCGATTACGAGGCCGAAGCTCATCGCTTGAAGGCCGAGAGCATCGCGACTTTGAAACAGGCATTGGTGAAGCGCGAGGCCTTCGAGGCCCAGCAGGCCGAGCTGGCCCGCCTGCGCGCCGAAGCCGAAGCCCGAGAGAAAGCCGACCGCGACGCTGCCATTGCCCGTGCCGCTGCCGAGCAGGCTCAGCGCGAAGCTGATGAGCGTGCAGCAGCAGAGCGCGCCGAGGCCGCCCGACGTGAGCAGGCGCTGATCGACCAGGCCGCCGCTCAGCAGCGCGCCGCCGAACAAGCAGTGCGTGATGCTGAGGCTGCTGCCGAACGCCAGCGCCTGGAATTGCAACTGCAGCGCGAGCAGGCTGAGCGTCAAGCCGCCCAGGCCGAAGCCAATCGGATCGCCGCCGAGCAGCGAGCCGAGCAAGAGCGCGTTGCTGCCGCCAAGCGAGCCGAACAAGCCGCCGAGCAAGCCAGGATTGATGAGCGCCGGCGCGCCGATGCAGCC
Source organism: Pseudomonas sp. HP_08 (assembly GCF_055284095.1). Taxonomy (NCBI): domain Bacteria; kingdom Pseudomonadati; phylum Pseudomonadota; class Gammaproteobacteria; order Pseudomonadales; family Pseudomonadaceae; genus Pseudomonas; species Pseudomonas sp. HP_08. The sequence continues at coordinate 144,568 of NZ_JBTOQC010000034.1, read as the reverse complement.
GCAGCCGAAATCGTCCGGCAGCAGCAGGCCCGCGAGGCCGATCTTGAGCACAAGAAAAAGATCAACCGCGCCGCCCTGGAAGCGTTCATCGCCGGCGGCATGCCCGAGGCCTGCGCCAAGCAAGCGGTCACCCTGATCGCCCAGCGCAAGATCCCAAACATCAGCATTCAATACTGAGGTCGCCATGAGTTCAGCAATCATTGTTCCTGAGTCTCACCGTGCTACTGCTATTTCTCAGCGCCCACCGGCGGACACCAGCTTGCTGGCAGTCATCAGCCGCGCCGCTGCTGACCCATCGTGCGACATCGACAAGATGGAGCGGTTGATGGCGATGCATGAGCGCATGCAGGCCCGCGACGCTGAAGCAGAGTTCAACGCCTCGATGGCAGCCATGCAGAGCGACATCCCCAGCATCGCCGAGCGCGGCGCCATCACCGTCAATGGTGTGGTTCGAAGCAATTACGCAACCTTCGAAGACATCAACGATGTCATCAAGCCGATCATGCAGGCCCACGGCTTCGCCATTACCTTCAAGGTCGAAAACACCCAGGGCGGCATGAACATCACCGGCATTCTCATGCACCGGGCCGGGCACCGGGAAAGCACCAGCATGTTCATCCCGCTCGATACCAGCGGCAGCAAGAACGCCGTCCAGGCTGTCGGGTCGTCCACCAGCTACGGCAAACGCTATGTGATGAGCGCCCTGCTCAACCTCACCACGCGCGGCGAAGACGATGACGGCCACGCCGCCGTGCCGACCGCCAACATCACAGCAGTGCAGGCGAGCGCAATCAGCGCCCTGCTCGCCCGATGCACAGACAAAACGCGAGATTGGTTTGTGGGCGAGTACGGCACTGTCGAGTGCGTACCAAAGGCCCGCCACGACATTCTGACCGCCCAGCTCAACAAAGCCATCAAGGCAGCGGAGGCCGCCAATGAAAATCGTGACTGATATCGAGCAAGGCACGCCCGAGTGGCTGGCCCTGCGCCTGGGCATCGCTACCGCGTCCGAGCTGGATTGCTTGATGGTCAACGGCAAAGGCGAGGCTGGCTTCGGCGTGGCGGCCTTCACCTACATGGACCAGTTGATAGGTGAGCGGATCACCGGCGAAGCGGCCGAAATCCCCTTCCAAACCAAGGCCACTATCCGGGGTCACGAGCAAGAGGGTGTAGCGAAGAGCCTGTATGAAGATCGGGAAGAGGTCAAAACCAGCTCTGTAGGCATCATCCTGAATCACGGCATTGGTTACTCACCTGACGCGCTGGTGGGCGATAGCGGACTGATCGAGATCAAGACCAAGCTGCCCAAGTTTCAGGTTGGGGTGATCTTGGCCGGCGAGGTGCCCAAGGAACACATTCATCAATGTCAGGGCGGGCTCTGGGCCTCTGAGCGCGAGTGGATCGACTTCATCAGCTACTGGCCTGGCATGCCGCTTTTCGTCAAACGCATGTATCGGGATGAGGCGCTGATCCGCAAGATCGCCGAGCGCGTCAAAACTTTCTACGAAATCCTTGATGAGCGCATGAATCGCGTAATGGGGATCGCAGCATGACCGACAACTACATCCTCGCCAGCGCTGAGCGCCAGGCGGAAATCGAGGCGGCCAAGGTCGCCTTTCTTGCATCTGGAGGCCAGGTCGAAGAGGTGGAAAGCCGGGAAGTGGCGCTGCCATTCCGCTCCGAGCGGGTCGAGCCTGAAACGGTTCTGGTCCGAAAGCGCGAAACCAGACAGCCAAGGCCTGAGCAAAGCGACTTGGCCATGATCGCCAAGCAAGCAGCCAAAGAGGCGCAAATCAGGATGGTACGCGAGCTGGCCACCGTCATGACTTTGGTTCAGGTGCAGCAGGAAACAGGCCTCACCACCTATGCCCTGCGCAACATGGCCCGCAGCAACGGGTTTCGATTCGTCAACCCATGCAGCGTGCCAGATCCGATTGAGGATGCGGCGAACGTGATCAGGATAAAGGCCGCCAGAGATCGCGGCCTATCCCGCAACGCCGCCCGCCAAGAACTGCGCATGAGCAGCAGCCAGATGCACCGGCTCATTGAAAGCTACGCCATCGACTATCCAGTGCATCCGGCCTTTGACCGAAGTCGAAAGGATGCTGAGTTTTGAAGCGGATCAGCGCAAGAGTTCGCTGCCGCCGGCGAGCCGAGCAATTACACATCCCAGCCAGCGGGCTGGAGGAGCGCAGGAATGCAAATAGCAGCATCTGGAGTGGTCACCCTGCCAAAGTGGATGACTGCGGTGAAGAAGCTCTACAACACGCGCAGCGGCGGGCATTACCGGCCTGAGGATGTAGCTCTGGCGTTTGCGCTGAGCCTGCGCTTTCACGACAGCGCCGACGAGCTTCGAGCCTTGGCTCGCCGGATGGTCGATAAAGTCTGTCTTGAGCATCAACCGAACATGCGCCGACTCGCCCGCGAGAAAGATGATGCGGAGGTTTTCGACGCTGCTCTTCGCATTATCAACCGGGTCTGCGACCTGATTGACTGCGTGCCTGGGACCAGATTCGTGCGCAATGGAGATATGTCATGGCCATGACTCAGAAGGAGCGCGATGATCGGCGCAAACAGAAAGCGGAGCGGGTGCAGGAGGAAGAATTGCGGCTCAGGGTCAGGCCTGGCACCAAGCAGGCGTTGACCGAACTGATGCAGTGGGCTGGCATCGAGGAGCAAGGCGAGGCGCTTACCCTGATGATCCACCACCTGCATGCGCTGGGGCCGGGTGGCGCGCTGCCGCTGCTCACACCACCTCCGCTCCACAACACGTCATTGAGCCATTCTGTGGTGGTTGCGTTTCGACAACAAAGCCTATTGATGATCCGCAAGGATGGCGGAGACGAGATCATTGACCCGGACCATGTGGAGATAGCCCATGACGGCAAAAATGCGAGACTCAGTTGACCTGGTAACCCAACAACAGCTCAAGGAGAGAATGAGTTACGACCCGCAGAGCGGGGAATTCAAGTGGATTATGCCTCCGCGCGGCACGTCGCCAGGCGACATAGCGGGCAAGATGAACGGCAATCGCTACTTGCAGGTTTGGCTTTTAAATAAGAGATACCTCCTCCATAGGCTGGCATTTTTGTACATGGATGGAGAGCACCCTCAATCAGAGGTCGACCACATAGACGGCGTTCGCCACAACAACTCCTGGCCAAATCTGCGTCGAGTTTCCTCAGCTGAAAATTCGCGAAACAAGAAGATCTTTTCAAACAACAGGAGCGGTGCATCTGGCGTCTATTTTGATAAGAAAACTGGGCAATGGATTGCGACCATACGGACTGGCGGGAAGATAATTCATCTTGGCAGCTTCGGATTGAAATTCTTCGCCAAGCAGGCCCGGCGTGCAGCTGAAAAGAAGTATGGCTTTCACGAAAATCACGGAAAGCGCTAGCGGCTTGCCTGCTGCACCCCACCCACACCCAATTTGCCACCACTGCTAAGCGGAGGGCGGCGCCTGCCTGGAGATTCCCATGAGCACATTCGCAGTGTTCGGCATGACGCTCAATGTAGCGATTGCCGAGGCACGCAATACAGTCCCGAGCACCAAGCCGGGCTCGGAAAAATCACCGGGTGGGGGGGGTATGGATTCCCATCCAGATGACCTTGGAAGAGTGGAATGCCGCCGTCGCGACTGAGGCAGCCAGGATCATGGCCAGCAGGAAGTCGAAGCAGCTCAGCGCGATGTTCGACACCCCGCAGTACGCCCTCCAGTTCCTTGAGCTGACCCGCAAGCAGTGTAAAAGCCGCGACCTGCGGATTCGCGCCAAGTGCGTGATAACTGATGCAGAAGGTCGGCCGATCATCAACAAGAAAACCAAGGCGCCGAAGGTTGGCTGGGTGGATTACACCTCGGACATGACCAAGCAGGTTGCCTGATTCGCCTACCCCGCAGCTCATGGAGCATCTATGCATCAAGTTCAATACGGCTCCGTGTGCAGCGGCATAGAGAGCGCAACGGTAGCGTGGCACCCGCTCGGCTTGCGTGCTGCCTGGTATGCCGAGATCGAGCCCTTCCCGTCCGCAGTGCTGGCCAATCACTACCCTGACGTGCCGAACCACGGCGACATGACCCGGCTGGCCGCCCGGGTACTGGCCGGCTCAATCCCGGCGCCTGACCTGCTGGTCGGTGGCACGCCTTGCCAAGCGTTCAGCGTTGCAGGCATGCGCGCCGGCCTGGCTGATCCCCGCGGCGCCCTGACCATCAAATACGTGGAGCTACTTGATGCAATTGACCATGTTCGAACAGCCCGTGGCGATGCCGAATGTGTCGCCACCTGGGAAAACGTTGTCGGCTGCCTTGCCGATAAGCAAAACGCCTTCGGATGCTTTCTTGGCGCGCTTGCTGGGGAAGACTGCGAATTGCAGTCTCCAGGGAAAGGATGGCCGCACGCTGGTTGTGTGTATGGACCCCGCAGAACAATCGCATGGCGGGTACTTGACGCCCAATATTTCGGCCTGGCCCAACAACGGCGCCGTGTGTTCGTTGTCGCAAGTGCTCGAAGAGGGTTCGATCCCCTCGAAGTACTTTTTGAGCGGGAAGGCGAGCGCCGGGATACTGCGCCGAACCGCGCAGAGGGATACGACTTTGCCGGACACGCTCCGTTTGGCCCTGCTCTCCAGTGCGGATGCGGATATCTGTTCGAAGAAGATTTAGGCGCTTATGGCTGTGCGAACTGTGAAGGCGATGACGGCCCCGCTGTGAGCGTGCTTGCCGGCGTTCCGGCATACGGCGGCGACCGGAAGGGCTCTCTTTTCCGGGCGGGCACCCTGACCGCCCATGGCATTCGTCACGACTTCGCCACCGAGACGTTCTTGGTTCATCCGGAGTCTTGCGACCTGGTCGGCGGGCTGGCACCGGCAGCCGGCCGGGTGCGCAGGCTGATGCCTGTCGAGTGCGAAAGACTGATGGGCTTTCCCGACGACTACACCCAGATCCCCTACCGCAAGAAAACCGCCGAACTTTGCCCGGATGGCCCGCGCTATAAGGCGATAGGCAACAGCAAGGCCGTTCCTGTCATTCGCTGGATAGGCCAGCGAATCCTCAATCAGCTGTGAGGAATACCCATATGTGCAAGGTTCTCGAACGTGAAGGCCGCCAGTGGGCCTTGGATTCAATCGGCCAGCTTCGTGAGTTGGCCGCCAAGAACGACAAGCACCGGCAGTTGATCGCGTACCTGGAGCGCGGACTGCGCGGCAAACCTGCGTCATTCGTGCTCGGCGTGCAGGACGTGATCGACGAGGTGCGCAAGATCGGTGAAGCGGCATGAAGGGTCACAGCCGCAGCACCTCAGACAGTCCAATCCCATCGCCCTGGTATTCGCACAAGACCCGATGCGACCTCTGTGGGCACCCCAGATCCCACGGAAACCACCGGGCCTGCTCGAAGCGGCGCCAGGCCATATATGCGCAGAGCGCGGAGAAAGCGACATGAGTGAACAACAGTGGAAATTGGTGCCGGTGCCGGCTACAGAAGAAATGGTGCGCGCAGCATTTTCGCGTGACGGCGCAGAGTGCGATCCGCGAGCAATTGTGATCGCTGACTATCTGGCGATGATTGAGGCAGCCCCTCAGCCGCCAGCGCTCGGCGGGGAGATGGAAGTCTATAAGTGGACGGCAGACGGGATGCGGCCCGACGAGGAATACCGGTCGTACATGAAGAAGGCTTTCGTGTTTCTGAAAGATCACCGCGCCCACGTCGCCCGGCTACAGGCCGAGGTCGAGCGGCTTGGTCAGCGCATTGAAGACGAGGCGGCTACCCATATTGCCGAAGAGCTAAAAACAGAGGCCCGCAGTGCTGAGCTTGAGGGGCTGCTGCTTGAAGCGGTAGACGAGATGGACGACTTCATTACGAGCGGGCTGTCAAAGCGCATTCGCGCCAAGCTGGCCGAGGGCGCGAAGTCATGAGCGAAGAACTGAAACCGTGCCCGTTTTGCGGAACACAACCAAAGCTGCCAGACGGCGACGGCACTCAATACGAAATCTGGTGCGAAGACTGCGGCGGCGCAGTTGCAGCGGTCCAAATCTGCGACCTGATGACCCTTGAAGAGCGAGCGGCGGATTCGTTCAAAAACTATCGCTACGGTGAAGAGTTTGTCGAGCGCGCCAAGCTTGAGGCAATCGACAAATGGAACACTCGCGCCCAGCCGGACGAGCAGCAGGATGAGCCTGTAGGCTGGCAGTTCATAGGCCATGACGGGAGGTGGCGCAACGGTGACGACCGGATAAAGGATCACCGGGCAAACACCGAGGCTGCCGGCTATCAAACGAGAGACGTATTTGCGCGCCCTGCCGCTCAGGCGGTGAAGTTGCCGGATCGGGAAGACCCGGACAAAGCGGTGGACATTTACGGCGCTCGGGAAGCGCTTGTGTGGAATCAGTGCCTGGACGAAGTAGCCAAGCTCAACGGTGTCGAGCCATGAGCGTGGCCCTGCCTAAATTCGTAGGCCTGGTCATCGGCAAGCTGATCACCGCCGAGCGCGATCTGCGCAACGGTCATGCCTGCGCCGTGGGCCGCCGCTGGATGGACCACCTGACCGCGCTCGGCCTTCTTGACCAGATAGGACGAAAGCCGCCCGTCTGGCGCGTGAGCAAAGAGGGCCACAAGGTTCTCGGTAGCCTCAACGCGCCGCAATAACCCCTCTCCCCTCTATAGATGCTGCCTGGTGGGCGGCAAGGATGAAGTCATGCCTAAAGAAAGTAAGCTGATTGGCCCGGTAGAAGTTGTGCGGGACAGCGATGGCTGGTGGTGGCATCCGCAGGTTCCGAATTTCGACGAAGACATCGACGCCTACAAGGCGTGGCTGTCCGACCAGCAGCTAAGAGTGGTCGGCCGGCATATGGAGTCCGACCTTGAGGATCACCCTTATTTCAATAATGAAGCCTGCCATTGTCTGGGCTGGGAGCCTCAAAAGCCTCCGCATGCAGATGGGGTATTGGGCTTCAAGGGCGAATGGTTTCTGCTGGGCATATTCGACACCGAGGACGGGCCGTATGCGCAGTGGGCGTGCCGGGTGGTGACGCCATGACCGCTCTGATCGAAGTGAAGACATCCGATCTGGCCGGCGAGGCCCTGAACTGGGTCGTGGGCGCGGCCGAGGGGCTGAACATGTATGTCGCCTCGACTGTGTACGGCGTCCCGGCTCGGGCGTTCGTGCACAGGCTGCGCGGCGAGACGGTATATGGCCAGCGGTATGACCCGGCGAATGACTGGGCGACCACCGGCTCGTTGATGGGCCAGATCATCGAATTGAAAGAGCGCCCGAACGAAGACCCTGAAGCCTCATGGAAGGCTGATACGTGGAGGTTCTGGGCGGCGGGCTCGACACAGCAGATAGCCATCTGCAGAGCTATTGCCAGGCAATTGGGCGAGACGGTCAGCGTGCCGGCGGAGTTGATGCCATGAACCTCTGCGACTGCTACGTCAGCAAGATCCTGAGCGAGCCATATCGCAAGTTCGGAATGTGGTGGGTCGACGTTGAGTACGAAAGCGAAGTCCGGACCAGCAAATCACAGCTCATGTTCAAGACCAAAGAAGCGGCGCAGGCCGTGACGATCGGCCACCACTTCCTCGCTTAACCCCTTCCCTTCCTTTATATGCCTGCCGCGCGCGGCCCGGAGACAACCATGTCACTGATTTCCGTTGAACAGGCGGCGGCCATCTTGGGCGTCAGCCGGGCCACCGCCTACCGCATGGCCACCGAGCGACGCATACCTACCGTGCGCTGGATGAAGCGCGGGGTCAGGGTGCATGCCGAAAAACTGCAACAGATGATCGACGATGCCGCCGCTGATAGTATCCGCGTCGCGGGCGGCATGTCGGAGGAAACCGAATGCCCTATAAAAGAAACGATTCGCCCTATTGGTGGATCTTCGTCACCCAGGCAGATGGCAAGCGAATTAGACGCTCTTCTGGGACCGCAGACTACGCGGCGGCGAAGGCAATAGAGCAGCAGGCCAGGGCGGATGCCTGGAAAGAGAAAGAGTGGGGCGTGAATCCGCCCCGCACGTTTGAAGAGGTCATTCTTCCGTACCTGCGCAACGCCAGCCAGCACCAGCGCAGCTACGAGACCACGGCCAACAGGGTAAAGGCTTTGCGCCCTCATTTTACAGGCGTGGTGATGAATGACATAGCAGGAAAGGATATTCGCGCCTACATGGACAAGCGGCATGAAGCCGGCAAGTCGGCGGCGACCATCAACAGAGAGTTGTCGGCCCTTTCGGCAGCGATCAACTGGTGCAACGTCGAATACGAGTGGGGGCTGCCCAACCCTGTGAAGGGTCGCAAGATGAAGGAGCCGGAGGGCCGGGTGCGCTGGCTGACGCGGGCGGAGGTCGATTCACTTTGTCGGGCGGCGCGGGCGCAGCGATTCGGCCAGGCGCTGGAGAGCTTCATCCGACTGGCGGTCAATACCGGCTGCCGGAAAGAGGAAATGCTCGGGCTTGAGTGGCGCCGGGTCGACTTGGCCAACAGCCTGATCCACCTGGAAGGCATTCACACCAAGGCCGGCAAACGCAGGAGCATTCCATTGAACGAAGGCGCACTGGCAGCCTTGAAGGTGATGGCCGCTATTCGGGCAGAGAAAGCGCCCTCTTCGCCCTGGGTGTTCATTCGCGGAAACGGTGAGCGAGTCGTGTGCATCCGCTCTGGATTCGCGCTGGCTTGCAAGAAAGCTGGGATTGATGACTTCACGATCCATGATCTGCGGCACACATGTGCGGCGCATCTGATCAGTGCCGGCGTTGCGCTGGCGGAAGTCAGGGATTTGCTGGGTCACTCAACGATCATGATGACCGAGCGATACGCGCATCTTGCACCTGCAAGGGTGAGGGATGCGGTGAGGGTGTTGGACGGTCTGCGTGAAAGGCCGAGTTCACGATCTGTTCACGCAGATAATCCAGTGTTGCTACAAGGAGGCCACTTAAAGCTCGTAACCCCTTGATTTACAAGGTGGTGCGGAAGGAGAGACTCGAACTCTCACGTCTTGCGACGCTGGAACCTAAATCCAGTGTGTCTACCAATTCCACCACTTCCGCATGCAAAGCGCTTAAAGCAAAGGCGCCAGATGATAAGTCTGGCGCCTTTTCGAATATGGGGTGGACGATGGGGATCGAACCCACGACAACAGGAGTCACAATCCTGTGCTCTACCAACTGAGCTACGCCCACCATATTGCGCATTACTTGTGCCAAAGCTGCCAGTTTATGGCGCACCCGGCAGGACTCGAACCTGCGACCATCCGCTTAGAAGGCGGATGCTCTATCCAGCTGAGCTACGGGCACTTATATAATCTGCATCTTGAACGACGACAAATTAAAGGCTTCAAATCACATCGAACAAGGCGTTAAACCTACTCGACCTGATCAGCATTAACCAGCACCTATTCAAACCGTGCTTGGCTCTGCCCGACAAGTGCGACGAATCTTATAGACGGCCCCAAAGGTCGTCAATACCTTTTTTAAAAAAACTCAGTCAGATAAAGGAGTTAGCTACATCTGCAAGCCAAGCGCCTTTGCCCTGACGTCAGGTCATGCGAGAATGCGCGCTCTTTTCAATCCCTCTCGATGGTTATCACCCGTCATGACTGCAAAACTAATCGACGGCAAAGCGATCGCCGCCAGCCTGCGCCAGCAGATCGCCGAACGTGTCGCCGAACGTCGCCAGCAAGGCCTGCGCACACCGGGCCTCGCGGTGATCCTGGTGGGCAGCGATCCTGCCTCCCAAGTCTACGTCTCGCATAAACGCAAGGATTGCGAAGAAGTAGGCTTCCTCTCACAGGCTTATGACCTGCCTGCCACAACGACCCAGGTCGAACTGACCGATCTGATCGATCGTCTCAACGACGACAATCAGGTCGATGGCATCCTGCTGCAATTGCCGCTGCCGGCGCACCTCGATGCCTCGCTGTTGCTGGAGCGCATTCGCCCGGACAAGGACGTGGACGGTTTCCATCCGTATAACGTCGGCCGCCTGGCCCAGCGCATTCCGCTGCTGCGCCCATGCACGCCCAAGGGCATCATCACCTTGCTGCAAAGCACCGGTGTCGACCTTTATGGTCTGGATGCCGTGGTGGTTGGCGCCTCGAACATCGTCGGTCGGCCCATGGCCATGGAGCTGCTGCTGGCTGGCTGCACCGTGACCGTCACTCACCGCTTCACCAAGGATCTGGCCGGCCATGTGGCCCGTGCAGACCTGGTGGTGGTGGCCGCGGGCAAGCCTGGCCTGGTCAAGGGCGAGTGGATCAAGCCCGGCGCCATCGTGATCGATGTCGGCATCAACCGTCAGGCTGACGGCAAGCTGGTCGGCGACGTGGTCTATGAGACCGCCCTGCCCCGCGCCGGCTGGATCACGCCGGTGCCAGGCGGCGTTGGCCCGATGACCCGTGCCTGCCTGCTGGAAAACACCCTGTACGCTGCCGAAACCCTGCACAAGTAAGTTTCTGTAGCGCATAAAAAACGGCACCCGAGGGTGCCGTTTTTCATTTGCAGCTGGCGGGCGCTTTTAAAAGCGCAGGCTCAGTCAGCCAGACGCCAGGTCGTACCGCCCTTGCCGTCTTCCAGCACCACGCCCATGGCGGTGATCTGGTCGCGGATACGGTCGGATTCGGCCCAGTTTTTCTCGGCCCGCGCAGTCAGGCGCGCCTGAATCAAGGCTTCCACTTCGGCAGCGTCGACCTTGCCTTCAGCACCGGCACGCAGAAACTCGTCGGCCTCAAGCTGCAACACACCCAATACGCTGGCCAGTTGCTTCAAGCGTGCTGCCAGGCCCGCTGCGGCGGCGGCATCGCTGTCGCGCAGACGGTTGATCTCGCGGACCATCTCGAACAGCACCGCACAGGCTTCAGGCGTGCCGAAGTCGTCGTCCATCGCCGCCTTGAAACGCTCGACGAATGCCTCGCCACCCGCAGGCTCGACGGCTGGCAAGCCTTTGAGCGCGTGATAGAAACGCTCCAGCGCGCCCTTGGACTCGCGCAGGCTGTCTTCGGAGTAGTTGATCGCACTGCGATAGTGGCTCGACACCAGCAGATAGCGCACCACTTCCGGGTGGTACTTATCCAGCACGTCGCGGATGGTGAAGAAGTTATTCAATGACTTGGACATCTTCTCGCCATTGATACGAATCATGCCGCAGTGCATCCAGGCATTGGCGTATGTCTTGCCGGTGGCCGCCTCGCTCTGGGCGATTTCGTTTTCATGGTGCGGGAACTCGAGATCGCTGCCGCCGCCATGAATATCGAAGGTCTCGCCCAGGCAGCAGGTCGACATCACCGAGCACTCGATGTGCCAGCCCGGACGCCCGGCGCCCCACGGCGACTCCCAGCTCGGCTCGCCGGGCTTGACGCCTTTCCAGAGCACGAAATCCAGCGGATCGTCCTTGGATTCGTCGACTTCGATGCGCGCACCGATGCGCAGGTCTTCGATCTTCTTGCGCGACAGCTTGCCGTAACCAAGAAACTTGCCGACCCGGTAATACACGTCGCCGTTGCCCGGCGCGTAGGCGTAACCCTTGTCGATCAAGGTCTGGATCATGGCGTGCATGCCGGCGATATGCCCGGTGGCACGCGGCTCCATGTCCGGCTTGAGGATGTTCAGGCGCGCTTCGTCCTCGTGCATCGCGGCGATCATGCGCTCGGTCAGTTGCTCGAACGGCTCGCCGTTTTCACGCGCACGATTGATGATCTTGTCGTCGATGTCGGTGATGTTGCGCACATAGGTCAGGTCATAACCGCTGAACCGCAACCAGCGGGTCACCAGGTCGAACGCGACCATGCTGCGCCCGTGGCCCAGGTGGCAGTAGTCATAAACGGTCATGCCGCAGACATACATGCGCACGTTGTTGCCATCGAGCGGCTTGAAGACTTCTTTGCTCTTGGTGAGCGTGTTGTAGATGGAAAGCACTTTCCTACCTCAGAGTTACTTAGCTGCCGAGCAAGGGTCAGGCAAGGCAAAAACAGGTGAGCAAGCGGAATGTACTTTTGTACATGAGCATTACGAACCTGTTTTTAACGCCGCCTGGCCGAGGCGCAGGCGCTTTAGCTCCAGGAGTCCCGGAGGGTCACTGTACGGTTGAAAACCGGTCGGCCAGGCTGCGAATCCTTGAGGTCGGCGCAGAAGTAGCCTTCGCGCTCGAACTGGAAACGGTCCTCTGGCTGCGCTTGCGCCAGCGAAGGCTCGGCACGACAACCGGTCAGCACTTGCAGGGAGTCAGGGTTGATGTTGTCCAGGAAGCTGGCGCCATCTTCGGCCTTTTCAGGCGAGGCAGAGCGGAACAGGCGGTCATACAGACGCACCTCGCACTCGACGCTTTCAGCGGCCGGCACCCAGTGGATCACGCCCTTGACCTTGCGGCCTTCAGGGTTCTTGCCCAGCGTCTCGGGGTCATACGAGCAACGCAGTTCGACGATATTGCCGTCGGCGTCCTTGATGGCCTCGTCGGCGCGGATCACATAGCTGCCGCGCAGGCGCACTTCGCCGTTGGGTTCCAGGCGCTTGTAGCCTTTTGGCGGCTCTTCCATGTAATCGTCGCGGTCGATGTACAGCTCACGCGAGAACGGCAGTTCGCGCACGCCCAGGTCTTCCTTGGGATGACGCGGCAGTTCGAGTTTCTCGACCTGGCCCTCTGGATAGTTGGTGATCACCACCTTGAGCGGGCGCAGGACGCACATGGCGCGCGGTGCGCTGCGGTCCAGGTCGTCGCGGATGCTGAATTCGAGCATGGCGAAATCGACCACGCCGTCGGAGCGGTTGGTGCCGATCATTTCGCAGAAGTTACGGATCGAAGCCGGCGTGTAGCCACGACGACGGAAGCCCGACAGCGTCGACATGCGTGGATCGTCCCAGCCTTGCACGTGCTTTTCGTCGACCAGCTGCTTGAGTTTGCGCTTGCTGGTGACGGTGTAGCTCAGGTTCAGGCGCGAGAACTCGTACTGGCGCGGCTTGCACGGCACCGACAGGTTGTCCAGGAACCAGTCGTACAGCGGACGATGGCTCTCGAACTCAAGTGTGCAGATCGAGTGGGTGATGCCTTCGATGGCGTCCGACTGACCGTGGGTGAAGTCGTAGATCGGGTAGATGCACCACTTGTCACCGGTCTGGTGGTGATGGGCGTGGCGAATGCGGTACAGGATCGGGTCGCGCAGGTTCATGTTCGGCGAGGCCATGTCGATCCTGGCACGCAGCACACGGGCGCCGTCTTCGAACTCACCGGCCTTCATGCGGGCGAACAGGTCGAGGTTTTCTTCGACGCTGCGCTCGCGGAACGGGCTGTTCTTGCCAGGCTCGGTCAACGTGCCACGGTATTCGCGGGCCTGCTCGGGGGTCAGGTCATCGACATACGCCTTGCCGGCCTTGATCAGCTCCACCGCCCAGTCGTGCAACTGGTCGAAATACTGCGAGGCATAGCGCACCTCACCGGCCCAGTCGAAGCCCAGCCACTTGACGTCGCTCATGATGGCATCGATGTATTCCTGGTCTTCCTTGGCCGGGTTGGTGTCGTCGAAACGCAGGTGCGTCGCGCCACCGAACTCGTTGGCCAGGCCGAAGTTCACGCAGATCGACTTGGCGTGGCCGATGTGCAGATAACCGTTAGGCTCCGGCGGGAAGCGGGTGATGATTTTGCTGTGCTTGCCCGCGTCCAGGTCGGCCTGCACGATCGGGCGCAGGAAATTGGTAGGGACGACAGGGCCTGCCTTTGCGTTCGCAGCGGATTCTGGGGTGGGCTTGCTCATGGGATCCTTGGGCATACAGTTTCGCGGCCAGGAAGGGCCGGTCAAATCAAGGCGCCTATCATAGCCGATGCTGTCAAGCGCCTGACAACACAGTGTGCGAAAACTGCGGCTTAACCTGCCGCACGGGCGGGCGAAGGTGTAAAAACCCTGAAAAAAGATGTATCGCACACGCTAAACTGCGCGTCAGGGTGACATTCACACCTGTTCATGAATGCCAAAAGAGCGACTTTTTTATGTCCAAAGTAAAACTGACTACCAACCACGGCGACATCGTCCTGGAACTGAACGCTGAAAAGGCGCCGATCACCGTCGCCAACTTCATCGAGTACGTGAACGCCGGTCACTACACCAACACCGTGTTCCACCGCGTCATCGGTAACTTCATGATCCAGGGCGGCGGTTTCGAGCCAGGCATGAAAGAAAAGAAAGACAAGCGCCCAAGCATCCAGAACGAAGCCGACAACGGCCTGCCGAACAACAAGTACACCGTTGCCATGGCCCGCACCATGGAGCCGCATTCGGCCTCGGCGCAGTTCTTCATCAACGTCGCCGACAACAGCTTCCTCAACCACAGCGGCAAGAACACCCAGGGCTGGGGCTACGCGGTATTCGCTAAAGTGGTCGAAGGCGAAAGCGTCGTCGATGCGATCAAAGGCGTGAAAACCACCAGCAAGGCCGGCCATCAAGACGTACCGGCTGAAGACGTGATCATCGAGAAAGCAGAGATCGTTGAGTGATTCTGCTGATCTCCGATCTTCATCTTGAAGAAGAACGTCCGGACATTACCCGGGCGTTTCTGGATCTGCTGGCGGGCCCTGCCCGCAAGGCCCAGGCGCTGTATATCCTCGGGGATTTCTTCGAAGTCTGGATCGGCGACGATGCCATGTCGCCGTTCCAGACCTCGATCTGCCAGGCCCTGCGCGCCCTCAGCGACAGCGGCACCCCCATATTCCTGATGCACGGCAATCGCGATTTCATGCTCGGCAAGCGCTTTTGCAAGGCGGCCGGCTGCACCCTGCTGCGTGACCCCAGCGTGGTGTCACTCAATGGCGAACCGGTGCTGTTGATGCACGGCGACAGCCTGTGTACCCGCGATGTCGGCTATCTCAAGATGCGCCGCTTGCTGCGCAACCCGCTGACGCTGTTCATCCTGCGCCATCTGCCGCTCAACACCCGGCACACGCTGGCGCGCAAGCTGCGCAACGAAAGCCGCAGCAAGGTCAGCATGAAAGCCAACGACATCGTCGATGTCACCCCGGACGAAGTGCCGCGCGTCATGCAGCACCACGGTGTGCGCACGCTGATTCACGGCCATACGCACCGGCCGGCGATTCACAAGCTGCAAATCGGCGAACAGACCGGGCAACGCATCGTGCTCGGCGACTGGGACCGGCAAGCCTGGGTGCTGCAGGTCGACGAACACGGGTTTACCCTGAACGCCTTCGATTTCGCGCCCGAGCCGCTGTTACAGCTGGGCTGAGCTTTTCTGGCTGCGCGCAAAGCGCAGGGCCAGCAAGGAACCGATCCCGCAAGCGCCCATGATCAGGCACATCGGTAACGGTGTGCCGTCATACAACGCGCCGACCAGTGCACTGCAGGCCATGCCCAGACCGAACTGGCACGCCACTGCCAGCCCTGCCGAGGCGCCTGCCTGCTGGGGAAACGCCGCCAGCAGGCTGGCCAGACAGTTGGCGCCCAGCAAGCCGGTAATGCTGATATACAGCACCACGCCGACCGCCACCGCCGGCAACCCGCCCCAGCCACTGATGCCGACCACCAGCAAGGCCACGCCTGCCACCGCCGCCACCGCCGTGCCCGCGCTGAGCAGCCGCTGTGGACCAAGGCGCTTGACCAGCCGCGCATTGAGCCAGGTGGCAATGATAATGCCGACGATATTCATGCCGAACAGCCACGCATAGCCCAAGGGCGACAGGCCAAAGTAGTCGATGTAGATAAAGGGTGAGGCGGTGATGAACGCGAACATGCCGCCAAATCCCAGGCCCATGCACAGGGTGTAACCGATCGCCAGCGGTTGCAGGGCCATGCGGCCATAGGCGAGAAAGACCTGGCCCACCGAATCACCGCGCCGATCCGGCGGCAGGGTTTCCGGGATCTTCCAGGCCACGGCAATCAGGCACAGAGCGGAAAACACCGCCAGCGCCACAAACAGCGAGCGCCAGCCGGCCAGCAGCATCAGGTAGCCCCCGACCAGAGGCGCGGCAAGGGTCGCCAGCATGCTCACCAGGTGCATCAGCGACAGCACCCGCGCCGCCTCGTTGAGCGGGAACAGATCACGCACAATCGCACGCGCCAGTACCGACGCCGCCGCACCGCCCAGCGCCTGCAAAAAACGCCAGAACACCAGGTGCTCGACCTGGGCCGCCAGCGCGCAGCCGATGCTGGCCAGCAGGTACAAGACAATGCCGCCGAGCAATAAACGCCGGCGCCCGAAACGGTCCGACAGCGGCCCATACAGCAACATGCCCAGGCACAAGCCGCCGAGAAAGACACCGATGGTCATCTGCACCTGGGCGTGCCGGGCATTCAGGTCGTCGGCAATGCTGGGCAGGCTCGGCAGGTACATGTCGACCGACAACGGACCAAAGGCTACCAGCGCAGCAAGCAGGACGATAAGGCGTTGCGGTTTAAGCATCGAAGCCTCCGGACAATGAGCGCTCGCCTGCCGGCAAGCCGCCAACACGTTAACTTGTTAATAAAACCTGTCAATCCTTTACGGGTCATCAGGCGCTCGCCTGGCAGGCACAGACAAGATCCACCGCCGCGTGGCGGTGAATAATGGTCAGCCCCTGATCATCGCCTGCGAGGATTGCCCCATGAATATGTGCCGCCAGGAACTGGCCCGTCATTGCCTGAACGCCTTCACCCGTCAGGTGCCGGCGGCGCTGGGCGCGTTCTATCGGATCGATGACGGCCTGCAAGCCTGCGACTTCCAGTTACACGGCATGCAGCCGCCCATGCATGAGGCCTGGCTGCAACACTACCGCTGGCTGGACCCGTTGCAGCCCAGCGCCTGTGCGGCCATCGGCCAGCCGGTGATCGCACTGAGTGAAGGCCTGGCGCATCAGGATGCGGGCAGCAGTGGCCAGTACCAACAGTTTTTGCGCCGTCATCAGGTGGTCGATGTGGTGGAGATCATCGCCCAGGTGAACGGCCGCCCGGCATTGGGCCTGTCGCTGCTGCGCTGCAAGGGCCAGGGTGTGTTCCAGCCCGAAGAACTGCACAGCCTGTTGGCGCTGCAAGGCTTGATGCAGATGGCTGCGCACAGCCTGCCCGCCGATGCTGAAGAGGACCGCCTGCAAGACCTGACTCCGCGCGAACGGCAGATCGCCGTGCTGTTGCAGGGTGGCGCCAGCAACAAACACCTGGCCCGCCAGCTCGACCTCGGTTTGCCCACGGTCAAGACCCACTTGCTCAATCTGTTTCGCAAGGTCGGCGTGAAGAGCCGCACCGAACTGGTCAGCCGCCTGTTTTTGTAATGCCATCTCAACCATCCGGTTGATACCGCAACCGCGCCCTTGCCTGCACCATCGTGCCCATCATTCACCCCATGAGCACACCTTGATGAGCATGCAAAACGACTGGATCACCGTCGGCGCCCTGGCCGATGGCTTTGCCCCTGAGGCGTTTATCCTGCCCAACGCCGCCGAACTGGCCGGCCAGAGCTTCGAGCTGAATTTCGCCAACGGCTGGCAGATCGGCCACCGCTTCGATGCCGAGCAAGTGCACTGGCACGCCGCCGATGGCCACAGCAGCGGCAGCGCGACGTATCGCGCCACGTCTTTGCGGCCGGGCATCTACCTGGTGGATTTCCTCAAAAACGAAGGCGGCCAGCACTGGTCGATCAGCCTGGTGCTGGACACCCTGACAGCGTCCTTTACCGCCGTGATCGGGCGCCTGCCCGAAGCTGCCGAAACCCGCGAGGGCTTGTATGGCCGGGCACTGGCCGGCAAGCCTTTAACCGGTGTGCAGGCTGATTTCCTGCACGGCAGCCTGAATAAACCCTGGCAAGACGGCGCCTGCCCACATGCGCCGACCGAGGAACTGGTCGGCGTGCGCAACCTGTATCGCTACAGCCCCACCGAAGTCTACGAACACATCTACCTGAACCGCGACTATTACAGCTGGCAGTGCCTCAAGGGTGTGGAGCAAGGCCTGTGCGACACCGACCGCGCGCACTACTACAAGATCGCCGAGCAGTTGTACCTGTTTGTCTGGCGCGAAAAGATCGTCCCGACCCTGGGCCTGATCGTCATCGACCTGCAACAGCATCGCAGCGACGGCAAGATCTATGGCTATGCCGGCGACACCTTCGATGCACTCAGCAACTTTCCGGTCGCCTCTTACTGCCGCCAGTTGAATGTCACGGAGTATGGCGACGATGCCTGAGACCATCCTCATCACCGGTGCCGGGACCGGCATCGGTGAAGCCTGCGCCCGGCGCCTGGCGGCCGAGGGCGCCAACCTGGTATTGGTCGGTCGACGCCGCGAACCGCTGCAGCGGGTCGCCGCCGACACCGGCGCGCTGGTGCTGGTGGGTGACGCGGCATGCAGCGTCACCTGGGCCGGCTTCATCGAACAGATCCGCCAGCGTTTCGGCGGCCTCGATGCCTTGCTGGCCTGCGCCGGCGGGCACGGTCTGGGCAGCGCCACCGACACCAGTGATCATGCCTGGCAAGCGGCGCTGCGCAGCAATCTGGACAGCGCGTTCTACAGTGCCAAGGCCTGCCTGCCGCTGCTGATCGAACGGCGTGGCAGCATCGTGTTGCTGGGCTCGATCGCCTCGCTGGCCGCCGGGCCCGAGGTGTGTGGCTACACCACCGCCAAGCACGCCCTGCTCGGCCTCAACCGCTCGCTGGCCCGTGATTACGGGCCGTTGGGCGTGCGGGTCAACTGCATCTGCCCCGGCTGGGTGCGCACGCCGATGGCCGATGAAGAAATGCAGCCGCTGATGGACCATTACGGCGAAGACCTCGACGCCGCCTATGCCAGGGTCACCGCCGACGTACCACTGCGCCGGCCGGCGTTGCCTGAAGAAATCGCCAGCCTGTGCCGTTTTCTGATCAGCAGCGAGGCCAGCATCATCACCGGCGCCACGCTGGTGGCCGATGGCGGCTCAAGCATTGTCGATGTGCCGACCCTGGCCTACACCCGCCTGGGAGATAGCTGATGCTCGATTTCAACGGACAAACCGTACTGGTGACCGGCGGCGCGCAAGGCATTGGCCAGGCCATCGTCGAAGCCTTCAGTGCCCACGGCGCCCGCGTGGTGATTGCCGACCTGAACCTTGAGGGCGCCACGGCGCTGGCGCACACCCTGCGCGAACAGGGCCGTCAGGTTGATGCGCGGGGCATAGACCTGGCCGACCACCAGGCCATCACCACACTGGTGAGCAGCCTGGGCAGGCTCGATGTGCTGATCCATAACGCCGGTTACTTTCCGCTGACACCCTTCGAACAGATCACCCCGGCGATGTTGCAACGCACGCTGGATGTGAACCTGTCGTCGCTGTTCTGGCTGACCCAGGCCGCCTTGCCGCTGTTCAAAAAACAGGCGCTCAAAAAACAAGGGCGCGGCACCGTGCTGGTCACCTCCTCGGTCACCGGCCCGCGGGTTGCCTTTCCGGGCCTGAGCCATTACGCCGCGTCCAAGGCCGGGGTCAACGGTTTTATCCGCAGTGCAGCCCTGGAACTGGCGCCGCATGGCGTGCGGGTCAACGGCGTGGAGCCCGGCATGATCGCCACTCCGGCGATGGGCAACCTGGGCGATGACGGGCTCAGCGAACGCATCGCCAAGGGCGTGCCACTGGGACGGCTCGGCGCGCCGGCCGACATTGCCAACGCCATGCTTTACCTGGCATCGAGCCTGGCCGCTTATGTCACCGGCCAGACGATCATTGTCGATGGCGGCGCGACCTTGCCCGAAAGCCATGCCTGATACATGGGCCGGTATCGAGTGAGCGCTGGCAAGCGAGAACAAATCCCCGGTCACACACAGGCAAGACACCCAGGCTGAACAAGCTCTTAATAGGCCTCATCGGCGCGCACTGCAACGCGCAGCCGGTGAGTCTTAATCAGCCTTGGGCCTGCGCCATGATCAATATCGAAACGCCTACCTATTACTCAGCGACGAAAAAATACAACCTGAGTTTTCCGACGCTCGAAGACGACGTCGAGGCCGATGTCGTGGTCATCGGCGGCGGTTTTTCCGGCATCAATACCGCGCTGGAGCTGGCCGAAAAAGGCATCACCAATATCGTCGTGCTAGAGGCGCGCTATCTGGGCTTCGGCGGCACCGGGCGCAACGGCGGGCAGATCATGGCCGGCATCGGCCACGACCTGGAAAAGATCCGCAGCAGCGTCGGCGAAAGCGGCATCCGCGAGATTTTCGAGATCAGCGAGCTGGGCGCCGGGATCATCAAGGACCGTATCGCCAAGTACGACATCGACGCCGATTTCTGCCATGGCTACGGCTACCTGGGCTTCAACAAGCGCCAGGAGCAGACCCTGCGCAACTGGGAGCGCGACTTCAAGTCGATCAACAGCCAGGACGAGATTCGTTTTCTCGGCGGTTCGGAGGTCAAGCAGATCATCGGCTCCGACGCCTACAGCAGCGCCCTGCTGCACATGGGCGGCGGCCATGTGCACTCGCTCAACCTGCTGCTCGGCGAGGCCAAGGCGCTGAGCGGTCTTGGCGCGCGCATCTATGAACACAGCCCGGCGCTGGAGGTGCAATACGGCGAGCGCATCACCGTGCGCACCGGGCGCGGCTCGGTCAGGGCCAGCAAACTGCTGTGGGCCTGCGACAGCTTTCTCAACAAGCTCGAACCGCAACTGCACAAGACCACGGTCAACACCTACGCCTTCCAGATGATGACCGAGCCGCTGTCAGAGGAACTGATCAACCGCATCAGCCCGATCCGTGGCGCCTACAGCGACATCCGCCCGGTGATCGACTACTACCGCGTCACCCGCGAAAACCGCCTGCTGTTCGGCTCGGCCACCCCATTCATCGAGCACATTCCGCGCGACCTGAAGGCCTGGAACCGGCGCCTGATGCTCAAGGTGTTCCCGTACCTCAAGGACGTGAAGATCGACCTGGCCTGGGGCGGGCCGATGGCCACCGGCGCCAACCTGTTCCCGCAGCTGGGCACCCTCAACGGGCGGCGCAATGTGTTCTATGTGCAGGGCTATTCAGGCTTTGGCGTCACCCCCAGCCACATCATCTGCAAGGTGCTGGCCGAAGGCATGAGCGAAGGCTCGGCGCGCTATGACCTGATCAGCGCGATCCGCCATCCCGAGATCATCGGCAAAGACCACCTGCGCCCGTTGCTGCTGACCGGCGGCAAGACCTTTCACCAGTTGTCCGGCTACTTCAACGGTCGCCGCTGATTCATTTCATTTCACTTCATTCCTGCAGGAGCACTGCCATGACCCTTACCGTCATCAACCATGACACCCGACTGAGCGAACTCGATGCCTGGGGCACCGTGGCCGACCTGGGCTCGACGATTCTTGAAGGCGAAGTCCAAGCCTTCGGCAAGATGACCTTCGGCGCGCCGACGGATCCGGTCAGCAGCGCCTATTTCGGCACCACTCAGGGCAAGTTCCGCATGGTCTACCCGTTCAACGAACACGCCACCGTGGTCACCGGTGAGCTGCAACTGACCGATGAATCGACAGGTTTGGTCAGCCGCTACAAGGCCGGCGACAGCTGGTTCGTGACCAAAGGCACGCCGGTGCTGTGGGAAGTGCTCAGCGAAAGCTTCGTGAAGCATTATTTCGCCGTCGTGTGATGCCGTGTGATCGCCGCCATTCAGCGCACCAGCGACAGCGAATCACAAAACAAGCGCCACAGCGCCCTGAGGCGTTTTGCATACGCCTCAGGCGTTGCGTAGATCAGTTCCACGTGCAGGCTGTCGACGATGCCTTGATAGGCATCGCTGTACAGTTGCAGGTCATCGTCGCCCATGCCCGGATAACGCTGCGCGAGCAGGTGTAGAAAACGCTCGCGCAGTACCGCCAGATAGCCTTCGAAGCCTGTGCTGATCACCGGGCGCAACACCGTCGGCGGATAGAACGCCGCCCGCAGCAGAAAACGCAGCGATGGCGACTCAAGATAGCGCTCGGCAAGCTGCTCGACGTGCAAACGGCCCGGCACGCTATTGCGTTCGCTGTCGGGGCTGAAGCAGCTTTCCATGTACAGCCGCTCGTTTTCCAGCGCGCGCTCGAACACCACTTGGTACAGGTCGTCCTTGCTGGAAAAGTGCGCGTACAGCGACGGTTTGCGCATGTTGGCCAGGGTCGCGATGTCATTCAGCGACGAGCCGTCATAGCCGCGCTCGGCAAAATGCTCGATGGCCAGGCAACAGATTCGTTCGGCCGAAGCGCTCAGGGTTTTCATCAATCAATGTCCTGCCAATCGGTTTTCAATGACGCCCGCCACCTGGACACTGCGCCAGCTCAGCAGCACCGCGACGCACGCGCTGGCCAGCAACAGCAGGCCCCAGGCAACGACGCCGTGGTCGAGCAAGGCGCCGGACAGCGGCGTGGCGAGGGAAGATAACATCAACTGAAAGGCGCCCAACAGCGCGGCGGTCGAGCCCAGCGAGCGCTGTTGCGACGACATGACCTGGGTCATCAACACGGTTTCGCTGACGCCCAGACCAAACAGCGCCAGCACCATGCCGGCCACCACCGGCGCCAGGCTCAGGTGGGCCGCCAATGCCAAAGCCACGATCAGCGCGCCGCCGAGCATGCACAGCGCGCCCAGCATCGCCAGTTTTGCCAGCCCCTGAGCGGCCACCCAGCGCCCTGCGCACAGGGCACCGGCCAGAATTGCCAGGCCGCTGGCGCCGAACACCAGACCGAACGTGCCCGGCGCCAGGCCAAAGGTGGACTGGTAAACGAATGCCGCACCGCCGATATAGCCGAACAAAAAGAAGAACACCGAAGCGATGGCCAGGGTCGGACGCATGAAGGCCGGGTCCCGTGCAATCCGCCAGTAAGTGGCAAATGCCCGGCGCAGTTGCACAGGCTCGCGGCGCTCGGCCGGCAGGGTTTCCTTCAGCGACACGGCGCTGTTGACCAGCACCAGCACGCTCAATACCGCCAGGGTGAGCATGATCGCGCGCCAGCCCCAGGCCTCGCCGATCAAGCCGCCCAGCGCCGGCGCGGTGACCGGTGCCAGGCCTTCGATGGTCATCAACAAGGCGAAAATCTTCGCCGCCTCGGCTCCCTGAGTGACATCGCGGACCATGCTCATGATCACCACCAGCGTCAGCGCGCTGCCCAGCCCCTGAATCAGCCGGGCCAGCAGCAAGGCATCCAGGCTGGGCGCCATCGCCGCCGCCAGCGAACTGAACATGAACACCAGCAAACCGGCCAGCAACGGCACACGCCGGCCATAGGCATCGACCAGCGGACCGAACAGCAATTGCCCGGCGCCCATGGCCATCAGAAACACGCTGAGGGTCAACTGTACCCGCGCGTTGGACTCGGCGAACTGCCGGGCAATCTCCGGCAGGCTGGCCAGGTACATGTCGATCGCCGCCGGCCCCAGCGCGCCGATGACAGCCAGTGAAACAGCGAACCGGACAAAACCCGGGGTATGTATTGCACTCATGGTGACGCTCCAGTCGATTGCCTCTCGGCAAAACGCTACCTAACGATAGGTAGGTAAAGAAGCGCCACTATATGAGCCTCAGTGCAACGGGTCAAACCTTGCGTTGTGTGATCAGGCTGCCCCGACCACATGGGTCAAGCGGTAGCTGCGGAAATCCTTGGGCGATTGCTCGAACTGCTTCTTGAACGAACGGCTGAAGTGCGCCGAGTCGGTGAAGCCCCATTTATAGGCGATGGTGGTGATCGATTCGCTGCGCAGAAAGGGGTTGGCCAGATCTTCGGCACTGCGTTTGAGCCGGGCGCGCTGGATATAGCGGCAGACGCTGTCGCCTTCGTCCTCGAACAGACGGTACAGATGACGCACCGAAATATTCAGCCGACTTGCCAGTGCCGACGGGGTCAGGCCCGGCTGGCCAAGCGACTCGTCGATAAGCTTCTGCACATAGCTGCGCAGGTTGGCGTTGCCCAGCGCACCGAGTTCCGGGCGCTGGTCGAGCCGCTGGGCCTGGCTGTGTTCCAGCGCCGAGGGCAGCAGTGAAATCAGCGCGTTCTGCAAACCATGCTCGTCGGCATCAGGCATTTCTTCGACGCCGGTGTCCTTGCAGATCTGCTCCATCAATACATGCAGCATGCGCCCGCAGGTGCGGGTGGCGGAGACTTTGCCGAAGGTCAGGCGCTCCTGCTTCATGGCTTTCTGCACGTCTTTGCGCGGCAAGGACAGCGAGGCGTGTTCGATCAGGCCGAACGGAGTGATTTCGCAGGAGCCGGTGGAATCCATCAACAGCAGGTCGCCCGGTGCCAGCTTGATGCTGATGCCGTGCTGGGTGATCTGCGAATAACCGCTGCGCTGGCTGACCAGAAAGCAGTCTTCGTCGTTGTCCCGATCGGCGCTGCCGGCCTGGCGCATGATATTGCCGGCATTGGTGCGCAGGCTGGCCAGTTCCAGGCCGGAGCGGGTCCAGGTGCAGATTTCACCGATGAACAGTGAGCGATTGAAGGCCAGTTCAGTGTCGAAACGACCACAAATGGCGTGCAGCCTGGCATTCCATTGCTCAAGGCCGTTACGGGCGATTTGATCAGTGTGCATACCTACCTCTCTGATAAGTCTTTTTGTTATGTGCGCATTGATAACATGTTAACAATATGCGCACAACAGTGATGCTGACCTATCAGGTGAAGGCAGGATGCGTGCCAGTTTTTCTACAATTGCCCCAACACGCGCTGCAGCGCTGTCAGGCCCGCAAACAACGCCGTTTTCTGTTCGGCCGCGATGCTGATGTAGCGCCGGAACGCGGGCATGCGGTTGACCACTTCACTGCCGCCCATATGCTCCAGGCGCACAGTCCACAGGCCTTCGGCCAGTTCCAGACGCAAACATTTGAAGTCCAGCGGCATCAACGCTGCACGCAGCGGCTCGTCCAGCTCCAGCGCCTGACGCAGCGCCGGTAACAGCGCGTCGTCACCGCCACGGTGCCGGCACCGCAGGCCAGTGCGGCGAATCGACCCGGTATGGTGCATATCGTAACGACCGCTGCACTGCGTTCGGCCGGGCACGCTTAGCACGAACTCACTCATCACCAGGTGCATCAGCAGTTGCGACTCGGTGCGCTCGCGCACTTCGCAGCTTAATCCCGGCACGCTCAGCCGTGCCGTGCGTGGGTCGATCACCTGCCAGCCGTTGACCCCGAGGTTGCGGCGCAGGTGTTCCAGGGTCACGCCCGGCCGGTAACCGGACGGGTCGCGCTCGGCGGTCAGGCCGTCAAACAGTCTTGAGAGCATCATGGGCAGTGTCCTCGACATGCAGACCGGGTTCGTTGGCAAATTCCTTGGCCAGCACCTCTTCGACCGAGGCCGGCTTGAACGGGTTGACGCGCTGGACCACCAGCGTCCAGAACAGCGCATAGGCGGCGGTGGCGGCGAGCATGATGCCGAATGGCACGTAAATATCGGCAGGGTTCATGCCCGGCGGCGTGATGAACCACATGCCCAGCAGAATACCGACGCTGGAGACGATCTGCGGCAGCGGAAACCACGGCGAGCGGTACGCGCGCGGTAAATCGGGACGACGAATGCGCAGGCTGACCACCGAAATCGTCACCAGCAAATACGCGGTACTCCAGGCACAGACCGCCGCCAGCACCAGGTGAATGATGTTGTCGGTGTTGCCGCCCAGCCACCAGGCGTGCAGGCACGGGATCAACATGGCCACCAGAATGCACAGCAACGGGGTCTTGAAGCGTGGGCTCAAGTAGGTGAAGACCTTGGGCAACGCGCCGTCGACCGCCATGCCGTAGATAATGCGCGGCACGCCGGCCATCAGGGTGTTGATGGTCGCAGCGCCTGCAAACAGAAAGCCGATGCCCAGCCAGATCGGGCCGATATCCCCCATCACCTGCTCGGCAAATTTCGGGATGGCCATCGGTGTGTCCAGCAGGCGCACGCCGCTGGCGGCATCAAGCACCACGTTTTCCACTTGGCGCTTCATCGCCGCGCCATAAATGAACATGCAGGTGGCCACGCCCAGCAGGCCGAGGATCATGGCCTTGGGCAAGACTTTGGCCGACTGACGCAGGTCCGGCGCCAGCGGCGTGACGAACTCGCAGCCGACGAACATGAACATCGCCATGCCGACCAGCGACAGGATGGTGATCAGGTCAGTGCCGACCAGCGACTCGCCGAACAGGCCGTCCAGTTGCACCGCAGGCGCCGCGATCAGGCCCAGCACGCCGAAGGTCATCAGCGTCACCCACATGCCGAAGGTGAGGATGATCTCCACCCGGCTGAACGCACTGACGCCAAAGGCATTGAGAATGCCCAGCACCACGACAAAGCCCACGCCCAGCAGCCAGGAGCCGCCGGCCGACTCGGCCAGGGTGTTGAGGTGCTCGAAGTTCACCAGCGCCATGACCCCGGCCAGAATGGTCTCGGCGGTGCCGGCAAACACATGCACGATCAGGTACGCCGACAGCGTGCCCATGATCGCGAAAAAGCGCCCCATGCCGCAGTTGATGTAGTCGTACACAGAGCCGGTGGTCGGCAAGATCGACGCGGCTTCGGCGAAGGTCGTGGCCTGGGCCAGCATCATGATCACCGCCAGGATCATCGCCAGGGCAAAGGCACTGCCGCCGATGCCGAAGCCCATGGTCGCGGTAAGAATCACCGGGCTGGCCATGATCAGGCCGATGGTGCTGGCCAATGCGGTGGGAAAACCCACGGTGCCGCGGTTCAGATGCTCGGTGAGCTGTTGGTTGAGTGACATGCTGGGCCCCTGCAAAGGAGATGGACGTGGGCAATACCATCGATCGAACGATCGCTGCACTGCGGCATGCAAACCACTTTGCGCCGCAGCCGATCCTGCGTCTTGCCCGTGGCTGACGATAACTTTGTTGCAGCCTGCCAGCGCCGCCACGCTGGCGAGCAGGGACAAGCCGCTGGCAGGCGCTGCAAAGACTTGAGCCCACCGGATAGCCCTAACTGTGATGGCAGTCATTACAGACCACCTACAAGGGGGCAACACCCATGGAGCGCTTTACCCGACGCAACGCTTTGCCAACACTGATCGGCCTCGGCCTGGCGGGCCTGATGGGCGCCAGCAGCGCGCAGGCCATCGAGCTGTACAGCGACGAAGACACCACGCTGACAGGCAATTTTCTTGCCGTGTACGGGCACTTCAACAGCCGCAAGAACTATGACGGCACGGCCGGCGGCTCGACCTGGCGCGAAGGCTTCATCAAATACGGGCTGAGCGGCACCCAGGGCATCGGCCCGCTCGGCAGCCTGTACGGCACCGCCAATCTGGTCAGCTCGGCCACTTGGGGCGACGGCGATGCGGCCGGTTACACCGACGGCAGCGAGCGCACGACCAGGTTCGACGAAGCCTTCGTCGGCTGGAAATCCGGCGACCTGTTCCCGCTGCTGGGCCAGGACGGCGTCGACCTGTCGTGGGGTCGGCAGATCATCACCCTGGGTGACGGCTTTATCATCAACGACGACGGCATCAACTTCGGCAACGGTCTGGCCGATGGCGACCTGAACCGTGGCGGCGCCTACTATCTGGCGGCCCGGCATGCGTTCGACAAGACCGCCGTGTTGCGCCTGGGCGGCAAGGAAGGCCTGCATGGCAGCGTGCTGTGGTTCGAGTCCGACAACCGCGCCCAGGCCAATACCGAAATGGCCGCCGCCACCCTGGAATACACCGCAGCGCCCGGCACGCTGGGCCTGACCTGGATTCACGGCCTGGATGTCGATGAACGTTATGCCAGCGATTTTCAGCGCCAGCGCGACGGCATGAACATCTACAGCCTGCGCGGCGCCGGCAATGCCGGGATCGACAACGCGCATTTCTCGTTCGAATACGCCCGGCAGAACAAGGACGCCGGCAATGAAAACGCCTGGTACCTGGAAGGCGGCTACACCTTTAGCGAGGTGCCGTGGAGCCCGGACCTGACCTATCGCTACAGCCGTTATTCCGAGGGCTGGGACTCGATGTTCAACGGCCAGAACCGTGGCTTCGGTACCTGGTTCCAGGGCGAAGTCACCGCCAACTATTCAGGCCCGTTCAACAGCAACACCGGCATTCACCACGTGGGCCTCAAGGTCAAGCCGCTGGAAAACCTGACCCTGGGCGCGCTGTTCTTCAACTACAAGACGGTGGATACCGGCGAAGCGCTGAACCTGGATGGCCGCGAGCTGGACGTGTACGCCGAATGGGCGGTCAACGACCATTTGATCATCACCCCGCTGGTCGGCCTGTACAAACCGCGCAAGGACCAGGACAGCGGCGGCAACCAGTACGGCGGCAATGGCAGCAACCTGTACAGCCAGGTGATCGTGGCCGTGCCGTTCTAAATACCCCGCACAACAAAAAACCCCGCCTTTCTCAAGGCGGGGTTTTTCGTTTACAGCCGGTTCAGCGCATTACACCGTCGTGGTTTGTGCGCTCATGGCCAGGTCCAGCAGTTCACGGTTGGCCACCGCGTACATCGCGTAATCGGTGCCGCTGGCCGCACGCAACTCGACCAGCATCGCGCGCCAGCGCTCGACCATCGCCGAATGCTGCTCCAGCCAGAGGGCCAGACGCTCTTCGACGTCCGCCGGGGCATCGGCCATTTGCAGCACGGAGATGGTGATCGCCCGTTGCTGCCAGTCGATGTCATCGCGGAACGCCTCGCGGGCCAGGGCCTGCCAGTTGTTTTCCACCGGCAGGCTGCTGATCTGTTGCAGGTACCAGGTGATTTCCAGCGCACTGCCCACCGCAAAGTAGGTCTTGGCCACGTCTGCCGCGTTCTGCCCGGTGACGTCGGACGCCTCGATGATCGGCAGCAAGGTGTACAGGTGCGTGGTGCCGGCCACCATGCGTGCCAGCAGTTCCGGCACGCCGGATTCCACGTACGCCTCGTAGCGTTCCTGCCAGACCGCACGGGTGCGGCCTTCGAGCAGGCCATCGAGTTTCAGGCCCAGCGCCGCGATGTGCGGGCCGAAGTGCGCGACATCACGCGCCGCATCCAGCTCGTTGCGGCGGCTGCGCAGGAACCAGCGGGTCGCGCGGCGGCCCAGGCGCATCAGCTCGTCCATCAAGGCCAGCTGAATCTCGGCCGGCACCTTGTAGTCCAGCGCCTCGATCTGACGGAACCAGTGCGGCAGGTGGAAGATGTCACGCACGATCACATAGGCACCGGCCACGGCGGCGGCACTCATGCCGGTGGACTCCTTCAGGCGCTGCACGAAGGTGATGCCCATGTGGTTGACCAGGTCGTTGGCGATCTGGGTGCTGACGATTTCGCGCTTCAGGCGGTGATTACGCATGGCCACCGAGAAGTTGGCCGCCAGCGACGACGGGAACGCGGTTTCCATGTCGCGGGCCAGGTAATCGTCATCCGGTACACGCGATTCGAGCAGCGCTTCCTTGAGGTCGATCTTGCTGTACGAGATCAGCACCGACAGCTCGGCACGGGTCAGGCCGTGGCCTGCCGCAACACGCTCGGCGATCTGCTCTTCGGACGGCAGGAACTCGATGACCCGGTCCAGCTTGCCGCGCAACTCAAGGTCGCTCATCAGGCGCTTGTATTCGGCGATGCGGTCGTAGGCACGACGCGCCGCCAGCGACAAGGCCTGGGTCTGCTTGTAGTTGTTGCCCAGCACCAGATGGCCGACATCGTCGGTCATGCTTTCAAGCAGCTGGTTACGCTGCTTCTGGGTCATGTCGCCGGCCTGAACCACTTCGTTGATCAGGATCTTGATGTTCACTTCGTGGTCGGAGCAGTCGACACCACCGGCGTTGTCGATGAAGTCGGTGTTGGTCGCGCCGCCGTGCAGGCCGAACTCGACACGGCCCAGCTGGGTCATGCCCAGGTTGCCGCCCTCGCCCACCACCTTGCAGCGCAGCTCGTCGCCGTTGACGCGCAGGGCGTCGTTGGCCTTGTCGCCGACATCGGCGTGGCTTTCTTCGCTGGACTTGACGTAAGTACCGATGCCGCCGTTCCACAACAGATCCACCGGCGCCTTGAGCAAGGCGTGCAGCAGTTCGGTCGGGGTCAGCCGGTCGGCCTTGATGTCAAAGCGCGCCTTGATCTGCTCGCTGAGCAGAATGCTCTTGGCGCTGCGCGGGAAGATGCCGCCGCCTTCGGAAATCAGGCTGGCGTCGTAGTCAGTCCAGGACGAGCGCGGCAGGTCGAACAGACGCTTGCGCTCGACAAAGCTGCTGGCCGGTTCCGGGTTCGGGTCGATGAAGATGTGCAGGTGGTTGAACGCGGCCACCAGTTTGAGCTTGTCGGACATCAACAGGCCGTTGCCGAACACGTCGCCAGCCATGTCGCCGATGCCGATCACGGTGATGCTGTCCTGCTGGACATTGATGTCGCGCTCACGGAAGTGGCGCTGCACACCGACCCACGCGCCCTTGGCGGTGATGCCCATCTTCTTGTGGTCGTAGCCGGCCGAACCGCCCGAGGCAAAGGCGTCGCCCAGCCAGAAGCCATAGTCGATGGCAATGCCGTTGGCGATGTCGGAGAAGGTCGCGGTGCCCTTGTCGGCCGCCACGACAAGGTACGGGTCGTCGTCATCGTGGCGCACCACGTTGACCGGCGGCACCAGCACGCCTTCCTTGAGGTTGTCGGTGATGTCCAGCAGACCGGAGATAAAGATGCGATAGCAGGCGATGGCCTCGGCCTGGACCTCATCGCGACCGCCGCTGGTCGGCAGACGGCGCGGCACAAAGCCGCCCTTGGCGCCGACCGGCACGATCACCGAGTTCTTGACCTGCTGGGCCTTGACCAGACCCAGCACCTCGGTGCGGAAGTCTTCTTCGCGGTCCGACCAGCGCAGGCCGCCACGGGCCACATTGCCGAAGCGCAGGTGCACGCCTTCGACGCGCGGCGAGTACACGAAGATCTCGAACTTGGGCACCGGTTTCGGCAGCTCGGGGATCAGACGCGGGTTGAACTTGAAGCTGAAGTAGCCCTTGTTCTGGCCGTTGGCATCGGTCTGGTAGAAGTTGGTGCGCAGGGTCGCCTTGATCAGGTCGAGGTAGCGACGCAGGATGCGGTCTTCGTTAAGGACCTGAACATCGTCCAGGGCGGTGAGAATCGCCTGCTCCAGACGCAGTTGCTTGTCGTCCAGGTCGTCGGCACCCAGCTTGCGCGCCAGGTAGAAGCGGGTCTTGAACAACCGGGTCAGTTCGCGGGCGATTTCGGTGTGGTTGTTCAGGGTGCTGGCGATGTAGCCCAGGTCGAAGCCCAGGCGGATCTGCTTGAGATAGCGGGCATACGCGCGCAGCAGCGCCACATCGCGCCACGGCAGACCGGCGGTCAGCACCAGGCGGTTGAAGGCATCGTTTTCGGCATCGCCGCGCACGATGTGCACGAAGGCATCCTGCAACACGTCGTTGAGCTGCTGGATGTCGAGGTTCAGGCCTTCGGCGGTGAAGGCAAAGTCATGAATCCAGAACTCGCGGCCATTGACGTGACGCAGGCGGTACGGGAACTCGCCGAGCACGCGCAGGCCGAGGTTTTCCAGAATCGGCAGCACGTCCGACAGCGCCAGCGGGGTGTCGGCGTGGTACAGCTTGCAGTGCAATTGCTGGCGGCTGCCCGACAGCGGCTGGTAGAAGCTCATCACCAGCGGGTTGGTTTCCGAAAGACTTTGCACATGCTGCATGTCGACCACGGCCGAGTGCGCGGCAAAGCGCTCGCGGTAGCCGGCCGGGAAGCCCTTGGGGAAATCTTCCAGCACGTTGGTGCCGTTGGCTTCGCCGAAGCTTTCGATGACCAGGCTGGCGTAGTCGTCTTTCCACGAACGGCAGGCCTGGATGACTTCGTTTTCCAGCTGCAGCGTATCGATTTCCAGATTGACCTTGGGATCGACGCGCAGGATCAACTGCACACGGGCCAGCACCGACTCGGAGAAGAAGGTCCAGAACTCGCAGTCGCTGGCCTTGAGGCGGTCCATGAGGACCTGCTGGATCTTTTGCCGTACTTCGGTGGAATACACATCGCGCGGCACATAGGCCAGGCAGTAGCAGAAGCGGCCGTACGGGTCTTTACGCAGGAACACGCGGATCTTGTTGCGCTCCTGGATCTGCACGATTGACATCACGGTGCCGAACAGTTCGTCCACCGGCGTCTGGAACAGGTCGTCACGCGGCAGCACTTCCAGAACCTGGGCCAGTTCCTTGCCCAGGTGAGCCTTGGCATCGAAGCCGGAGCGGCGTTCGATTTCGGCGACCTTGCGGCGGATGTAAGGAATCTGGTGCACGCTCTGGCCATACACCGTCGAGGTGTACAGGCCCATGAAGCGGCATTCCTTGACCACCGCACCTGCCGCATCGATCAGGCGGATCGACACATAGTCAGGGTACGCCGGGCGATGCACGCGGCTTGGTAAGGCGGCTTTGGTGAACGACAGCAGGGTCGGTTCCTGCAGGTATTTGACGGCGTAGTCTTCGATGTGCAGCTCTTCTGTGCTCAAGCCCACGCGCAGCAGCTTGGTCAGGCCCAGGAAAGATGACGGATCGTATTCGATCTGGCCACCGTCGGCCTCGCCACGCACCTGGAACTCTTCGTAGCCCAGAAAGGTGAAATGGTTGTCGAGCAACCACTGCAGGAACACCTTGACCTCGGACTTCTCCTCGCCGTCGATGCTGTATTCGCTGCTGTCGATGGCCGCCAGCACATCATTGACCCGCGCCTTCATGGCCTCGAAGTCTTCGACCACCACGCGCACTTCGCCCAGCACCTGCTCCAGCTCGCGGGCCAGGGTGTTCAACTCGCTGGCATTGGAGCAGCGGTCGATTTCCAGGTACATCAGCGATTCTTGCTTGACGTCATCGCCGGTGGTGCCCTTGGGCAGCAACTCCAGCAACTCGCCCTGCGGCCCGCGACGCACGCTCAGCACAGTGGTTTGCAGGGTATGGATGCTGTAACTGCGACGGTTCAGCTCGGTGCGCACCGAGTCGACCAGAAACGGCAGGTCGTGGTGCAGCACCTCGATCACGGTGTGGGTCGATTGCCAGCCGTGACGCTCGTAATCGGGGTTGTAAACGCGTACTTGAGGAGTGTGGTGTTCGAAGCGTTCCAGCAGCCGCCAGGCCGACAGCGTGCAACCTGCCAGGTCGGAAAGTCGACGCTGGGTCAGCTCGTCCAGGGAAATGATGCCGAAGAATTGTTCGGCGAACAGCGCCACTTGTGGCAGTGCCTGTTCACTGATGTGCTGAGCCAGGGCCGCTTGCAGTTGATGCTGAAAGTCGGCCTTGCTGGCTGCGGTGAAGAACGCCATCGATGGTACTCCGCTTTGCTTTTATAGAGGGAGGCTTGGAGCAGGTGTCGCGATCAGTCGGGCAAGACATGATCGAGTGTAGAGCCAAACAGACGATGCCTCGGGTATCGGGCTCGTCGCTTGTGAATTCCGAGAGGTACGTCAGAAAAAGCGACGATACAGTGGCGCCAATGCACACAACCGTTCGTCGCCTTTCAGCTTAACGATAGCGGTCCGTACAGGGCGTACAAGGCTGCGACATATTCGGTCATCGTGTAGCAGACTGTGCCTGGCGGGACTCGTTCAGGGTGTTGCAGGTTATCTGGAGACGGGAGTTGTATAGATTGGAGGTTGTGGCGAGAAGGGTTCCGGCCCTCTTCGGGCCTGCACACGTCGCGATTGGCGCCGCCTGTGCCGTCGCGCATGAGCATGAAAAGCAGAGCAAAAGCAGGGCAAAAGCAGAACAAGCGCTTTTGATCTTGATCTTCTACACAAATATCACAGGCGCCGCAGAACGCGACTTGGGCGCAAGGCCGAGTGGAGGCGACGCGGAGTCGGGGAGCGAGGCATGGATGCCGAGCCAGCGCCGCTGGGCCAGGGACGGCCCATCGGCGCGGCCCGATGGAGTGGCGCCGCAAGGAGGGTACCCCGAAGGGGCCCAGCCAGGAGCAAACGGTTTGGTTACTTTGCCATGACAAAGTAACCCGGCCCGAAGAGGGCCGGAACCACTCTCAAGCACCACCACCCAGACCCGGACAACACAGCTCCGATTGCACTACAGCAAAGTTCATCAAGGAATGGCAAAATCACGCCTTTGCCAGCCTGCTCAGGAACTCCCCCGATGCTAATCAACACGCCCTGCCTGATCGCCAACCCGTGCGATGACGAGTACGACGACATGGCCCTGCTGTGCTGCCATGGGGAAAACGGCGACCTGTTCTCCCTGAGCCGCTTCCCCGACGAAAACGAGGTCGAAATCAGCCTGGGCGACGACAAGACCCTGACCGTCACCTCGCTGAAAGTCACTTTTGGCGCCGAACGCCTGCTGGTCGAACTCGATGCAGCCGATGCAGCCCGTCTGGGCGGCGACGCACAGTATGAGATTCGCCACACCAGCGATGCCCAGGACTTACAGGAAGCCGACGCCACGTTGCGTATCATTCTCGACAATGTCGGTATATATGTCAGCGAGATCGCCTGAGTCAGGGGAGTAAAGTCAGGCTCCTTCTTTGTGGAGCCTGCCATGACCGCCCCTCGCTTCGACGCCCACTGCCACATATTCAACCCGCGCTTTCGGCTCAAGACCCATCTTGAGTCGCCGCCCGAGCCGTTCACCATTCAGGACTACCGCGACTGCGTCGTGCCGCTGGGCTTCAGCGGCGGTGTGGTGGTGTCCAGCGCCTTGCAGGGCTTTCAACAAGGCCACCTGCTCGACTCGCTGCGCTGGCTGGGGGCCGGTTTCGTCGGCGTGACGCAAGTCTCGCCGATGGTCACCCATGCCGAACTCGACACCCTCAACGGCTTCGGCATCCGCGGCCTGCGCCTGACCCTGCGGCGCGGCGGCGCGTTGCTGCCCGAACAGGTGCTGGGCATCGCCAAGCGCGTGCACCGCCATGTCGGCTGGCACACCGAACTGGCCGTCGATTCCCGCGAACTGGCCGAACTGGAAGAAACCCTGCTGCAATTGCCCTCGCTGAGCCTGGACCACCGGGCCCTGAGCCGGCCTGCCCTGCCCAGCCTGCTGCGCCTGGCCGAGCGCGGCGTACACATCAAGGTCTGCGCGCCGGGGCGCTTCAACCCGAGCATGGCGCTGATGCTCAAGGACATTCACGAGGCCAATCCCAACGCGCTGATGTTCGGTAGCGGCGCCCCGATGATCCCGGGGCAACGCGGGATTACGGCCCGCGATATCGAGGCCCTGTTCGAGACCCTGGGCGATGCCGGAGCCCAGCGGGCGCTGTGGCACAACGCTTTCAGCTTCTATCGCCTGCAAACCTCATGAGGCATCAAGCCGTCGATTCAATAAAAAACCCCCGCCGTCATTAGTCGTTCCAGCCCCGGATGCATTAAAGTATCGCCCCCGGTCCAGGGTCTGAACCAGGTTCAACGTGCCGCGCCCTGACCGCTCTCCGACATAACGGCACACGCCTGCCAGGAACCATCACCGATGGAACATCGTGAAGCGCTGAATGCGCTGCGAACCTTTCTTTCCACCCAGATCCTTGGCCAGGAAAAGCTGGTCGAGCGCCTGCTGATTGCCCTGCTTGCCGATGGCCACATGCTGGTCGAAGGCGCACCGGGGCTGGCCAAGACCAAGGCCATCAAGGAACTGGCCGAAGGCATCGAGGCCCAGTTCCATCGCATTCAGTTCACCCCGGACCTGTTGCCCGCCGACATCACCGGCACCGAAATCTATCGCCCGGAAACCGGCAGCTTCGTGTTCCAGCAAGGGCCGATCTTCCACAACCTGGTGCTGGCCGACGAAATCAACCGTGCCCCGGCCAAGGTCCAGTCGGCCCTGCTGGAAGCCATGGCCGAGCGTCAGGTCAGCGTCGGGCGCAGCACTTACGACCTGTCGCCGCTGTTTCTGGTCATGGCCACCCAGAACCCGATCGAGCAGGAAGGCACCTACCCGCTGCCCGAAGCCCAGCTCGACCGCTTTCTGATGCACGTGAAAATGGGCTTCCCGGACGCGGCGGTGGAACGCAAGATTCTCCAGCAGGCCCGTGGCGAAGCGCTGAACGGCGAAACCAAGCCCGAGCGACGGGTCAGCCAGCAGGCGATTTTTGCCGCCCGCAAAGAGATTCTCGGCCTGTACATGGCCGATGCGGTGGAGGAATACCTGGTGCAACTGGTGATGGCCACCCGTACGCCTGCCAAGTTCGACCCGGAACTGGCCGAGTGGATCGCCTATGGCGCCAGCCCGCGCGGCTCGATTGCGCTGGACCGCTGCTCGCGGGCACATGCGTGGCTGGCCGGGCGCGACTTTGTCAGCCCCGAAGACATTCAGGCGGTGCTGTTCGATGTGCTGCGCCACCGCATCATTCTGTCTTTTGAAGCAGAAGCGGCCGGCATCGACCAGGACCGCGTGACCCAGCGCATCCTTGACGTCGTTGCCGTAGCCTGACGCCATGCAACCGGAGCTGATTTCCCAGCCGGGTATCCGCGTCAGCCTGCGTGAGCTGATCGAGATGCGCCATCGCGTGCGCGAGGTACAGCTGTTCTCGACGCCCACCCGGCGCAGCCCGCTGATCGGCCTGCACCACTCCAAGCTGCGCGGGCGCGGGGTGGATTTCGATCAGGTGCGCGTCTACCAGGCCGGCGACGATGTGCGCAATATCGACTGGCGGGTCACCGCCCGCACTCAGGAGCCGCACACCAAGCTGTTCCATGAAGAGCGCGAGCGGCCGATCTTTCTGTTGGTCGAACAAAGCCGCCGGCTGTTCTTCGGCTCAGGGCTGACCTTCAAGTCGGTGCTTGCCGCACAAGCGGCAGCGCTGATCGGCTGGGCGGCGCTGGAGCACAACGACCGGGTCGGCGGGCTGGTGTTCGGTGACCGCGAGCACTACGAGATCAAGCCACGGCGCAGCAAGCAGAGCCTGTTGCAACTGCTCAACCGGCTGGTGCGCGTCAACCAGTCGCTGCACACCGAGATCGCCGCCGACCGCGACGCCTTCGGCACCGCCTTGCGGCGTGCCCGCGAAGTGCTGCGTCCCGGCAGCCTGGTGATCGTGTTGTGCGACGAACGCGCGCTCGGCGATGCCGCCGAACAGCAACTGAGCCTGTTGTCACGCCATTGCGACCTGTTGTTGCTGCCGTTGTCCGACCCGCTGGACCGCGCCCTGCCCGCTGCCGGCCTGCTACGCTTTGCCGAACGCGGCGCCAGCCTTGAGCTCGATACCCTGGACAGCGAGCTGCGCAAGAACTATCGCGCCCAGGGTGAAGAGCGCTGCGCACGCTGGGAACGGCTGGCCAAGAAACTGCGCGTGTTGCTGATGCCGCTGAGTACCCAGACCGACCTGGTCGAACAACTGCGTCAGTTCCTCAACCCCCAGCGTCCCGGTAAACAACCATGAGCCCGCTGGACCAACTGCAACCGCTGATCGCGCCCGCGCCTGTCAGCGCCTGGCCACCGGCGCCCGGCTGGTGGCTGCTGGCGGTGTTGCTGCCGCTGGCAGGCCTTGGCCTGTGGCGCCTGCGCCGGCTGCTACGGGCCAAGGCGCCGCTGTCGCGTGCCGAACAACCGCTGGACCCGCTGCGCGTGTCGGCCCTGGCCGAGCTGGCCAGCCTGCCCAAGCCCTACGATGGCGCGCCGGCCGGTGCCTGGTTGCAGCAGATCAACGCACTGCTCAAGCGCTTGTGCCGCAACCAATACCCTTACAGCCAGAGCCACACCCTGAACGGGCGCAAGTGGCTGGCGTTTCTCGACAACCGCTGCCCCGCTGCCGGCCTGACGCGCTGGATGGTGCTGGTCGAGGGCGCGTACAAACCCGAATGCAAACTCGACGACAAGGCCATCAGCGGCCTGACCCAGGCCGTCGACACCTGGATTCGCAAGCATGTTTGAATTCGCCTGGCCCTGGATCTTCGCGCTGTTGCCGTTGCCGTGGGTGATGCGCTGGCTGCTGCCGGTCGCCGACAGCGGTGAGGCGGCGCTCAAGGTCAGCTTTCTCAACGAACTCGAAGGCCTGAGCGGGCGACGCGCCAAGGCCAACCTGCCGGTCTGGCGCCAGGGCGCACCGTTGCTGGTTATCTGGCTGCTGCTGCTCGGCGCCAGCGCCCGCCCGCAGTGGCTGGGCGAGCCGTTGCCGATTGCCGCCAGCGGCCGCGACCTGCTGGTGGCAGTGGATGTGTCGGGCTCGATGGACTACCCGGACATGCAATGGCAAGACGAGGATGTCACCCGTCTGGCGCTGGTCCAGCAACTGCTGGGCGATTTTCTCGAAGGCCGCGAAGGTGACCGGGTCGGGCTGATCCTGTTCGGCAGCCAGGCATTCGTGCAGGCGCCGCTGACCTACGACCGTCACACCGTGCGGGTCTGGCTGGACGAGGCGCGCATCGGCATCGCCGGCAAGAACACCGCCATCGGCGATGCCATCGGCCTGGCCCTCAAGCGCCTGCGCCAGCGTCCGGCCGAAAGCCGGGTGCTGGTGCTGGTCACCGACGGCGCCAACAACGGCGGGCAGATCGACCCGGTCACCGCCGCCCGGCTGGCCGCCGAAGAAGGCGTGCGCATCTACCCCATCGGCATCGGCGCCGACCCCGACAGCACCGGCGTGCAAAGCCTGCTGGGCCTCAATCCGAGCCTGGACCTGGACGAGCCGACCCTCAAACGCATCGCCCAGCTCAGCGGCGGCCAGTATTTCCGCGCCCGGGATGGCGACCAGTTGCAAAAAATCCGTGCCACGCTGGACGCCATGGAGCCGGTCGCGCAACAGCCCACCCAGGTGCGCCCGGCCCACGCGCTGTATCCCTGGCCACTGGCGCTTGCGCTGTTGCTGAGCCTGCTGTGGGTGATTGTCGAGCTGTGGCCCAACCGCGCCTTGCCGCGCCTGCACACCTGGACACGCCAGCGACTGGCGGCGCACCTGCAACGCTGGCAACAACGCCTCAAACAGCTACGGAGCCCGAAATGATCAGCCTCTGGCCGCACTGGCTGCGCCCCGCCTGGCTGCTTGTCGTGCCGCTGCTGGTGTGGCTGCTGTACAAACTCTGGCACCGGCAGAAACGCGCCGGCCGCTGGCAGATGATCCTGCCGCCGGCCTTTCATCACGCTCTGCTCGGCGGTGGTCAGGGCCGCGACAGTAAAACCCACTGGGTGGTGCTGGGCATCGCCTGGCTGCTGGCGGTACTGGCGCTGGTCGGTCCGAGCTGGCAGCGCCTGGAGCAAGTAGGCCAGAAACCCATCGACCCGCTGGTGGTGGTGCTCGAGCTGACCCCGCAAATGCTCGCCAGCGATACCCCGCCCAACCGTCTGGAACTGGCCAGGCGCAAGCTGCGCGACCTGCTGGCCACGCGCAGCGATGCGCAAACCGCCATCGTCGTCTATGCCGGCAGCGCCCACACGTTGGTGCCGCTGTCCGATGACCTGGCCACCAGTCATAACCTGCTTGAAACCATCAAGCCTGCGATCATGCCACTGGCCGGCCAGCGCGCCGACCTGGCCATCGGCAAAGCGCTGGCGCTGCTGCGTCAGGCCGATGTCGGCCAGGGCCGCATCCTGCTGATCGGCACCTCGCTCAGCGATCAGGAGCGCCAGGGCATTCGCGCAGCTTTAGCGCGCCAGGCCACGCCGCTGCTGATTCTGGGCATGGGCAGCAGCGACGGCGCGCCGGTCAGCCTGGACAACGGCGGCCTGCTGCGCGACGAACACGGCGCCATCGTGCTGTCGCGCCTGGACAGCGCCAGCCTCGACGATTTCGCCACCTCGATCGGCGGGCATTACCAACCGGCACACGGCGACCTGCAAGACCTGCAAACGCTGGGGCTGCTCGATAACCCGCAACGGGTCCTCAGCGACGGGCGCCGCCTGCGCCTGGACACCTGGGCCGACGAAGGCTACTGGCTGCTGTTGCCGTTATTGCTGCTGGCCGCCACCGCCATGCGCCGGGGCTGGCTGTTTGGACTGGCCTTGTTGTGTGTGTTGCCGCGCGAAAGCCTGGCATTCGAGTGGCAAGACCTGTGGCAGCGTCCTGACCAGCAAGGCCAGCGCCTGCTGGAGCGCCATCGCCCGTCCGAGGCGGCACAACGCTTCGACAATGTGCAATGGCAAGGCATGGCCCTGTTCGCCGCCGGTGACTACGCCGGCGCCGCCCAACGCTTCGCGGCCGGTGACAGCGCCGCCGACCATTACAACCGTGGCACGGCGCTGGCGCTGAGCGGCGAACTTGACGCTGCCCTGGACGCCTTCGAGCTGGCGCTGGAGCGTCAGCCGGACTTTCCGGCCGCGCAGATCAACCGGCTGCTGGTACAGCAGGCCCGCGATCAGGCGCAGGCGGCCGAAGAACCGCCGCCTGAGGAGGCCTCGCCAGAAGAGGACAATGAACCGACGGCGCAGAGCGATAACGCCGCCCAGGACGCCGCCTCGGCCGATGGCCAGAGTGACGCGCAACCCGCTGAGCAGGCCGACGCCAACAGCCCGCCCGACGAGGGCGACAGTGACAAGGTCAGCGGCACGCCGATCTCGGACGACGCCGACAACACCACCCGCCCGCCGCTACAGGCCGGCGATGGGCCGATCGATGCCGAGCGGCGCCAGGCGCTGGAACACTGGCTGCGGCAGATCCCGGACGACCCCGGCGAACTGCTGCGACGCAAATTTCGCTATGAACAGCAGCATCAGGAAAACACGCCATGAGTCGCCTCCTTTCATCACTGGCTGGCCTGCTGCTCGGGCTGCTCATGCTGCCAGCCCACGCGGCAGAGTTGACCGCCCAGGTCGACCGCACGCGCCTGAGTGCGGGCGAAACCGTGGAGCTGACCCTGGAAACCAGCGACGTGACCCAGTTCGGCAAGCCCGACCTGAGCGTGCTGGACACTGATTTCGAGGTGCGCGACACCCGCCAGGTCAACCGCCTGACCACGCTCGACGGCGCCAGCCAGGCCAACACCCGCTGGCTGATCACCCTGCTGCCACGCCAGACCGGCAGTGTGCAGATTCCGCCGCTGACTTTGGGTGAACTGAGCAGCCAGCCGATCACCCTGCAAGTGTTGCCCAGCAACACTCAGGAGCCAGCCAACGAGCTGGCACCGGTGTTCATCGAGGCCAGCCTGGACCACGACAACGTCTATGTGCAGGCCCAGGCCGTGCTGACGCTGCGCATCTATCATTCGGTGTCGCTGTTCGACGACAGCAGCCTCAGCCCGCTGCAACTGCCCGAGGCGCGGATCGAAAAGCTCGGCGAGTCGCGCACCTATGAAAAGCTGATCAACGGTATTCGCCACGGGGTCATCGAGACCCGCTACGCCATTTACCCGCAGCGCAGCGGCGTATTGCCGATCCCGGCGCTGGTGTTCAGCGCCACCCAGGTACAAGCCGCATCGGCCATCGGCCCCGGCCAGCAGCAGGCGCCCAACCCGTATGGCCCGCAACCGGGCAAGGCGTTGCAGGTCAGCTCTGCCGAGATCAACCTGACCGTCAAGCCGGTGCCCGAGAGCTGGCCCGCGCAACTGCCCTGGCTACCGGCGCGCAACGTGACGCTGGATGAAAACTGGAACCCCGACACCATCAACACGCAAGTCGGCGACTCGTTGACCCGTACCCTGACCCTCAAGGTCGAGGGCTTGTCGGCGGCGCAACTGCCGCCGTTGCAAAACCCTGACCTGCCAGGCCTGCGCCGCTACCCGGACCAGCCGCAACTGAGCAACGAGGCCGTCGAGCGCGGGCTGATCGGCCGGCGTCAGGAAAGCGAAGCCCTGGTGCCCAACCGCAGCGGCGCCATGGAGCTGCCGAGCGTAGAGGTGACCTGGTGGAACACCCAGCAAGAACATATAGAACACACCAGCGTGCCGGCCCGTACCCTGCAAGTCACCAGCAATCCGGGCCTGGCGGTCGACACGCCGGTGGGCAGCGAACACAGCACCCTGGCGCCGTGGCTGTGGGTCTGGCAACTGAGCACGCTGTTCTTCGCCTGCACCACCTTGCTGGGCGCGATTTTCTGGTGGCGCGCGCGCGGCCAGCCGGCGGTGGCGCGCATCGCCCAGAACGGCCCCAGCCCACGCACGGTGCTGGACGACCTCAAGCGCGCCTGCCAGGCCAACGACCCGCAAGCCACCCGCCAGGCGCTCGATGCCTGGGCGCGCCAGCAACCGGAAACCCTGGCCGACATGGCTGCCCGCTTCGTGCCGCTGTCCGATGCCCTGGATGGCCTCAACGGCGCGCTGTACAGCGAGACCGGGCAGTTCTGGCTGGGCGAAGACCTGTGGCGCGCGATCCGCACCCTGCCGGCCAGCGAAAGCGCCCAGCCCGCCAACGGCGAAGCGGGATTGCCACCGCTGTATCCGAAGTAGCCCGCCGGTACTCCCGTTTCAATGACAAGGTAATCAAATGCGTCTGTTCCACACCTCCGACTGGCATCTGGGTCAGCACCTGCATGGTCAAAACCGGGATTTCGAGCATCAGGCTTTTCTGGCCTGGCTGCTGGCCCGCCTGGCCGAGCGCCAGCCCGATGTGCTGCTGATCGCCGGCGATATCTTCGACACGGTCAACCCGCCGGTCACGGCTCAGGAACGCCTCTACGAATTCATCGTCGATGCCCACGAACAACAGCCGCAGCTGACCATCGTGATGATTGCCGGCAACCATGATTCCGGCTCGCGCATCGAGTTGCCCGCGCCGTTGATGCGCCGCTTGCGCACTCACGCGCTGGGCCGTGTGCTGTGGCTCGACGATGGCAGCCTGGACGCCGAACGTCTGTTGCTGCCGCTGCCCGACGCCAAGGGCGAAGTGCGCGCCTGGTGCCTGGCGCTGCCGTTCCTGCGCCCGGCCGAGGTCACCGGCGCCCTGCTGGGCGACGATTACCTGCACGGCATCGCCAAGGTGCATCGCCTGCTGATCGACGCTGCCGTCGCCAAACGCCAGCCCGGCCAGGCGCTGATCGCCGTCAGCCACGCGCACATGGCCGGGGGTTCGGTGTCCGAAGACTCCGAGCGCAGCCTGATCATCGGCAACGCCGAGGCCCTGCCCGCCAGCCTGTTCGTGTCCGAGATCACCTATGTTGCCCTCGGCCACCTGCACAAGCCGCAACAGGTCAACGGCGAAGAACGCATCCGCTACAGCGGCTCACCGATTCCACTGTCGTTTTCGGAAATCGGCTACAAGCACCAGATTCTTGAAATCACTTGCGACGGCGAACGCCTGCTCAGCGTCGAGCCGCTGTTGATCCCGCGCGCCGTGCCGCTGCAGCGCCTGGGACCGTTGCTGCTCGATGAGCTGCTGGTGCAGATCGCCGCCCTGGCCGATGTCGACCTGCTCGACGACCCCGAGCGCCGGCCATGGCTTGAGGTGCGCGTGCGCCTGGACCAGCCGCAGCCGGACCTGCGCAACCGCATCGAAGCGGCGCTGCAAGGCAAGGCCGTGCGCCTGGTGCGCATCGCCGCCGAATACGCAGGCGCCAGCAGTGACGACCCGAACGATGCGGGCCTTGAGCTGATCGAGCTGGAGCAACTGACCCCGCACGAGCTGTTCAGCCGCGCCTGGCAAGATAACTACGGCAACCCCGTCGATGAGCAGACCCTCAGC
The DNA here is from genome assembly GCF_055284095.1 of Pseudomonas sp. HP_08. Classification (NCBI taxonomy): domain Bacteria; kingdom Pseudomonadati; phylum Pseudomonadota; class Gammaproteobacteria; order Pseudomonadales; family Pseudomonadaceae; genus Pseudomonas; species Pseudomonas sp. HP_08. Next base: position 101,204 of record NZ_JBTOQC010000034.1, on the reverse strand, counting down.
GATTTCGCCACGCTGCTGCGTGAAGTCCAGCACGAGAGCGAGCAGCCATGAAAATCCTTGCCATCCGCCTGAAAAACCTTGCCTCGCTGGCCGGTCCCTTTGAAGTGGACTTCACCGCAGAACCCCTGGCCAGCGCCGGCCTGTTCGCCATCACCGGGCCGACCGGCGCCGGTAAAAGCACGCTGCTGGACGCCTTGTGCCTGGCGCTGTTCGGCGCCATTCCGCGCCTGAGCCGCATCACCGCCTCGAAAGTGCCGGACATCGACGGCGAGATCACCACCAGCGACCCGCGCACCCTGTTGCGTCGTGGCACCGGCAGTGGCTACGCCGAGGTCGACTTTGTCGGCATCGACCAGCGCCGCTACCGCGCCCGCTGGGAAACCAACCGTGCCCGTGACAACGCCGCCAAGAAACTCCAGGCCAGCCGCCAGACCCTGACCGATCTGGACAGCGAGCAGGTGCTCAGCAACCAGAGCAAGCGCGAGTTCGAACAATTGATCGAGCAGCGCCTGGGCCTGAACTTCGAGCAATTCACCCGCGCGGTGATGCTGGCCCAGAGCGAGTTCAGCGCCTTTCTCAAGGCCGACGACAAAGAGCGCAGCGAGCTGCTGGAAAAGCTCACCAACACGGCCATCTACAGCCAGCTGGGCAAGCGCGCCTACCTCAAGGCCAATGACGCCAAAAAAGCCCTGGAAGACCTCAACCTGCTGGCCAGCGGCGTCGCGCCCATGAGCGCTGAAGCGCGTGCCGGGCTGGACGCGCAGTTGAGTGAAGCACTTCAGCACTTCAAGGCGCACCAGGCCAGGCTGCGCGAGCTGGAACAGCAACAGCAATGGCTCGGCGAATTGCAGCGCCTGGGCGATGAGGCGCTGACGGCGCGCAACAGCCTGAACGCCGCCGAACAGGACTGGCAGCAACTCGCTGACCAGCGGCAGATGTCAGCCCAGCTGGAACGCCTGGGGCCGCAGCGCCACCGCTTTGTCCGCCGTACGTTGCTGGAGGCGCAACTGACGCCGCTGGCCGAACGCATTGCCCGGCAACAGGCGCGCCAGATTGAACTGAGCGCGCAGCACCTGGACCTGCAAACCCGCCGCGACGCGGCGCACAGCGCGCTGCTCGCGGCCCAGCAACAGTCGGGCGAGGCGCGACCGCGCCTGCAACAAGCCTTCGACACCCAGAACACCTTGATCCACCTGGCTGACGGGCTGGACAAGGCCCGCACCCAGCAGCAACACAGCGAGCAAGACTGCCAACAGGGCCAGGCGCGTGTTGCCACCCTGCTCGACCAGCAGCAACAGGTCGGCTTGCGCCTGCACACCATCGCCGGGCAGCTTGAAGCCAGCACCGCGCTGGCGCCGCTGACCCAGGCCTGGAGCGCCTGGCGCGACCGCCTCAAGTCCTTGACCCTGACCGCCAACCGCGTGCGCCTCGGCCAGCAGGAACTGCCGGCGCTGGAACAACGCGCGGTGGAGGCCGAGCAGCAACTGGGCAACCAGCGCGACGCCGTGGATTTGCTCTACCGCGAGGCGGATGTCGAAGTCCAGGCCGTCACCGAACACCTGCAATTGCTTGGCGGTTTGCTGCAAGACAACCGCAAGCAGCAACGTGCGGTCGAAGAACTCAGCCGCCTGTGGGCCAGCCAGCAGGAACTCGACGCGCCCTTGCAGGCGTTGAGCGAACAATTGCAAAGCACCCGGCTTGAGCGCGAGCAACTGACCGAGAACGGTATGGCGATTGCCGAGCAACTCAAGGTTGCCGAGCAGACCCTGATCGTCACCCGGCAACTGCTCGACCGCCAGCGCCTGGCGCGCAGTGCCAGCGTCGAAGCGCTGCGCAATCAGTTGCAGGATGAGCAGCCGTGTCCGGTGTGCGGCAGCGCCGAGCATCCCTGGCATCAGCCCGAAGCCATGTTGCAGGGGCTGGCCGAGCACGATGAAAACGAACAGGCCAACGCCGAAAAGGCCGTGGATGAGCTGAAGGAACGCCGCAGCCAGCTGCGCGAGCAGGTCGGCGTGATCATCGAGCGGCAAAAAGACTTTCTCCAGCGGCACAAACAGTTGCAGGCCCAGCAGCAACAACTGGCCGGGCAACTGCAAGAACATCCGCAGGCCGCGCCGTTACTGGATCGCACACCGGCCGAGCGCAGTGCCTGGCTGAACCGGCAATTGCAGCAACTGGGCGACGTCATCCTCAAGGACGAACAGCGCCAGCAAGCGTTGCTCAAACTGCAGCAGGATGCCGCGCACTTGCAGCACCAGTTGCACGAAGCGCAACAGGCCAGCCAGACCGCCACGCGGCAGGTCGAGGAACAGCAGCGGCAATTGCACGCCGACCGCGAACGCCTCAAGGAAGAACTCGACGCACTGGCGACCTTGCTGCCGCAAGCCACGCTCGACGCGCTGCGCGACGACACCAGCGCCAGCGTCATGCGTCTTGAACAGCAGGTCAGCGAGCGCCTGGCGCTGATCGAGCAACAGCAGGACGAACAGCAAGAACAAGCCGAACGGCAGAAAGCGCTTGAACAGCTCCAGCAGCAACAGGCCAACCATCAGCAACGCCTGGGCGAACTGCAACAGCAGGTGCAGCAACTGAGCGACCAGCAGCATGCCAGTCAATTGGCCTTGAGCGAACTGCTGGGCACGCAGGCCAGCGCCGAACACTGGCAGCAGGCGCTGGAGCAGGCCGTGGAACAGGCCCGCAGCGCAGAAGCCGAGGCGGCGCAGGCACTGCAAAGCAATCAGGCGCAGGCCATTCAACTGGCGGCCGAACTCACGGCCTGCGAGCAGCAACACCAGGCGCTGCAAGGTGAGCACGCAGAACTGGTCGAGCAGATTGCCGCTTGGCGCAGCACTCACAGCGAACTGGACGACGCGACCCTGCAGAGCCTGCTCGATGTCGACGAGGCGCAGATCGAACCGTTGCGTCAGCGTCTGCAATCGAGCGAAAAAGCCCTGGAGCAGGCCAGGGTGCTGATTCAGGAGCGCGAGCAGCGCCTTGAGCAGCATAGGGCGCAGCAACAGGCCCTCGAGGGTGCTGAACTGGCCGAGGCGCTGCACGCCACTCAGACGCAATGCGCCGAAAGCGAACAACAGTGCGCCGACCTGCGTGCCCAGGTCAGCGAAGACCAGCGCCGCCAGGCCGAGAGTGGCGAGTTGCAGACCCGCATCGAACAGGCCGGCACCGAGCGCTTGCGCTGGGGCCGGCTGGCCGAACTGATCGGCTCGGCCGAAGGCGACCGCTTTCGCAAGATCGCCCAGGCCTACAACCTCGATCTGCTGGTACACCACGCCAACGCACAACTGCGCCAGCTGGTGCGCCGCTACCGCCTCAAGCGCGGCGGCAGCCTGCTCGGCCTGCTGGTGATGGACACCGAAATGGGCGATGAAGTGCGCTCGGTGCACTCGCTGTCCGGTGGCGAAACCTTCCTGGTCTCGCTGGCGCTGGCGCTGGGCCTGGCCTCGATGGCCTCCAGCACGCTGCGCATCGAATCGTTGTTCATCGACGAAGGCTTCGGCAGCCTGGACCCCGAATCGCTGCAACTGGCGATGGACGCGCTCGACGGCCTGCAAGCCCAGGGCCGCAAGGTCGGGGTGATTTCCCATGTCCAGGAAATGCACGAACGCATCGCCGTGCAGATCCGCGTCAGACGCCAGGGCAATGGCCTGAGCACCCTGGAGGTGGGCTCGTAACACATCAGGTCTTGTGCACCAGCATGGTCTGGATCTGCTGGGTGGCGTGGCGGGTGCTTTCGGCGAGTTTCTTGACTTCGTCGGCGACCACCGCAAAGCCTCGGCCCACATCGCCTGCACGCGCCGCTTCAATGGCGGCGTTCAGGGCCAGCAGGTTGGTCTGGTCGGCAATGCCCTTGATCACCCCGACCACGGTGGAAATCTGCCCGTAGGTGGCGTCATTGTGCTGTTGCATCTGCGCCTGGCTGGCCATGGCCGAGCGTTCGTCGCTGATGTCGCGCACCGCGCCCATCACCCGTTGCAATACGCCGTGTTCGTCACGAATCGCCCGCCCGCGCTCCCGGCACCAGATATAGCCGCGGCTCTTGTGGCGCATGCGGTACTCGAAGACATACTCGCCACTACCACCGGGCGCGACGATTTCGCGCTCGAAGGTCTGCAGGATTCCGGGCAGATCGTCGGGGTGCGAGATGCTCACCTGGCTGTCCCAGCCATCGGGCAGTTCATGCGCCAGATAACCCATCAAAGTGCGGAACGGATCGGAGATGCGCATCAGGCTCGCCGGGTCGTCGACACGCCCATTGACCACATGGATGTCCCAGAAGCCTTCGGTCAGCGTCGACTGCAGCAGCGCCCAGAAGCGCTGTTCCTGACGGTGCTGTTGCAGGCTGTGGCTCAGTTGCAGGTGCTCGTCCTGCAGCGTGTGCAACTGCTGTTGCAAGCGCTGGCGTTCGGCGTCCGAGGCCTTGAGCGCCTCACGTTCGCTCTGCAACTGCGCCTGCAACGCCGCCTGCCCGGCAGCGGCTTGCTGCAACTGATCGTGCAATTGCTCGCGCTGCCGGGCCAATTGCGCAAGATCGTCCAGCAATCCCGGAAAACGCTGCAAGCTGGCGCCTTGCAGAGCGCCAGGCGGCTGGCCGGCGGCGATGCGTTGCAGCGCTGGCCTGAGTTCGTCGACCCATTGGTTATTTTTGAAGAACATCTGCACACCCCGGACATGAAGGACTCCGCGACCGATCTGATCGCGGATCGCCCCTGCCCTGCATGTGCATGGCTGCCAATCTACTTGCACCGGCCTGCCACAGGCCTTGTCATGCGGCTCAGCCGTTGCGGATCACCGCCTGCAACACGCGCTTGAAGGTCTCGATCTGCTCATCGCTGAACTGGCCGAACACCTTGTCCTGCTGCTCGCGGGCGATGTTCCACAGGCCTTCGGTTTCGTCCACGCCCCTGGGCGTCAGGCACACGCGCTCGTCGCGGTCGCAGACCAGCCCCTTGCGCCGCAGATTGGCCACCGCCTCGTCGATTTCGCGGACCGGCATCGCCACTTCACGTTGCAGTTCGCTCAGGCCCAGGCCCGCGTCGTTCTCCAGCACCATCAGCATCCGTGCCTCGCTGGTGCGTAACCCGGTGGACAACTGGCGCGGCTGGTAATCGGCCTGGTACGCGCGCAGCGCCTGGGTCATCAGGTAGTACAGGTTGTGCTGCAAGCGGCCCTGAAAGTGACTGCTCGGCGGCTGGCCTTGTTCACGCTGGGTCATGCGTGTGTGCGGCAGCACCATCGAGTAGGCGCCCTGGTGATACAGCAGCGGCGAACGGCCAAAGTCATCGAAGGCCACGACCTTGCCGATCAGAATCCAGTGATCGCCAGCGTCGATCTGTTGGTACTTTTCGCAATCGAAACGCGCCGAGCAGTCCATCAGCAAGGGCGAGCCGCCCACACCCGGTTCATGCTCGATGCCGGCAAAGCGGTCATCCCTGGGCCGGGCAAAGTTGTTCGACACATCGATCTGGTCGGCGGCCAGAATGTTCACCGCAAAGTGCGATGCCTCGGCGAACACGTCATGGCTGGTGGAGCGCTTGTCGAGGCTCCAGAGAATCAGTGGCGGGTCCAGCGACACCGAGTTGAAGCTGTTGGCGGTGACCCCGACCTTGTTGCCGGCGGCCGTGGCGGCGGTGATGACCGTGACGCCGGTGGCAAAATTGCCCAGCGCGCGGCGAAACGCACGCCCGTCCAGCGGGTTGTTGGCGGTGGTGGCGGCAGGTGTGGCTACGGATGTGGACATGCAAGACTCCTGGACAGCGCTCAGTGGCTGCCCTGCTAACTGTTTTTATAAGAATCAGGCTGTATTCAGGCCAGCGTCGGATCGGGCTCCAGGCCCATCAACTCGCGACCGAGAATCTGCGCGCAGACGTCGTAGTCGGTGTAGGCATGGGCGCCGGTCATGTGCACATCGCGGAACAGCCGCTGCATCTCGTTGCTCTCGTACCAGGCAGTGCCGCCGGCGGCTTCGAACAGGCGATCCACGGCCTGGATGCACATCTTCACCGCATAGGCCTGGTTGGTGCGCCAGAACGCCAGGGTTTCGCGCGCCGGGTACTGGTGACGCTCGCTATGGTCGGCGTGTTCCTGCCAGGTCTTTTCCAGAAAGGCCCGTGCAGCGGCCACTTGATGGGTGGATTCGGCCAGGCGCATCAATGCAGGCGTTGCCGCGCCCACCGAGGCGCCGGTGTAGGCACGCACGCGGTTCTGGGTCTTTTCGCGAAACGCCACCAGCATGCGTTCGGCCACGCCCAGGCTGATGGTCGAGAAGCCGCTGGCGAAATACGGACGGTACGGCGAATAGAAAATCTTGCTGTCCGGGTACAGGCCAAAGCCTGCGGACTTGCCTTCCATCATGTCCCGGGCTTTCTGGATGCGGTACTCGGGCACGAATGCGTTGTCGATGATCAGGGTCTTGGTGCCGCTGCCCTTCATGCCGGCGGCGTACCAGTCGTCACGGATTTCATAGTCGCTGCGCGGCAGCACGGCAAAGCAGTAATCCTGGGTGCCTTCGGCGTTCTTGCGGCGAAAGCCGGCGATGGCCCATTCGGCGTGGTCGCTGCCGCTGCTCCAGCCCATTTCACCGCTGAACAGCACCCCGCCGTCGACCTCTTCAGTGCGCCCGAACGGCGCCACGCTGCTGCTGGCGGTGGCATCGCGGTCCTCGCCCCAGACCTCGTCCTGCAAACGGGCCGAGAACATTGCCAGTTGGTGGCTGTGGGTGCACAGCAGGCTCATGGCCCAGGCGGTGCTGGCGCAGGCGCCGGCCAACACAGCAATGCAGTCGCCGAACTGTGGCAGCGAGATTTCCAGGCCGCCGTAATGACGTGGCTGAAAGGCGCGGTGCAAGCCGATGCTCTTGAGCAGGGCGATGTTCTCGGCGGGCACGCTGCGGTCTTTTTCAGCCTGGGCGGCATTGGCAACGATGGCCGGCAGAATCGCACGCAGGTCTTCAAGCAGGGAATTGGGCTTTTTCATGAGGGGCTCTGCTTATTATTGGAGGAGTCGGCCCAGTATGTGCGCCGCCCCGACAGCAGAAAATGCACCTTCCAGATGGAAGATTGCACTTTTCACAGGCCAGCCCTTGCCGCTGCCCACCGCACCGTTGGCAGGCACAAACAAACCCCGGTCAGGCTCGATCAAGAATGCCTGACAGCCGAAACGTACCCTGATGACCTCTTTGCTGCTTTCCCTGCCCGAGGTACTTCACGTGACCGATATTCAACTGCTCCCCCAGGTTCAGGCCTTTCTGGACCGTGACCATGGTCTGTTCATCGATGGCCGCAGCGTTGCCGCACATGGCAGCGAGAACATCGAGGTGATCAGCCCGGCCAGTGGCCAGGTCATCTCACGGGTCGGCAATGCCGACAGTGGCGATATCGATGCCGCCGTGGCCTCGGCGCGCCAGGGTTTCAAGACCTGGTCACAAACGGCACCGGCGGTGCGCAGCAGCGTGTTGAACAAGCTGGCCGACCTGATCGAGCAGCATGGCGAGGAACTGGCGCAGATCGAAACCTTGCAGTCGGGCAAGATCATCCAGATTTCCCGTGCCTTCGAAGTCGGCCAGGCCGCGCACTTCTTGCGTTATTTCGCCGGCTGGGCAACCCGCATCACCGGGCAGACCATTACCCCGTCGCTGCCCTCGTTCAATGGCGAGCAGTACAGCGCCTATACCTTGCGCCAGCCGGTCGGGGTGGTGGTGGGCATCGTGCCGTGGAATTTCTCGACCATGATCGCCATCTGGAAGCTGGGGTCGGCGCTGACCACCGGCTGCAGCGTGATCATCAAGCCCAGTGAATTCACGCCGCTGACCATCCTGCGCATCGCCGAACTGGGCATTCAGGCCGGGCTGCCGGCCGGTGCCTTGAACGTGGTGACCGGGCTGGGCAAGGTCGGCCAGGCCTTGATCGAGCATCCGGGCACCGACAAGGTGTCGTTCACCGGCTCCGTGCCCACCGGCATCGCGGTGGGCAAGACCGCCATCAGCGCCAACCTCACCCGCGCCACGCTGGAACTGGGCGGCAAGAACTCGGTGGGGTTTCTGGCCGATGTCGACATCGACAAGGCGGTCAACGGCGCCATCGAGGCAGGCTTTCTGCATTCGGGGCAGATCTGTGCGGCGGGCGAGCGCTTCTTTGCACCGCGCCAGCGCATCGACGAGATCATGGACAAGCTGTCGCAGCGCCTGCGAGCCTTGAAGATCGGCTCGCCGCTGGATGAGAGCACCGAGTTCGGGCCGGTCACCAACCGCATTCATCAACAGAAACTGGGCCAGTTCTTTGACCGCGCGCGCGCCGAGAAATGCATCATCGTCCACGGCGGCAAACTCATCGAGCGCGAGGGGTTTTATGTCGAGCCGACGGTGATTCTTGCCAATTCGGTGAACGACACCTTGCTCAACGAAGAAACCTTCGGCCCCATTGCGACCTTCCTGCCGTATGACGATGAGGAAGAGATGCTGGCGCTGATGAACAACACCCCGTACGGCCTGAGCGCCAGCCTGTGGACCAATGACCTGGGCAAGGCCATGCGCATGATCCCGCGCATCGAAGCGGGCACCGTGTGGGTCAACATGCACACCCTGCTGGACCCGGCCGTGCCGTTTGGCGGGATCAAGGCCTCGGGCATCGGCCGGGAGTTCGGCGAAGCGTTCATCGACGATTACACCGAGCTGAAATCGGTGATGATCCGTTATTGATTGCGGGTTCTACATGACCCTGGGGATGGTGAAATGGAATTCACTGCCCTGACCGACTTCGCTTTCGACACTCAAGACCCCACCGTGCGCCTTGACGATGCCCTGGGAGATGTACAGCCCGAGGCCGGTGCCGGTGGGGTTGTTTTCCTTGAGGGTCCAGTAGCGGTCGAAGATGTGCGGCAGTTGCTCGGCGGCAATGCCCTCGCCCTCGTCACGCACGCTGAACAGCACATCGTCGCTGCTCACGGTCGCGGTGACAGTGATCTGCCCCTGCTTGGGACTGAACTTGATGGCGTTGCCGATCAGGTTCGACAGCACCTGGAACAGGCGCTCCGGGTCGGCGCTGACTTTCAGCTCCAGGCCGGGCACGAACAGCAGGACGATGCCCTTATCCAGTGCCAGCGGCGCCAGTAGCGTATAGGCCTCTTCGAAGATGTGGCTGACTTCCAGCACCTTGGGCGTAATGGTGTAGCGCCCGGCTTCGATCCTGGAGGTGTCGAGCAAGTCTTCGAGCAGCACATTCATGCGGCTGGCAGCCTGTTGCATGGTGTCGATGGCCGTCGAAATGCGCCGTGAGGTGTGCGGCCCTTCGGAGCTGAACGACTTCTGCATCATGCCGCAGAGCATCGAAATGACGGTCATGGGGCTGCGCAGGTCGTGGGACACCACGGCCACCAGGTCATCGCGGGCCCTGACCGCCTGTTGCTCGCGGTGAACCTGGCGGGACAGGTCGTTTTCCAGCGCCGAGCGACGCAGGTCCTGGGCGGCGAACACATCGCCATGGCTCCATGGCGTGGCGATACCGGTCACCTCGACCTTCCAGGTCTCGAACGAGGTGCGCGGGCGCAAACGCAGGGCGCCGGCGGGATCACTCATGTCCAGCGGCTTTTCGGGGTTGCCGCTCCACTGAATACTTTCCTTGACCTCCTGTCGAAACCACAGCACGCCATTGTCGACCGGCTTCGGCAGGCTCATGGCCAGGACACCGCTGGCCTCTCGCAGGTACTCGGTTGCCGGCGCATGAAGACTCGACAGGTGATGGCTGGCAAATACCGGCTGCCCACGTGTCATCAACCAGGTGTGCAAGGCACGAATCTGCTCGGGCGCCGGGCAGTTGCCATGCCGATGCAGGGTCGCGCCTTCGATGATTGCCACGCCGCTGGCGCCGACCAGTTCCATCAACAGCTGCGGTTGCGCGGCAAGGCCTTCGAACACGGTTTCTTCGGCATCGACCATCGATGCATTGAGCAGCGCCAGGGTCTGCAACTTGGCTTCGCGCTGGCGGCTGACTTCCAGTGCTTCCATGGCGCTGATCTGCAACGACAGCACCTGGCCCAGGGTCTGGCAGGCAATACGCAGTTCATGCGGCACATACAACGGCGTGCGGTGCCCGCAGGTGATCAGGCCCCAGAGTGTGTCGCCCTTGAGCAAGGAGACGCTCATGGACGAACGCACGCCCATGTTGCGCATGTATTCACAGTGCACCGGCGAGACGCTGCGCAGCGTGGCAAAACTCATGTCCAGCGGCTGGCCGGTGTCGGGACGCACGCGCGGAACCAGTTCGACCGGTGTGTAGTTGGCGTCGGGGATGATGCGCAGCCAGTTGCGCCGGTACAGTTCGCGCGCTTGCTCTGGAATGTCGGAGGCCGGAAAGAACAGGCCATTGAACAGCTCCATGGCCGGCGAAGACGCCTCGGCAATGACCTGCCCGTGGCCTTGCTCTTCGAAGCGGTAGATCAGCACCCGGTCGTAGCCGGTGAGCTTCTGGATCTCGCGCACGCTGGCCTCATAAAGGGCCGGCAGGCTTTGCGCGGCTTGCAGGTTGCGCAGCATGCGCCCCAGATTGCCGGTCAGCACCTTGTCGTTGACCGCCATGCCCGCGGTGTCCTGACGCTCCAGCTCCAGCACCAGCACGCCCTGGTACCGGTGCAGCAGGGCCTCGAACACCTGGCCATTGACGCTCATCAGCATTTGCGGCGCATCGCTAAACGACTCGGCGGTGCAGGCCTGGGCAATGCGTCCGGCCTGCTCGTGGCCCAGTACGTGGGTCAACGGCTGACCCAGCACCTGATCGGGACGCTGGCCGAACAGCGCCTCGATGTTGGCGCTGACCTGCACCAGCGTCAGGTCCGGCTCACTGAGGCTCAGCAGCACGCCGTGGGGCTGGATGGCGCCAGGGAACTGAATCGGCTCGCTGGCGCAGTTGTCCAGCAGTTGCTTGAAAGTGGCCGGGTCGAGTTGGCTCATGACAGGATTCCCTGACGATCGAGCCATCGCTCGAAACAGATAAAGGTCGAATACGCAGCCTCTGCAGCGTCCTGGTACAGCGCAGGGTCTGGCGGTTGCTGGTCCAGCAGTGCCAGAAAGGCTTTCCAGCGTCGCCCGGTTTCAGCGCCGTAGACATTCAGAAAGGCAGCCCCGCTGTGCTCGTCCAGCCCCAGACGGGTATGCATCTGGCGGCGCAAGACCTGGCCGCCCAGGGTGGCGCCTTCCAGAACATACAACACCCCAAGGCAAGCGCCAGTGCTGTCGATGAGCGGCAAGTCGGTGCAGCATGGCAATGGCGCCCGTTGGCCGGGCTCATGACCCAGGGCCTCAAGGTCGCGCAGCAGGGTCGGTACTTTCAGACGCTCGCCCAGGTCAAGCCCGGCCGGCACGCAGTGGCTGTGTGTCAGCGCAGTTTCCAGCGGCTGGTAGAAACCGTAATAGGCTTGAATCAGGCGGATGTACAACGCCAGATCGAGACGCGCAGAGAAAAACGGCATGCGCTTTTCCAGTTCAACGTGTAGCTGGCCTGTACGTGCGCGAAGCGCGTCAAGCACTGTGGGTGAATCCAGGCAAAGGGGCATTGCCGACATCCGGTAAGGCTCTCAGAGGGTTGGACTGCAAAACGCATCCCAGCGATCAAAAAGCCTTAACATACAGGCGCAACGCCATTGCCGACAGGCATTTTAGTGCTCAAAAGCAAATTTAACGCCTGCCGGTGACGCAGAACGGCGCTTCAGGTCTTTTTCATGGCACTGGCCCAACTGCAGGTAGAAATGTTCGGTGAGGGTGCATTGCCATACAACGACGGTCCCAGTGGCCGGGCAAACCCCAGCAGGCGTGTGTAGTTGCGCAAACTTTGCACCGCACCCTGCAGAAATACCGGATGCCGGGCAAAGCAGGCACTGTTCAGGCTGTCGGCGCCCCAGGCCTGGCGAAAGGCCGGCACGCTCAGCAGCCGCTGCATGACCTCGCCAGGCACGGCAGCCAGGTCGTGTGCCGTGGCACATGAAGTGCCGATCAGCGCTTCGACCTGATGTTCGCAGGCGCTGTACAGGACCGGCTGCTTCGTCTGGCCCCTGGCCTGCGCACCTTGCGGGTCGGGCGCCAGCCCCGGGACCATCAACCGGGTGGACTCGCTGTAGCCGAGCATGGCGCTGCATAACGCTCGATGCAGGGCAATCTCGGCCCAACGCCGCTCGCTGGCCGACAGTTCGATGTCGAACTGCGCGGCCTGAAGCGCGAATTCAGGGTGCGCCATGAAGCCTGTACAGGTGGCACTGATCAGGTGCCGGGTCCGCTTGATGCTGACACCCTGGCTCAAGGCACGCTGACGCCCGCGACGAATCGCCGCCAGCCCTGCGCGCACCTGCGCAACGCTGAAGCACAGGCTGGCGTTGACAGCATGACCTGTGGCGACCAGTTCTTCGATGACCTCGCAGCCCATTTCGCTAAGTGGCACGCTGACCATGATATTGGGCATCAGGTTAGCCAACTGACGGGCGCGTCTGAGCATTGCCACCGCGCCCTGCATGTCGCTCGGTTCGATTTCTACAGCCACCCAGCCGCGCTCGCCATCGCTGGCTTGCCAGGCGGGAAAAAGCAATTCGGCGTTTTCACGCAGGGCCGTTTCGTACAGGGTTCGATGAATCGGCGCAGGGCTGAGCAACTGATTCCACTGCCGGGCTCGGCGCGCCCAATGCTGCGGGTTGGACATCAGATAGGTGGTGATCGACTCTATCGTGGTGACAGCCCCGCCGAGGCCGACATCGGCTGAAGCAAAGCCGACCGGCAGCAGGTGATTGATATGCGTGTGCGCGTCGGGATAGTCCTTTAGCATCCGCGCCTTGAATACGGGGTATAACGCCGGTGCACCCTCCCACCAGAGCGGAGAGGGTTGAGGCGAACGGGATGGAAAACCGAGTAGGCCATGTAATTCCATACATCCTGCCTTTATTATCATCAAACACAATCGACTCATCAGAAGCGGGGTTCTGATCGAGGGTCAGTTGAACCAGGCAATGGGTTCGCACATCAACAACTAAATATAAACAGAACGGTGCAATGCAACGGTTAATGCACCGCCGTTCAGCCTGTAGCACCTGTCGTTATTATTAGATGAATCGATTCACTTCGCGAGGAGGGCCTTAAGCGTGGCTTGTCCCTTGTGACGCTGCGTCAAGCAGGCGCTGATGGCCTTAGGCCAACGCCATGAAGGATGTGTTAGCACTGTGAAAATGTCAAACTATTACAGGCAATATTATCTATAAGCGCTCACTAAAAATATAATGTTTCACATTCACTACATACACCGTTAACCGGCGCATTCAATAACACTATTTCCGCCTACCCAAAAGCGTGTTCACCCCTCATTCGAGTGAACACCCTATTAATAAACTACTGCGTTTAGAAAGTACCGCGCAGGGTCACTTCAAGACTGCGTGGCTCGCCCCAGTAATAACTGGTGGCGGTAGTGCCAATCTTCTTGTAATACGCCTTGTCGAAGAGGTTATTGGCATTGAGTTGCACTGAATAGTGATCGTTAAAGCGATAACTGGCCATTGCGCTGTAGACCGCATAACCACTTTGAGTCGCCAGCGCGGTGCCGCTGCGCGAATAGATGTCGCTTTGCGCACGCACCCCGCCGCCCACGGTCAGGTCCGACCAGGCGCCCGGCAGGCGATAGCTGGTGAACAGCTTGAGCATGCGCTTGGGGTCGGTGGAGCGCAGCACGTTGCCGGTATTGCTCACCGTGTCCTTGAGGAACTCGGTGCTGGTGTAGGTGTAGCCACCGGACATCTGCCAGCCGGGCAAGACTTCACCCGACACTTCGATCTCGAAACCATCGCTGCGGCTCTTGCCGCTGGCCGCCTGGCAATAACCGGTGGCATAGAACGGCGGGCACGGGTTGGGGCTGTTGATGTCGTCCAGCGCCTTGCCGACCTGGTTGATGCGGAACAGCGCCAGCGAGGTGTTCAAGCGCCCGTCATAGAACTCGCCCTTGATGCCCATCTCGTAGGCTTCGCCGGTGATCGGGTCCAGCACCGAGCCTGACACGTCGGTGGCGCTTTGCGGATTGAAGATCTCGGTGTAGCTGGCATAGGTGCTGAAGTTGTCGTTGAGGTCATAGATCAGCGCGGCGTACGGGACCACTTCCTGCGTGACGCTGTAGTCACCGGTGGCCGTGGTCGACTGGTCGTAATCCCACCAGTTGATCCGCGCGCCGACGATGGCGGTCAGCGGGTCGGCCAGCGAAATGCGCCAGGTCGCGTGGGCGCCTTCCTGCGTGGTGCGAGTCATCACCGGCCGCGCGCGAATGGTGATCGCCGGTTCCGCCAGGATGGTTTTCGGGTCCCAGGTGCGCACATCGACACCGGTCAGGTTGGCAATGTTGTTAGTTGCCGAAGCGGTAGAGTCGTTGCGGATGCGTTCCACACCCAGCATCAGCTCATGCTGACGACCGAGCAGGCTGAACGGGCCGTTGAGCGTGGCACTGAGGTTGGTCTGCTCGCTTTCGCCGCCATCACCTTCGGTGGTCTGCACATTGACCAGGTAAGGGTTGGTGGTGTTGGACCGCGAGATAAAGGTCTGCTTGAAGCCGTGGTCATCAAGGCGAAAATGCGTGCGGGTGCCGGACAGCTTCAACGCCCAGTCGTTGTCGAACAGGTGCTCCAGTTCGACAAAGGTCTGCAGGTTGCTGCGGTTCCAGCGGTTCCAGTCCGTGCCCAGGTAAGTGCTGCGCGACAGGTCCAGCGGCTTGCCGCTGAAGTCTGCCGGCAGGCCGCCCCAGGCGCCGGTGGCGTCCAGTTCGGTGTACTCGATGCCGGTGGTCAGCGTGGTGCGCTCGCCAAGGTCGGCGGCCAGCGATCCGTAGAGCACATTCTTGCGCTCCTTGCGGATGTCCTGAAACATCTCGCGGTCATCGTGTACCGCGATCATGCGGCCACGAATCGCGCCCTCGGCGGCCAGCGGGCCGGAGACATCGACCACATAGCGCTGGGCATCCCAGGAGCCGGCGGTGACGCTGGCCGAGCCCTGGAATTCGCGGGTCGGACGCTTGCGCACCATGTTCACCGTGCCGGACGGGTTGCCAGAGCCACGCAGCATGCCGGTGGCACCGCGCAGCACTTCAACGTGGTCGATGATTGCCGAGTCGCTCTGGATGAACGAGCCACCGCCGCTGCCCTGCACCACGGTCGCGCCGTCGTACTGGATGGCGTCGATCTGGTAGCCGCGCGAATAGTAATTGACCCGCTCGCTGTCGGTGTAATCGACCACCACGCCCGGCGTCTGCTCCAGCACGCTGGTCAGGTTGGTCAGGCCCTGGTCTTGCAGGCGCTGGCTGGTCAGCACCGTAACCGACTGCGGGGTACGGCGCAGGGTTTGCGGCGATTTGCCGATGCTCACGGCACCGGTGGTGTAGGAACCGGAGTTCTCGGTGACGCTGCCCAGCCCCGCGCCGGTGACGCTGGTGGCGCCCAGTTCGATAGCGCCTTCAGCCAGCGCTTCTGGCCTGGCGATCAGCACGTAGCTGCCATTACTCTGGGCCACCACCTGAAAGTTGCTGCCGGCCAGCAGGGTCGCAAAGCCCTGTTGCACGCTGTAGCTGCCGCGCAGGCCAGGCGACTGACGACCTTGCAGCTGCGCCGCATTGAAAGAAATGGCGGCGCCCGCCTCGGCGGCAAAGCGGCTGAGCACTTCGGTCAGGCTGCCAGCGGCGATGTCATAGCTGCGCACACTGCTCTGGCTGGCAGTTTCGGCGGCATTTACAAACTGTGCTGGCGTCAGGCAGGCGGCCCCAAGGCCGAACAGACAAACGCGAATGGCCGTACTCAAAACGCTGTACGTGGGCTTGCAAGGTGTCATGTATCCCCTCCCCCGGGTATGTAATGACCGATATCGAGGGTTAAGCCGAACGGGACACGGTTTTAATGCAAAGACGACCCATTTTTATTTACGAGGCTATTCGTAGCACATATCAGGCGCGGCTGACGGTCACCCACAACGCGGTATGGCGCACCACTTTCAGGCCCAGGCCGCTTTCCAGCGCCGCCAGCGCAACGTCGGTGTTGTGCAGCGGAAAGGCGCCGGACACCTTGAGCCCGGCCACCGCCGGATCGCAGCGCAACCAGCCACGCCGGTAACGGTTCAGTTCAGCCAACAGCTCGCCCAGCGGTTGTTCGATGGCCAGCAGGCTGCCGTGCTGCCAGGCGGCCGTGGCCGGCGTATTGGCCCGGGCGGCGCCAATGTGCTCGCGGTCGAAACGCAATTGCTGGCCCGCCAGCAGCGGTTGCAACTGACGCCCATGCGGCAGGCGCACCTGAACATCGTTGCGCAGCACCGACACCTCGCTGTCCTCATCGAGCACGCGCACGGTAAAGCGGGTGTCCCGGGCCAGTATCCGGCCGTGCGGGGTTTGCACCCACAGCGGCCGGCCGAGCGGATCGGGCGAGACATTCACCAGGATTTCTCCGTCGCGCAAGGTCAACTGCCGGTGCCGCGCATTGAAATCGATGTCCAGCGCGGTGTGGGTGTTGAGCTTGATGGCGCTGCCGTCGGCCAGTTGCAGGTCGCGCTGCTCGCCTACCGCGGTGCGATAGTCGGCCAGCCACGCGGCGCCGGTGTCGCTGCGCCAGCCGGCGACGCCCAGGCCGCCGGCAGCGGCCAACAGCACCACGCTGCGCAACACCTGACGCCGCGACTGCCCACCGCGCAGTACCGGCACCGCGACCTGGCCCGGCACGCGGGCGAACTGCGAACTGACCGACTCGACCCGCTGCCAGGCCTGGCGATGCAACGGGTCGGCGTCGTGCCAATGCTGCCAGGCGTGGCGGTTGTGTTCGATGTCTTCGCCACTGGCCAGCCGCGCGTACCACTGCGCGGCGGCACGAATGGCTTCGCGCTCACCGGGTGAAGCACTCATGAAAGCTGCATCAGGCAACAATGCTCCATCGCCTTGGCCATGTGATTGTTGACCGTGCGCACCGAGATGCCCAGTCGCTCGGCGATGACCGGGTAGGTCAGGCCGTCGAACTGCGAGAGCAGAAAGGTCTGTTTGACCTTGCCGCCCAGCCCGTCGAGCATGCGGTCGATTTCGATCAGGGTCTCGACGATGATCGCCTGGTCTTCCAGCGTGGGTTGTTCGGCGGGCGGCACGCTGGCCAGCCACTCCAGATAACTCTGCTCCAGCGCACGGCGGCGGAACAGGTCAATCAACAGTCCGCGGGCGACGGTCGACAGGTAATGCCGCGGCTCGCGGATATCCAGCGCGGTGCGGGCCTTGAGCAGCCGCACGAAGGTGTCCTGGGCAAGATCGGCCGCATCGCAGCGATTACTCAAGCGCTGGCGCAACCAGCCTTGCAACCAGCCATGGTGCTCGGTGTACAGATCGTTGACGGCGCAGTGCAGGGAAGGAGGATCGACAGCCATGGGACTTCGTTCGATGGGAATGAAAGTGATTATCAGATACGCATGCGGCCTTTTGCAACCGCCTGTTATCTGACAACCCCTTTTGCTTTCTCGAAAAAAGCGCTCCCGATCACGTGGCGTAAATATTCACCGCAGGCTTACGTCGCACAAAGGCAATCAGCAGAATCGCGCCAGTCACCGCTGCGGTCAGCAGGGTCTCGTAGCGGTAGCTCGGGCTGATCAGCATATAGCCCAGCACCAGGCTGATCAGGCCGATGACAAACCAGGTCAGCCACGGGAACAGCCACATCTTGAAGGCGATTTCGGTGCCTTCGCGCTCCATGATCTTGCGCATGCGCAGTTGGGAAATGGCGATCACCAGGTACACCAGCAAGGCAATCGCACCGGTGGTCGACAGCAGGAAACCGAATACCTGCCCCGGAAAGGCATAGTTGACGAAGCAGCCAACGAACCCGGCCAACGTCGACAGCACCACGGCCACGGTCGGCACGCCATTGCCCGAGACGCGGCGCACCGCATCCGGCGCCTCGCCGCGCGAGGCCAGCGAGTAGAGCATCCGCGAGGCGGTGTAGAGCCCGGAGTTCATGCAACTGGTCACCGCGACGAACACCACGATGTCGACCATCAGTTTGGCGCCGGGCACATTAAGCACTTCAAGTACCCGCTGGAACGAGCCGACCTTGAGCAGTTGCGGGTCGTTCCAGGCCACCAGCGAGACGATGAAGAAGATCGAGAACACATAGAAAATCGCAATGCGGTAGACCACCAGGTTAGTGGCGCGGCGAATCTTTTCCTTGGGGTTGGCCGTCTCGTCGGCCGCAATGGTGACGATCTCGGCACCGAAGAACGAGAAGATCGTAACCAGTACACCGCCCAGCACCGCGCCAAAACCATTGGGCATGAAGCCGCCGTCCTGCCACAGATGCTGCACGCCGGAGACTTCAGCCAATGGCCAGAAACCCAGCACCGCAGCGCTACACACGGCGATGAACGCCAGGATCGCGATGACCTTGACCAGTGCGAACCAGTATTCAAATTCGCCGAAGTTTTTCACGCTGACCAGGTTGGTGCCGGCCAGCACGATCATGATCAGAAAGGCGAACAGCCACGAAGGCACCGCCGGCATCCAGGCGTGCAGAATGTCCGCACCGGCAATCGCTTCGACCGGGATGATCAGCACCCAGAACCACCAGTACAGCCAGCCGATGGTAAAGCCGGCCCATTGGCCGATGGCGCGGCCGGCGTAGGTGGAGAACGAACCGCTGTTGGGGTTGGCGATGGCCATTTCACCCAGCATGCGCATCACCAGCAGCACCAGCAGCACCAGCAGCACCAGCGTGCCGGCGATCAGGTAGGAAATCAGAATCGCAGGACCGGCCTTGGCGATGGCGTTGGAGGAGCCGATGAACAACCCGGCGCCGATGATGCCGGCAATCGAAATCATCGACACCTGACGCGAGGTCAGGCCGTGCTGGAGTGAGCGGTGCTCTTTTTTCTTGTCTGTGGTCATGGTGTTCCCTCAACGTGAGCGTCTTCTTGCGGGCAGCCGAAACCGCGCCGGCCACAAGGCGACGTAGTGCTGAAATAAGCGTTGTTATAGGTTCTGAGGCAGAACGGTTTTTTGCTTAGAGACAGGCTCGCCGTTGTAACGAGCCTGCTGATTTCATTGAAGGGCTGGCGCCAGCACGATCAAAGCACAACGCGCAGGCACTGGCCGGCGTGGTACAGGGTAAAGCCGGCTTCATAGGCCAGGCTGCGCACCGGGTTACCGGTGGCCGCCTTGCCGGTGGTGAACGAGACCGGCAGCGCCCTGGCATCGTTGCCGCCGAGCAGGTAATCGGCGAAGCATTTACCCACCAGCGTGCCGGTCGTCACCCCACGACCGTTGAAACCGGTGGCCGCCAACAGGCCAGGCGCCGGCTCGAACAGGCGCAGCAGGTGATCGGGGGTAAAGCCGATGCGCCCGGTCCAGGTGCATTGCCATTCAACCTTGTTGCCCAGTTGCGGGAAGTAATGCTGCTGGATACGGTCGGCCCAACGCCGGATGAACCACAGCGGATAATTGCCGGCATTGCCCAGGCTGCCCAGCACCAGACGACCGTCCTGGTCACGGCGGATGCTGCTCAGGACCGTGCGGGTGTCCCACGAACCCTGGCCGCCCTTGAGGATGCCGGCCTGTTCGGCACCGTGCAGCGGCACTGACGCGACCTGATAGTAGTAGCCGGCGAAGATGTGGCTTTTGACATCGGTCCACTCGCCTTCGGTGTAGGCATTGGAGGCGATGATGACTTTTTCGGCGCGCACGCTGCCGCGCTCGGTGGTCACCTGCCAGCCATCGCCGGTGCGGCGCAGGCCGTTGACCGGTGACTCGCCGTACAGCTCGCCGCCCTTTTTCACCACATTGAGCGCCATTCCCGAGACATAGGCCATCGGGTTGACGGTGCCCGCGCGATGGTCGAGCACGGCGCCAGCGACTTTATCGGTGCCGCAGGCGTCTTCGCAGGCCTTGCCGGTCAGCAGCTCGACCGGTGCGCCACGACGCTGCCATTGTTCGACCCGGCTGCGCAGGTCTTCCAGTCCCTTGGCGTTGTGCGCCATGTGCAGCGTGCCGGTGCGGGTGTCCTGACAATCGATGGCGTACTTGTCGATGGTCGAGAACACCAGCGACGGCGCGGCGCCAAGGGCAGTGTTCAGGCGCGTGGCCTCGACGCTGCCCAAGACCTTGTCAAGGTCATCGGGCGCAACCCAGGTGCCGGCATTGACCAGGCCGACGTTGCGTCCCGAGCCACCGTGACCGACCTGATGCGCCTCGACGATACACACCGACTTGCCGCCCTCAAGCAACTGCAGGGCAGCCGACAACCCGGTAAAACCGGCGCCGATGATGCAGACGTCAGCCGTACGCTCGCCCGTCAATGGCGGATGAATCGGGCGCTGTGGCGTCAACTGCTCCCACAGACAGCCTTGTTGAAATTGCGCCATGCAAGAACTCCCGGGCGATGGCCAGAAAAAAAGCATTGTGCAGCTGGAACCCCCGTAGGAGCGCGCTTGCCCGCGACCGGCTGCGTTAGCAGTCGTAAAATTTCAGCGTTTCCGAGATTTTGCGAGCGCTAACACACCCGATCGCGGCACCCCGACAAACACGCGCCTACAAGAGGCAGCGCTTGTGCTTTACATCAATCAAACACGATGCCCTGAGCCAGTGGCAGCTCGCGGGAATAGTTGACGGTGTTGGTCTGGCGACGCATGTAGCCTTTCCAGGCATCGGAGCCGGATTCGCGACCGCCGCCGGTTTCTTTCTCGCCACCGAAGGCGCCGCCAATTTCTGCACCACTGGTGCCGATGTTGACGTTGGCAATGCCGCAGTCGCTGCCGGCCGAGCTCTGGAAGGCTTCAGCTTCACGCACATCAGTGGTGAAGATGCACGACGACAGGCCTTGCGGCACTTCGTTGTTCAGGCGCAGGGCTTCTTCGAAATCGTCATAGGCCAGCACATACAGGATCGGCGCGAAGGTTTCATGGCGCACCACAGCGCTCTGGCCTAGCATCTCGGCAATGGCCGGCGTCACGTAGTAACCGTTGGGGAATTTGTCGGCCAGTTGACGCTCGCCGCCAAACACCTGGCCGCCTTCGTCGCGGGCCTTGGTCAGTGCGTCCTGCATGGCGTTGAACGCTTGCTTGTCGATCAGCGGGCCGATCAGGTTGCCTTCACGCGGGTCACCGATGCGCACTTTGCCGTAAGCGGCTTTGACGCGGGCAACCACTTCGTCCTTGATCGAGCGGTGCACGATCAGGCGACGCAGGGTGGTGCAACGCTGGCCGGCGGTGCCGACGGCGCTGAACAGAATGCCGCGCACGGCCAGGTCCAGATCGGCGCTCGGGGCGAGGATCATGGCGTTGTTGCCGCCCAGTTCCAGAATGCTGCGGCCAAAGCGGGCAGCGATGCGTGGACCGACTTCGCGGCCCATGCGGGTGCTGCCGGTGGCGCTGACCAGCGGCACACGCGGGTCATCGACCAGCACTTCGCCGGCTTCGCGGTCGCCGATGATCAGTTGCGCCAGGCCTTCAGGCGCATCGCCGAAGATTTTCAGCGCCTTGTCGAACAGCGCCTGGGACGCCAGGGCGGTCAGCGGGGTCTTTTCCGACGGTTTCCACAGCACCGCGTTACCGGCCACCAGTGCCAGCGCGGTGTTCCAGGCCCAGACGGCGACCGGGAAGTTGAAGGCGCTGATGACGCCGACCACGCCCAGCGGGTGCCAGGTTTCACGCATGTGGTGGCCAGGACGCTCGGAGGCGATGGTCAAACCGTAGAGTTGGCGCGACAGGCCGACGGCGAAGTCGCAGATGTCGATCATTTCCTGCACTTCACCCAGGCCTTCCTGCGTGATCTTGCCGGCTTCGATCGAGACCAGCTCGCCCAGTTCGGCTTTGTGCTCACGCAGCACTTCACCGAGGATGCGCACCAGTTCGCCACGACGAGGGGCCGGCACGCTGCGCCATTTCAGAAAGGCTTCGTGAGCGCGTTGCACACGGGCCGCGACCTGTTCTGTGCTTTCCAGGGTGACGGAAGCGATCTGGCTGCCATCGATGGGAGTGAAGACGGCATGGTTGCCGCCCGTGTAGGCACTTTTATCCACGCCCAGACTTTCTAACAATTTGGCAACCACTTTGATTCTCCTGCTTTGACACTGGTTGAAAGCATTGATGTCGGTCAGTATTGATCCACACCCGTCATCGTCACAAACGACGATTTAGAAAAACATGATTCCGTTTTGGAATGTTCTACCTTAGCAGGAACTCCCCGATGTCCAAGCGTCTGATGCCCTCCACCACCGCCCTGCAATGCTTCGAGGCAGCGGCCCGGCATCTGAGCTTCACCCGCGCCGCGCAAGAGTTGCACCTGACCCAGAGCGCGGTCAGCAAACAGGTCGCCCAGCTTGAAGAAATGCTCTGCCACCCCTTGTTCCAGCGCATCCGCCGGCGCCTGCACCTGACGCCGGCCGGCGAGCTGTACATGGCCGAGGTCAACAAGATCCTGATTCAGGTCGACATGTCGAGCCGCTATATCCTGACCTACGGCGGCGAAACCGAAGTGCTTAAAATCGCCACCCAGCCGACCTTCGGCGACCGCTGGCTGGTGCCCAACCTCAAGGGTTTCAGCAGCCTTAATCCGGGCATTCACCTGGATATCCGCAGCGAGCTGGAACCGTTTGACCTGGTGCGCGCCAAAGCCGACGTCGCGTTCTTTTTCGGCCAGGGCACCTGGCCCGGTGCAACCTGCATCGAGCTGTTCAAGGAGCAAGTGGTGCCGGTCTGCGCCCCGGAAGTCATGGCCCGCCATGTGTTCGAGAACGCCGAGGCGCTGACCGGGCACATTCTTTTGCAATGCACCTCGCGCCCCGAGGCCTGGCATGAATGGTTTCTGGAGCAGAACCTGCATTCGCAGAACAGCTACCACGGCCCGCGCTTCGACACCTTTTATATGTGCATCCGCGCAGCGCAAGCCGGTTGCGGTATTGCGCTGGTGCCGCGCTATCTGGTCAACGAAGAGCTGGCCGAAGGCAAGCTGGTCATTCCCTGGAATCATCCTTTGCAAAGCGACGGTTCGCACTTTCTGGCGCACGCCGAACATTCGGCGCAAGTGCCGAAGGTCAAGGCATTCGTGGACTGGATCAGGCACAAGGTCAGTACGGGCCACATCCAGAATTAATGGAATGACACAGCGATTTTATTTCGTTTGCGGGGTTTGCCGGTTGTTCGCTTAGATAGATAAAACGTCTAACAGGCAGGAAGTTCATTCAATGAGCCGCGAGAACATCAGCCAGTCGATTTCGGCGGTACACCCGCTGACCCTGTCCCACGGCAAGAACGCCGAAGTCTGGGACACCGCCGGCAAGCGCTACATCGACTTCATGGGCGGCATCGGCGTGCTGAACCTGGGCCACTGCAACCCGGCAGTGGTCAAGGCCATTCAGGAGCAGGCCGGCAAACTGACTCACTACGCTTTCAATGCCGTGCCGCACGATCCCTACATTCAGTTCATGGACCGCCTCGAAGCGTTCGTGCCGGTCAGCTACCCGCTGAGCGGTATGCTCACCAACAGTGGCGCGGAAGCGGCGGAAAATGCGCTGAAGATCGTCCGTGGCGTGACCGGCCGCACCGGCGTGATCGCCTTTGACGGCGGTTTTCATGGCCGCACCCTGGCGACGCTGAACCTCAACGGCAAGGTCGCGCCGTATAAACAGCGCATCGGTGTGTTGCCCGGCCCGGTGTTCCATGTGCCGTACCCGAGCAAGGACACCGGCGTTACCACCGAGCAGACCCTGAAGGCCATCGACCGGCTGTTCAGCGTCGAGATCGATGTCAATGAAATCGGCTGCTTCATCATCGAACCGGTGCAGGGTGAAGGCGGCTTTCTGGCGCTGGAGCCGGAATTTGCCGTGGCCCTGCGCGCCCTGTGCGATGCGCATGGCATTTTGCTGATCGCCGATGAAATCCAGTCCGGCTTCGGCCGCACCGGCCAGCGCTTCGGTTTTTCTCGCCTGGGCATCGAACCGGACCTGATCCTGCTCGGCAAGAGCATCGCCGGCGGCATTCCGCTGGGCGCGGTGGTCGGGCGCAGGCCGCTGCTCGACAACCTGCCCAAGGGCGGTTTGGGCGGTACCTATTCGGGCAACCCGATTGCCTGTGCGGCAGGCCTGGCGTCGCTGGCGCAGATGACCGATGAGAACCTGGCCTTGTGGGGCCAGCGTCAGGAAAAGGCCATCGTCAATCGTTACCGCACCTGGCAGGAAACCCGGCTGTCGCCTTATCTGGGGCGCCTGACCGGTGTCGGCAGCATGCGCGGCATCGAGCTGGTGACGCCTGAAGGTGCGCCGGGCACGATGCAACTGGCGCAGTTGCTGAGTGCTGCGCGCGATGCCGGCCTGTTGTTGATGCCCAGCGGCAAGTCGCGGCACATCATCCGCCTGCTGCCGCCATTGACCACCGAGCCTGAGATTCTTGAACAGGGCCTGGACATCTTCGAACGATGCCTGGCGGCCTTGAACTGATAATAAATACCGTTGATTGACCGGAATTTGTGCGGAGAAACCACCCCGATGAGCACTGCAAAATTCGCCAGCCGCGACCAGATTCGCGCCAGCTTTTCCCGCGCCATGTCGCACATGTACCAACAGGAAGTGCCGCTGTACGGCACCCTGATGGAACTGGTGGCCGAAACCAATGACGGCGTGTTCAAGGCTCAGCCCAAGGTGCTCGACAGCCTGAAAAAAACCGGCGAGATCGAGCGCCTGGACATGGAGCGCCACGGCGCCATCCGCGTCGGTACGCCTGAAGAGCTGGCAACCTTGGCACGTTTGTTTGCGGTGATGGGCATGCAGCCGGTGGGTTATTACGACCTGACGCCGGCCGGCGTGCCGGTGCATTCCACCGCGTTTCGGGCGGTGCATGAAGACGCGCTGCAGGTCAGCCCGTTCCGGGTGTTTACCTCGCTGCTGCGTCTGGAGCTGATCGACAACGTCGAGCTGCGCGCTTTTGCCGCCGAAGTGCTGGCCAAGCGTTCGATCTTCACTCCACGCGCGCTGGAGCTGATCGCCCAGGATGAACGCGAGGGTGGCCTGAGCGAAGCCGAGGCCGCCGAGTTCGTCGAGCAGGCGCTGGAAACCTTCCGCTGGCACAACACCTCGACCGTGTCGCTGGGCGAGTACCAGCAATTGCTGGCCCAGCATCGCCTGATCGCTGACGTGGTGGCGTTCCGTGGTCCGCACATCAACCACCTGACCCCGCGCACGCTGGATATCGACACGGTGCAAAGCGGCATGCCGCTCAAGGGCATCACGCCCAAGGCGGTGGTTGAAGGTCCGCCGCGCCGCGAGCATCCGATTCTGCTGCGCCAGACCAGTTTCAAGGCGCTGGAAGAGCCGATCACCTTTGTCGGCCAGGGCACCCATGAGTCGGGCAGCCACTCGGCGCGCTTCGGTGAGATCGAACAGCGCGGTGCGGCGCTGACGCCCAAGGGCCGTGCACTTTACGACCAACTGCTGAATACCGCGCGCGATGAGCTGGGTGAGTTTCCCAACGAAGCCAATGCGCTGCGTTATGCCGAGCTGCTGGAGAAGACCTTCAAGGATTTCCCCGATGACCTGGACGCGATGCGCAAGCAGGGCCTGGCCTACTTCCGCTTCTTCCCGACCGAAAAAGGCATCGCGGCGCGCAGCAACGATTTGCCGCTCAAGGATCTGGAGCAACTGATCGATGCCGGGCATATCGATTTCGAGCCGCTGGTGTATGAGGACTTTCTGCCGGTCAGCGCGGCGGGGATCTTTCAGTCCAACCTCGGTGACGACTCGCAATCGCACTACGCGGCCAGCTCCAACCAGCAGCAATTCCAGATCGATCTGGGCCGCGAGACGATCAACGAGTTGAAGCTGTACGCCGACACCCAGCGCCGCTCGCTACTGGACTGCTCGACACAACTGCGTGTGCCGCCGTTGGTGTAAGGCCGTCAATTGCCCTGCCCGGCTTCATTCACCAGCCAGTCGTGCACCGCGCGACGGGCTGGGGTATTGAGGGCGCCTTCGCGGTAGACCAGCACGTACTTCTTGCGCGCCTTGATCGGCTGGCCAAACGGTACGATCAGCGAGCCTTGCACCAGCTCATCGGTGATCAGGGTCTTGCGCGCAATCGCCACCCCCATGCCCATGCGCGCAGCTTCGATGGTCAGGTGGTTGCGGTTGAACGTGTGCCCGCGCCGCACGTCGACACCCGCCGCGCCAATGGCGGTCAGGTAAAACTCCCACTCGGCATATTCATAGCTGCCACGCCAGGCGGTGATGTCGTGCAGCAACGGGTAATGCACCAGTTGCCCAGGCCCGTCCAGCGGCGGACGGCCCTCAAGCAGCGCCGGCGAGCAGACCGGAAACAGCTCTTCTTCCAGCAGCGGCGTGGTCAGCAAGCCGGGATAACTGCCGTCATTGAGGTCGATGGCCAGGTCGAAATCGTCGTCGCGCAACGAGCCGCTGCTGTCCTCGGCAATGATCCGCAACTGGATATCGGGAAACGCCTGCTGCAACCGCGGCAAGCGCGGCATCAGCCATTTATGCAAAAACGACGGAATCGAGCGCAGCTTGAACACCCCGCCGATCCGTCCGGAATACAACAGCCGCAACTCATCGCTGATGCGGCTCTGCACCTCGTTGGCCACCAGCGCCAGACGCTGGCCTTCGGCAGTCAGCTCAAGGCCGCGCCCGACCCGGTGAAACAGCGCAAAGCCCAGGCGCTCTTCGAGCTGGCGCATCTGCTGGCTGATCGCACCCGGCGTGACGTGCAGTTCCTCGGCGCAACGGGTAAACGACAGGTGCCGCGCCGCGCAGGCAAACACCTGTAGCCATGCGTGCATCTGGGCATTGAAGATTCGGCTCATTGAACAGTTCTGCTAATACGTTGCATAGGAACAATCGTTTGTCGTTTCACGGTGCTCACTCAAAGATAAGCCCCATTACACATGAGGTCATTAAGGGTGCCTCTAAAAACGCAGCGATGACAGCGCAGGCAGTTTTTAGAGGTGCCCTTGAGACTCAGGCTACTTATCCCAAGGGTGCACCAGATGGCTATCAGCGTCTTCGACATGTTCAAAATCGGCATCGGGCCTTCCAGCTCGCACACGGTGGGTCCGATGCGAGCCGGGGCGCTGTTTGTCACCGACCTGCGCGAGCAACAACTGCTCGACAGCGTAGAACGGATGGAGGTGCGCTTGTACGGTTCTCTGTCTGCCACCGGTATCGGCCATGCCACCGACCGCGCCACGGTCATGGGCCTGATGGGTGAATGGCCCGACCAGGTCGACCCCAGCGCAGTCAATGAGCGCATTGAAGCGTTGCTGCGTGACAATCGGCTGCTGCTGGCCGGCGAACGCGACATCGAGTTCATCTGGCAACGCGACATGCGCCTGCTCGACGAAAGCCTGCCCTTTCACCCCAACGGCATGACCTTGTGCGCCTACGGCCAGACCGGCGAGGTGTACGAACAGACCTACTATTCGATTGGCGGCGGTTTTGTCATCGACGCCCGGCAAGCGGCCAGCGGCACACTCGATGGCGACACCACCGTGTTGCCCTATGACTTTTCCAGCGCCAAAGAGCTGCTTGCGCTGTGCAAGACCCACAACATGAGCATTTCGTCGCTGATGCTGGAGAACGAAAAGGTCTGGCGCAGCGAAACCGAGATTCGCAGCAAGCTGCTCGATATCTGGGCCGCGATGCAGGCTTGCGTGAATAAAGGCCTGATCGAACAAGGCATCCTGCCGGGCGGGCTGAATGTGCGGCGCCGCGCCTATCGCCTGCACCAGAACCTGTTGAACCTCGACAACCCGAACGTGATCGGCTCGACCATGAGCGCCATGGAATGGGTCAACCTGTTCGCTCTGGCGGTCAACGAAGAAAACGCCGCCGGCGGGCGCATGGTCACGGCGCCCACCAACGGCGCAGCGGGCATCGTGCCCGCGGTGCTGCATTACTTCATGAAATTCAACCCGGCGGCCAACGAAGACGATGTGGTGCGGTTTTTCCTCAGCGCGGCAGCGGTCGGCATCCTGTGCAAGAAAAATGCATCGATCTCCGGTGCCGAGGTCGGCTGTCAGGGTGAAGTCGGCTCGGCCTGCGCCATGGCGGCGGCAGGCATCGCAGAAATTCTGGGTGCTACGCCGCAGCAGGTCGAGAACGCCGCTGAGATCGGCCTGGAGCACAACCTGGGCCTGACCTGCGACCCGGTCGGCGGCCTGGTGCAAGTGCCGTGCATCGAGCGCAATGCCATCGCCGCGGTCAAGGCCATCAATGCCGCGCAGATGGCACTGCGCGGCGATGGCGAGCACTTCATTTCGCTGGATCAGGCGATCCGCACCATGCGCGACACCGGTGCCGACATGCATGACAAATACAAGGAAACCTCGCGCGGCGGCCTGGCGGTGAGCCTGGTGGAGTGCTGAGCCACAGGCTCACTACCGTGTGGCCTCTTGTTACCCGGCACGCGCCTCATCATCGGCAATCGTGGCCTGCTCACCGCTTTGCACAGCCAGTAGCGTCAGCTTCTCGTCGGCAGACTTTTCTTCCTTGAGGGTCTGCCCGAGCAGTTTGGCCGCATCCTTGATGCCCAGCTGGCCAGCCATGGCGATCAACGTCCCGTAGCTGGCGATTTCATAGTGCTCGATCTTCTGGCACGCGCCAATCAGCCCGGCATCCAGCACATGCCCGGGCTCGATCTCTTCGAGCAACTCCTTGCTCTCTTCTATCAAGCCCTCCATGGCCAGGCATTTGATGCGCTTGAGCTTGAAGTTCGACGCCTCGACCAGTTGATCGATACGTTCGATCTGGCCATGGGTTTCTTCCAGGTGCGCTTTGAAAGCCTCCTGCAGTTTGGGATTGGTGGCGGCACGGGCCAGTTTCGGCAAGACCTTGGTCATCTGTTTTTCCGCGCTGTAGACATCGGAAAGTTCATGGATAAACAGGTCGTCGAGGGTCTTTCTGCTTGCTGTTTTGCTCATCGCGGATTTCATCCAGTAAGGTTGACTGCGTGAGATTTACGGCAAGGGAAGCGATGGGCGCTTCCCCCGTGGAGTCGACCGGGGGCGAGCAGAGGCTGTTCAGGGCAGGCGACGAACAGTCATGTTCATTTTGCTGCGACACAGGCGTGCGGCAAGAGGCAGCACGCAGCCGAAGGTCCTGTTACGTTTTTTTAGCCAGCTTGACGCTGTAGCGCAGCTTGTTGGCGCTGTCGAACAGTTGAACCATGACGCCGTCATCGTCAGACCGGGCTTTCAGCGATCCGGCCGCCAACGCCGTGCAACGCCCGGCAGCGGCGCCCCTGAAGACATAGCTTGCGGCATTGGCGGCATCCGCGCCGACGAACACCAGCGAAAGACCACACACCCAGGGTTCGTTGAAACGAATCCGGCCCGCAAGGTCACCTTCCTGAACCGATGAATTGATACTCAGGGCCACGGCAAGCGGTTGGCCATTGTCGTTCAACACACCTTGATAACTGTCATCGGCCCAGGCCAATGACAGTGTCGCCAGCGAGATGGCCCCGACCAGCGTGGCAGCGATGCGCCTCATGATGATTCTTGCTCCTGCACGATTCTTTGGTTGCGTCATGTCCACACCAGACAGACGGCCACAACGATATCAGAGAGCCATAAAGCATGAGCCACTTTCGTTTAGGCACAGACGTACGCTGCCCGCAAGGCATGCAGGAAGGCTTGTGAGGCGAAGGTTTTCAAACGAAGGTGGCGTCAACGCAGGGCTGACCGATACAAGCGAGAATGTGTCCCCTGCAGGAATCGAACCTGCATCTAGCCCTTAGGAGGGGCTCGTTCTATCCGTTGAACTAAGAGGACTCAACATCAACTGAAGTGGCCTGACAGCTTGCCGTCAGGTGCTGGGCATTTTACGCAAAAACAAGGATTTAGCAAAAACTTCGTGCCGTTTGCTGTGCACCGGCCGCGATGCCCCGCCTGGCGAATGAATAGCTGTCTGTCAGGCCTGTAAGGCGATACCGACATAACTTTGAGGATTTGGTTCGCAGCCTTTGTCGTGCATTTTGCAACCTCTCAAATGGCCATCATTGCAAAACGCAACGGAAGGCGTTTGAAATTATAATTCAAGTCGTTGATTTATAAGGGTTTTTTTACGATAAAAGTTTGGCATGCACGCTGCATTATTACCTTCCACGAGTAGACTCTTTTCCACCCTCGGGCGTAGGTAAACAAAAATGAACATGATCCTCACCGCGTTGAATGCAGCAGCTCTGGTGGCACTGGTGACCTTTCATTTTCAAGGCACTGCCAGCCAGGACGCCCAGGTGAGCACTCATGCTTATACACAGAACACCCTGCGCCAGACGCCGCAGTTGGCGATCATGGCTGACAAAGGTACCAACCCGGCTATGCTGACCAATGACGCGCAACAGATGCCCCAGGCAACAGGCAGTGCGGCACAGCGCTGGGTGTTCTGATCGCGTCTTGCAGAATCCATCTGCCTGAGAACCTCATGAGAGAGCCGCCATGTCGAAATCCGCACTGTCGTTCCTGATCCTGACCTTGATGGCCATCGCCGTTGACCTGTTACTACCCGAGCAGGCATCCAGCCTGAACACCTTGGCAAAAGTCACCGCCGGTATCTTTGCCAGCCTGTTCTTTGGTGCGCTGATCATCGGTCGCCGCTTCAAGTTCGACCCGGTGTTGCGCTAAAGCTTCAGAGCATCGAACCCTGCCCTGCGTTCCCTGAACCTCTTCACGCTGATGGTTGTACTGGTCTGATTCTGTGACCGGGCATCAGCATCGCTTTCTGTTCTTCCCCCGCCTATCCCCTCCGCTACAACACCGTTTGCCCTGCGCAGTGCGTTGGTCGGACCGCATTCGTATTCGCCTTCAGAACCATCTACGCTCTGAATACAGATAGCCATGATGGCAAAAAGCATTCAGATGTTCGTGGGCATCGACAGGAAGGCGACAGCTTCGAGCTTTGCAAAATCGTTCGCAATTCTGATAATCGGTGCTGGCCAAACGCCTTTATCTGAGTCAATATTTGTCACAGATTTGACGCCAAGTAATCGACGCAATGGGGCATGATGCTGACCCCTTGATAGCGCGGTTGAACATTTGGTCAAAAGGACTGTCATACACGGACAAGCTTGCGGCCATTTGCCAGAACCGCTCCCTCTGAACTAACCGGTTAAATATATGAGCCCTATGAAACAGGCTACTTATTCCAGCCGCACGGCTGACAAGTTCGTCGTCCGCCTACCCGATGGCATGCGTAATCGCGTGCAAGAGGTGGCCAAGAATCATCACCGCAGCATGAACTCGGAAATCATTGCTCGCCTCGAGCAGAGTCTGATTCAGGAAGGTGCCTTTGGCGACGAGCCAAGCCTGCGCCTTGATAGCCCTGAGCTGACCCTGAACGAACGCGAACTGCTGCAACGCTTCCGCCAGCTTTCCCACCGCCAACAGACTGCACTGGTATCGTTGATTGCACACGACACCGAACTTGCGAACGAAGAGTCGTAAGTAGTGCGCAGGATGTTCAAGCCAGCTTAACGCTGGCTTTTTTAACGGCTGTAAAACGCTCTGTTAGTTGTAGGACGTTTCTTTAAGCCACAAAAAAACCGCCCCATACGGCGGTTTTTTTGTACTTGCGATTTAGAGCAACTAAAGCAGAAAGACGGTTGCCAGGCCCAGGAAGATAAAGAACCCGCCACTGTCGGTCATGGCCGTGATCATCACACTGGCGCCCATCGCCGGATCCCGACCACAGCGCACCAGCGTCATGGGAATGGTCACCCCCATAAAGGCCGCCAATAGCAGGTTGAGCGTCATGGCAGCGGTCATCACCACGCCCAACGACCAGCTGTCATACAGCAGATAAGCCACGATACCGATCACACCGCCCCACACCAGGCCGTTGACCAGCGCCACTGCCAGCTCTTTACGCAGCAGGCGCGCGGTATTGCCGGTACTGACCTGATCGAGTGCCATGGCACGCACGATCATGGTGATGGTCTGGTTACCGGAGTTGCCGCCGATACCAGCCACGATCGGCATCAGTGCCGCCAGCGCCACCAGCTTCTCGATGGAGCCTTCGAACAGGCCGATCACCCGCGAAGCCAGGAATGCCGTGATCAGATTGACGGCCAGCCACGACCAGCGGTTACGCAATGAACGCCAGACCGAGGCGAAGATGTCTTCGTCTTCACGAAGACCGGCCATGCTGCGCACTTCGCTTTCGCTCTCTTCACGAATCAGGTCGACCATTTCGTCGATGGTAAGACGGCCGATCAGCTTGCCGTTCTTGTCGACCACCGGCGAGGAGATCAGGTCATAACGCTCGAACGCCTGAGCCGCCTCGTAGGCATCGCCTTCAGGGTGAAAGCTGACCGGGTCATTGGCCATGACGTCGGCAACCTGCTTATCCGGGTCATTGACCAACAGGCGTTTGATCGGCAGCACACCCTTGAGCACGCCTTCGCTATCGACCACGAACAGCTTGTCGGTATGGCTTGGCAACTCCTTGAGGCGGCGCAGGTAGCGCAATACCACTTCCAGGCTGACATCCTCGCGGATGGTGACCATCTGGAAGTCCATCAACGCACCGACCTGCTCCTCGTCGTAGGACAGCGCCGAACGCACCCGCTCGCGTTGCTGAGCATCAAGCGTTTCCATCAACTCATGGACAACGTCGCGTGGCAGCTCTGCGGCCAGGTCCGCCAGTTCGTCGGCGTCCATGTCGCGGGCAGCCGCCAGCAACTCGTGATCGTCCATGTCGGCGATCAGGGTTTCGCGAACCGCATCGGATACTTCAAGCAGAATGTCGCCGTCGCGCTCGGCCTTGACCAGTTGCCAGACCGTCAGACGGTCTTCAAGCGGCAAGGCTTCAAGGATGTAGGCAACGTCGGCAGAGTGCAGGTCATCGAGCTTGCGTTGCAGCTCGACCAGATTCTGCCGATGCACCAGGTTCTCGACACGATCCTGATGCTGGCTTTCCTGACGATGGGTCAGGTCTTCGACAAGACGCTGGCGATGCAGAAGGTCGATGACTTGCGCCAGACGGTCCTGCAGGCTTGCCTGCGTTTTTTTTACTTCTCTTTCGGTCATAGGCGAACTCCACTCCCAGCAGCGGAGCACGCCGGGAGATCAATCAGGTGAAACTTGATTGTTAAAATCTGATGTCAAGTAACTACTGGGTAAGTCCATGGAGGTATTCCATAAGCCCCGGCGGGGCTGACGGGCGCAATCATACACCGCTTTGACCGGTAAGCATGTGAGAAAATTCGGGCAAGAACAGATGCTTGCGACACAAACCTAACAATCGTGCGAGTCAGTATTGCTACGACGTCACATCCGGCGAAGAAAACACGCTCGCCGGTAGAAATCAGCCGTACTAGGCTGTGGCGCATCAGTCATGGAGGACTCATCGATGCACACTCGGACCACCCGTACCCTGAGCACCAATGCCTTGATCGGCGCCCTGCTCTGCTTACCGCTCGCAGGACAGGCCAGCACCGTGCAACGCTGCGAAAACGCCAGCGGCGCCATCACCTTCACCTCACTGGGCTGCACGACCGGACAGCTCAGCCAGCCAGTGAACGCCTATAACGCACCGCCCGGCAGCGTGGCACCGACATCATCGCCAGATGACTATCCGCGCGCACGTGCGCCCGCCAGGGAGGTGGTAGTGGTCGGGCAGCGCGATGATGGCTGCGGCAATCGCCTGAGCGCCGAGCAGCGACGCATGGCGATCATCAATCAGCGCACACCATCAGGCATGACCCAGCGCGATGTAGAGAGCCTGCTGGGACGACCGACCAAAGTCACCCAGCGCAACGGCGAAATGCGCTATCACTACGCAACGAAGAACGGGCGCAGCAACCAGGTCACCTTCGACGAGGATGGCTGCGTGAAGGGAAAGCGCTGACGCCACAACGCAAAAGGCCCGTATCTTTCGATACGGGCCTTTTGATATTTGGTGCACTCGACAGGATTCGAACCTGTGACCGCTCGGTTCGTAGCCGAGTACTCTATCCAGCTGAGCTACGAGTGCATTTGTTGGTTCGCATTATAGGTCGTTAAATTATTCTGTAAAGTGATTTTTTAAAATAAATTCAATGACTTACAACACAAGGGAAGACGCCGGAACAGCACGGAAAAACCACCCTGCCCACAACACGATTCCCGTAAAAGCAGAAAGCCCATATCTTTCGATATGGGCTTTCTGGTGTTTGGTGCACTCGACAGGATTCGAACCTGTGACCGCTCGGTTCGTAGCCGAGTACTCTATCCAGCTGAGCTACGAGTGCAAGTATGTTTTTAGACCAGACCATCTCTGGTTGAAGCAAGTTATCTGTCGGAGGTTAGAACCGTGAGGCCCTGTATCTTTCAAACAACCTTTAAATGGTGCACTCGACAGGATTCGAACCTGTGACCGCTCGGTTCGTAGCCGAGTACTCTATCCAGCTGAGCTACGAGTGCATATTCAGTGTTGCGCATTTTAGGTCGTCGAATCATTTTGTAAAGCGCTTTTTCTATCGATCCCGAGTAGAAGATTTCAAGTAAAGCCAGACTCGACGCACTACACAAATAATGGCGGAGAACGGGGGATTCGAACCCCCGACACCCTTTTGAGGTGTACTCCCTTAGCAGGGGAGCGCCTTCGGCCACTCGGCCAGCTCTCCGCAACACGGGGCGTATATTAACCACGCTTATCCCGCTTTGCAAACAAAATCTTCAAATAAATTAATGGCTTGGTTCCTGGTCCTTCTCTTTCTTGATTCGCAGGTAGATTTCCTCGCGGTGAACCGCGACTTCCTTGGGCGCATTGACACCAATGCGCACCTGATTTCCTTTGACGCCGAGCACAGTCACCGTGATCTCACCATCACCAATGATCAGGCTTTCTGCGCAACGACGAGTCAGAATCAGCATACTTTTCTCCTCACGCAATACATTCAGGAACAACAAGTCTGCACAACCACCAGGCAACAGCCGGCGACAAGAAAGCCACGAGCCAAGCCTGAGTATTGACCAACGCACCGAAAAGAAAAGTCTTTGTGCGCCGTTCAGAAAGCACAAGGCGCGGTCATGCCGCGCCTTGTACTACTTACAGGTCACTCGCCCTGGCGGGGAGCATCCAGCTCGAAAGCGGTGTGCAAGGCGCGCACAGCCAGTTCCAGGTACTTCTCTTCAATGACCACAGACACTTTGATCTCGGAGGTGGAGATCATCTGGATATTGATGCTCTCCTTGGCCAGCGCTTCGAACATGCGGCTGGCTACACCGGCGTGCGAGCGCATGCCGACGCCGACGATCGACACCTTTGCAATCTTGGTGTCGCCGGAGACTTCACGGGCGCTGATTTCACGCGCTGTGTTTTCCAGGATCTGCAAGGCCGCCTGATAGTCGTTGCGGTGCACGGTGAAGGTGAAGTCCGTGGTGTTATCGTGCGAAACATTTTGCACGATCATGTCGACCTCGACATTCGCGGCACTGACGGGCCCAAGAATCTTGAAGGCCACGCCCGGGGTGTCTGGCACGCCACGGATCGTCAGCTTGGCTTCATCGCGGTTGAAAGCGATGCCGGATATGATCGGCTGTTCCATGGATTCCTCTTCATCAATGGTAATGAGGGTGCCCGGACCCTCCTTGAAGCTGTGCAGAACGCGCAGCGGGACATTGTATTTACCGGCGAACTCGACCGAACGGATCTGCAACACCTTGGAGCCGAGGCTGGCCATTTCCAGCATCTCTTCGAAGGTGATCTTCTCCAGCCGGCGAGCCTGCGCCACAACCCGCGGGTCGGTGGTGTAGACGCCATCGACGTCGGTGTAGATCTGGCACTCGTCAGCCTTCAGCGCCGCCGCCAGGGCCACGCCGGTGGTGTCCGAGCCGCCACGCCCCAGCGTCGTGATGTTGCCGCTTTCGTCGACGCCCTGGAAACCTGCCACCACCACCACGCGACCAGCCTTGAGGTCGGCGCGGATCTTCTGGTCGTCGATGTCGAGGATGCGCGCCTTGGTGTGCGCGCTGTCAGTCAGAATGCGCACCTGATTGCCAGTGTAGGACACCGCCGGCACACCGCGCTTGATCAAGGCCATGGCCAGCAGGCCGATGGTCACTTGCTCGCCGGTCGACACAATCACGTCCAGCTCACGCGGAACCGGCTGATCGGTAATCTGCCGGGCCAGCTCGATCAGCCGGTTGGTTTCGCCGCTCATTGCCGACAGCACGACCACGAGGTCGTCACCGGCCTCGCGGAATTTCTTGATTTTCTCGGCTACCTGTTCGATTCGCTCGACAGTGCCGACGGAGGTGCCGCCAAATTTCTGTACGATCAAAGCCATGTCAAAGCCGCCTCAGAGCCCTTTAAAGGGCACCCGTTAACATTCAGATCAGGCCCGGCCTGCCGGTGGTCCGGCAGGCCGTGAAGCCGGATCAGATACCCTGTTCCACGAACGGAACGGTCAACGCCAGCGCCGCATCCAGCGCCGCTGCATCGACACCGCCACCCTGGGCCATGTCGGGACGACCACCGCCTTTACCGCCGACGGCAGCAGCCGCTTGCTTCATCAGATCACCGGCTTTGAGTTGGCCAGTCAGGTCCTTGGTCACGCCTGCGACCAGTACGACCTTGTCATCCTGAACCCCGCCGAGCAGGATCACTGCGCGGCCGAGCTTGTTCTTCAACTGATCGACCAGTGCCAGCAGTGCCTTGCCATCCTGACCATCCAGGCGCGCAGTCAGGACCTTGACACCCTTGACGTCCAGCGCACTCGACGACAGGTCGTCGCCGGCCGCGCTGGCTGCCTTGGCTTGCAGTTGTTCCAGTTGTTTTTCCAGCTGACGGTTGCGCTCCAGCACCGCCGTCAGTTTGTCCAGCAGGTTGTCGCGGTTGCCCTTGATCAGGCTCGCGGCTTCCTTGAGTTGATCTTCGGCCGAGTTGACCCAGTTCAGGGCCACGCTGCCGGTCACCGCTTCGATACGGCGAACGCCTGCGGCGACACCGCCTTCGCTGACGATCTTGAACAGGGCAATGTCGCCGGTGCGATTGGCGTGAATGCCACCGCACAGCTCGACGGAGAAATCGCCGCCCATGGTCAGTACGCGCACGGTGTCGCCGTATTTCTCGCCGAACAGCGCCATGGCGCCTTTGCGCCTGGCGGTCTCGATGTCGGTGACTTCGGTCAGCACTTCGGTGTTCTTGCGCACTTCGGCGTTGACGATGTCTTCCAGTTCACGCAGCTGCTCGGGCTTGATGGCCTCGAAGTGGCTGAAGTCGAAACGCAGGCGCTGACTGTCGACCAGCGAGCCCTTCTGCTGAACGTGCTCGCCCAGCACCTGGCGCAAGGCCGCGTGCAGCAAGTGAGTGGCCGAGTGGTTCAGCGAGGTGGCCTGGCGCACTTCGCCCGCCACGCGGGTTTGCACCTCGGCGCCGACGGTCAGGCTGCCGCTGGCAACCACGCCATGGTGCAGGAACGCGCCCACGGTCTTGGTGGTATCGGTCACGTCGAAACGCACGGCACCGGCTTCAAGGTAACCGCTGTCGCCGACCTGGCCGCCGGATTCGGCGTAGAACGGCGTGGTGTCGAGGATCACGACACCCTCTTCGCCTTCGTTCAGCTGACCGATCGACTGGCCGTCCTTGTACAGCGCAACGACTTTGGCCGATCCGTCGGTGCCGGTGTAGCCGGTGAATTCGGTGGCGACATCGACCTTGACCAGGCTGTTGTAGTCCAGGCCGAAGGCGCTGGCCGAACGCGCACGCTCACGCTGCGCCTGCATTTCACGCTCGAAACCTTCCTCGTCCAGGGTCAGGTTGCGCTCGCGGGCGATGTCGCCGGTCAGGTCCATCGGGAAACCGTAGGTGTCATACAGCTTGAACACCACGGCGCCCGGTACTACCGAACCCTGCAAGTCGGCCAGATCCTGCTCGAGAATCTTCAGACCCTGATCCAGGGTCTTGGCGAACTGCTCTTCCTCGGCCTGCAACACCCGCTCGATGTGCGCCTGTTGTTGCACAAGTTCCGGATAGGCTTCGCCCATCTCGGCCACCAGGGCGGCGACGATCTTGTGGAAGAAGCTGCCCTTGGCACCCAGCTTGTTACCGTGGCGGCAGGCACGACGAATGATGCGGCGCAGCACATAGCCGCGACCTTCGTTGGACGGCAGCACGCCATCGGCGATCAGGAAACCGCACGAACGGATGTGGTCGGCAACCACCTTGAGCGATGCCTGGGCATCGTTGCTGCAACCGATGGCCTGGGCAGAACCTGACAACAGGTTCTGGAACAGATCGATCTCGTAGTTCGAATGCACGTGCTGCAGCACCGCACTGACCCGCTCCAGGCCCATGCCGGTGTCGACCGACGGTGCTGGCAACGGGTGCAACACGCCGTCGGCGGTGCGGTTGAACTGCATGAATACGTTGTTCCAGATCTCGATGTAACGGTCGCCGTCTTCTTCTGGCGAACCGGGCGGGCCGCCCCAGATGTCGGCGCCGTGGTCGAAGAAGATCTCGGTGCACGGGCCGCACGGGCCGGTGTCGCCCATGGTCCAGAAGTTGTCCGAGGCGTAAGGCGCGCCCTTGTTGTCACCAATGCGCACCATGCGCTCGGCCGGCACGCCGACTTCCTTGGTCCAGATGTCGTAGGCTTCGTCGTCGGTGGCGTAGACCGTGACCCAGAGTTTTTCCTTGGGCAGGTTCAGCCATTTTTCCGAGGTCAGGAACGTCCAGGCGAAGGTGATCGCATCACGCTTGAAATAGTCACCGAAGCTGAAGTTGCCCAGCATTTCGAAAAAGGTGTGGTGACGGGCGGTGTAGCCCACGTTCTCCAGGTC
This sequence comes from Pseudomonas sp. HP_08, assembly GCF_055284095.1. Classification (NCBI taxonomy): domain Bacteria; kingdom Pseudomonadati; phylum Pseudomonadota; class Gammaproteobacteria; order Pseudomonadales; family Pseudomonadaceae; genus Pseudomonas; species Pseudomonas sp. HP_08. The sequence continues at coordinate 62,418 of NZ_JBTOQC010000034.1, read as the reverse complement.
GTTGTGCTTGCCACCGGCACGCACGCACTTCTGGCTGGTCACGGCACGGGTATAGGCCCGCTTTTCCTGGCCCAGGAAACAGTCCTTGAACTGGTTCATCCCTGCGTTGGTGAACAGCAGGGTCGGGTCGTTGCCCGGGATCAGGGAGCTGGAGGCAACACGGGTGTGGCCTTGCTCTTCGAAGAAGCTCAGGAAGGCTTCACGGATTTCTGCGCTTTTCATTAGGTTCTTCCACGGAGACTGCAGCCAGGCCCGTACACAACGTCGCGAGACGTAACGACGGCAAAGGGCCGCATTATATAGGCGTTGCGTCCTCGGTACAGTGTGTTTGTATGATAGATACGATTCATTGGATTATCGGTTACTGACTGACGAACGACGCCTGCGGATATTTGCAACAGGCCCTTTTGCTTATAAGCAAAAGGTAGGGAAACCAGACTAAAGTGTCCAAGCATGTTTGTCAGAACTGTGATAAAAATCCTGCGCCGGCCACCAAAGAGGGGTCGGTAACGTTCTCAGGGCGGGGTGCAAGTCCCCACCGGCGGTAATGACGCACAGCGTCTAGCCCGCGAGCGCTTCGGGTTTTCGAGCCCGAAGGTCAGCAGACCCGGTGTGATTCCGGGGCCGACGGTTATAGTCCGGATGAAGAGAGAACGGGATGAATGTCGACGGTATCCAGTCTCTCATCGAAAGCCGCAACCGGTTTCGGTGAGCTTCTACGCCAGCTCGCATCCCCTTCGATCCAAACGCCCTGTTTTATTGATAAACAGGAGTCAGAACACGTGCAACCTACCGCTATCAACAGCAAAAGCCACGCTAACGAACGCATCGCTTTCATCCAGGCCAGTTGGCACAAGGACATCGTCGATCAGAGCCGCAAGGGCTTTCTCGCCGAAATCATCCGCCAGGGCTACAGCGAAAACGATATCGATTTCTTCGAAGTCGGTGGCGCCTTTGAAATTCCCCTGCACGCCAAACTGCTCGCCAACACTGGTCGCTACGCCGGCATCGTCGCCGCAGGCCTGGTGGTCGACGGTGGTATCTACCGCCACGAATTCGTTGCCCAATCGGTGATCAGCGGCCTGATGCAGGTGCAGCTGGAAACCCAGGTGCCGGTGTTCTCGGTGGTCCTGACCCCGCACCACTTCCATGCCGGTGAAGAACACCACACATTCTTCTTCAATCACTTCGTGCACAAAGGCGAAGAAGCGGCACGCACCTGCGCCGACACCCTGGCCAAGGTTCGTCAGTTGCATCACCTGGCTGCACCGCAGAAAGCGGCGGGCTGACAGTTGCGACATTCGCGGCCGGGACGGATTACCGCCCGGCCGCGAAACAGACACACCGCATCAATCCTCCAGCAAAACATCCTCTGCCGGCACGATCAGAATCGCGGCGCGCAATCCACTGGCGACCCGTGGGTTGGGAAAAATCACCCGCGTGCCCTTGTGCTCGATCACCCAGCGCTTGCCGCCGATGTCCTGGGCCAGCACATAGTCCTTCTGCAACACTGAGAAATTCTCTACATCCTCGGCCAGGTGCAGAAGAAAGCTATCGCTGTACTTGATGACTTCCTGCGCCACGCGAAACAGTTGCAGCCCTTGCAACGAGCTTTCGGTTTCTGGCTCTCTGCCCTCGATCATCTGCATCAACCGCTCGCGCAGGGCCGACAGATTGACCTGCTGGTTATGGCCGAACGGACGGGATTTGCCCAGCTCCAGGGTAAACGCCTGGGCATCGAGCCGATCGCGGGTGTAGGCGCTGAATACGGTTGAAGGCTTGCTCTGCAACAGCACCGCGCTGATGCCGGCGGCGTGCAGGCGCGCCAGCTCGAAGCGCGAAGGCTGACGGCCGTCTTTCCAGGGGCTCAGGGCGAACTGTTCGATTTTCGAGCCGCGAATGGCGGTGTGCAAATCGTAATGCACCCGTTCGCGCTCAGGCTGGTTGAAGAAACTGGCGGCCAGCCGCTCCAGCAGGCAGGCGCGCAGGGCTTCAGGGCCGCTGCTTTGTTCATGCCCACCGCTGAACAGCCGGTTGACGTCCTCTTCGACATAGCGCACGCCACGGCGCATCGCTTCAGGGTTGCCGAACAGAAACAAAATACGTGCCCGAGGCTTGAGTTCGCCCCGGGCGATGGCGCGGATCAGCTCATCCAGCAGCTCGATGGGCGCGGTTTCATTGCCGTGGATTCCTGCCGATAACAGCAGGTCCAGGCCATTGTCGCGACCCTGGGGAGGCCGCACTTCCAGTGCGCCCTCCTCCAGCCAGCGCAGGCGTACGCCGCCGACGGTCAGTTGCGTCTTTTCTGCGGGCTCGCGGCCCGCCAGAGTCAGGTCAAGCAATTTACCGAGGGCGAGCATAGGCGGTTCCTCAGTGATTGCAGTCCGGACCGTGGACGTGATCGTCACCGGCTTCAGGATCGGCCGGTTCCATTTCCAGTTGCAGGCTGACCAGGTTGGTGGCTAGCGGGCGCAGCAGCAGGTTGGCGTATTCGGCATCGCCTTCCTCGACATCGACACCGATCAGCAACTGGCCACGGCCATCTTGCTGGATCCAGATTTCCTTGCCTTGCCAGACCACCGCCAGGCGCGTGGAAGAAATCTCGGTTTGCTTGCCGTCGGCATCTTCAAGAATCAGCTGCAGGGTGTCGCTCATGTTCGGGTTGCTCCAGGCAGGTAAAAATCAGCGCAAAACGGCGCTTCAGATCTGTTGAAAGGGATAAACAGACCCCAGTGTAAGGATTTGCGTCAGTTGATCCAATGCCGTGCGGCATTCGAGCAACAGCTGCGGATCGGCCAGGTCCTGCTCATGCATGCGGTCACGGTAATGCCGCGCCACCCAGCCGGTCAGTTGCCGGTACAGCGATTCATTCAATATCACGCCAGGGTTGACCGCCGCCAGTTCCTGATCGCTCAGCACCACACGCAAGCGCAGACACGCCGGGCCACCGCCATTGCGCATGCTCTGCTTGAGATCAAAGGCCTTGACCTCGCTGATCGGCCCGCCAGAGGCCAGCAGGCCTTGCAGGTAATGCCATACCCGTGGGTTGGCCTGGCATTCCTGAGGCACGATCAGCAGCATCGAGCCGTCATCGCGCGTCAATAACTGGCTGTTGAACAGGTAAGAGCGCACCGCATCGTCGACACTCACGGCGGCGCGCGGCACGGCAATCGCCTGCAATTGCCCGCCCACCCGTTCGAGTTTGCCGCGCAGCTCGTCCAGCAACGCCTTGCTGTGCAGAAAGGCGTCCTCGTGATGCAGCAAGACCTGGCCGTTGCCCACCGCGATCACATCGTTGTGGAACACGCCCTGATCGATCACTGCCGGATTCTGCTGGCCGAACACCACGCGCTCATCGCTCAGGCCATGCAGGCGGGCCACCGCTTTTGAGGCCTCAAGGGTCTGGCGCGCCGGGTACTTTTGCGGTGCGGCATAGCGAGTGTCGAACGCACTGCGGCCAAAAACGAAAAACTCGACACCGGGCTGGCCGTGTTCGCGGCACAGACGGGTGTGATTGGCCGCGCCCTCGTCGCCGAAATGGGTGACCTCCGGCAATGCCGGGTGATGGGCGAAATGACGCGCATCGGCAAACATCGCCTCCAGCAAGCGGCTGGTGGTCGGGTGTTCGATGCTGCGGTGGTATTTGCAATTGAGATTGGCCGCGGTGAAATGCACGCGGCCATCGGCGGTGTCGGCACTCGGGCTGACGGTCGCCGCGTTGGCTACCCACATGCTCGATGCCGAACAGGTGGCGGCCAGCAACGGCATGTCCTGGCGCGCGGCCTTTTCGATGACCTGCGCGTCGCTGCCGGTAAAACCCAGGCGACGCAGGCTGGCGACATCCGGGCGCTCCTGCGGTGCGATCAACCCTTGGGTAAAACCCAGGTCCATCAGGGCTTTCATTTTCGCCAGCCCCTGCAAGGCGGCTTCACGCGGGTTGGAGCTGAGCTGGCTATTGTTCTGGGAGGCCACGTTGCCGTAAGACAGGCCGCCATAGTTGTGGGTCGGGCCCACCAGACCGTCAAAATTGATTTCACGGGTTTTCATCAAGCACGGCTCCATGGATCTATTTTTTATGTAGCCGGCACTCCCGGACGATCAGTCCAGACGAATGCCCGGCGTCAGGCTGCCGGGCAGGGTCAGGTCCCGGGCCTCCAGCGATGCCACCGGCCAGGCGCAATAATCGGCGGCATGGTAGGCACTGGCGCGGTGATTGCCCGATGCGCCCACGCCCCCGAACGGCGCGGTGCTGGCGGCACCGGTCAACGGTTTGTTCCAATTGACGATGCCGGCGCGGCTGTGCAGCCAGAACTCACGGTAGCGTTCTTCGCTGTCGGACAGCAGCCCGGCGGCCAGGCCAAATTGCGTGGCGTTGGCCTCAGCGACAGCGGCCGCGAAATCGGGGTAGCGGATCACTTGCAGCAAGGGCCCGAACAGCTCCTGGTCAGGGCGCTGTGCAACCTGGCTGACATCGAGAATGCCGGGGCTGAGCAAGGCGGTGCCCGGCTGCAAACGGGTCATTTCCAGTAACGCCACGGCGCCACCGGCCAGCAGGTCACGCTGGGCCTGCAACAGGCTGTCGGCAGCCTGCAAGGAAATCACCGCGCCCATGAACGGCGCCGGCAGGCTGTCGAAGGCGCCCACCTGCAAGGTCTTGCCGACCGTCACCAGTCGCTGCAAAAACCTATCGCCCCACGCGCCTTCAGGCACCAGCAGGAGCCGGGCACAGGTGCAGCGCTGACCCGCCGAAATAAACGCCGACTGGATCACCGCGTACACGGCGGCATCGACATCCTGCACCTCATCGACCAGCAGCGGATTATTGCCGCCCATCTCCAGCGCCAGAATCTTCTCCGGGCGCCCGCCAAACTGCTGATGCAAGGCATGCCCGGTACGGCTGGAGCCGGTGAAAAACAGCCCGTCGATGCCCGCATGCGCAGCCAGCGCCACACCGGTGTCGCGCCCGCCCTGCAACAGGTTGAGCACGCCCGCCGGCAAGCCGGCCTCGACCCAGCACTGCACGGTCAGCTCGGCCACGCCGGGGGTCAGTTCGCTGGGCTTGAACAGCACGGTATTGCCGGCCAGCAACGCCGGCACGATATGGCCGTTGGGCAAATGGCCGGGGAAGTTGTACGGACCGAACACCGCCACCACGCCATGCGGCTTGTGCCGCAATACGGCATTGGCATCGCCCAGCGGGCCGCTCTTTTCGCCGGTGCGCTCGCGGTAGCTCTGCACCGAGATGGCGATCTTGTTGACCATGCTGGTCACTTCGGTGGCCGACTCCCAGAGCGGCTTGCCGGTCTCGCTGCCGATACTGACCGCCAGTTCATCGGCGCGCACCTTGAGGCGTGCGGCGAAAGCTTCGAGCAGATCGATGCGTTCTTGCAAGGGCCGCAGTGCCCAGCCGGCAAAGGCCTGGCGCGCCGCCTGCACCGCCTGATCGACCTGGGCGGCGCTGGCGGCCTCACCGGACCAGACCACCCGCTGGCTGACCGGGTTATGTGAAGCGAATGCCTCGCCCTGCCCCGGTTGCCAGGCGCCGCCGATGTACAGGCCGTTCATCAAACACCCGCTGCCAGCGGCACGGCCCGCACATTGTCGCCCGGGCTCATGCGCAGACGCCGCGCGGTCGCCGGATCGACCACCAATGTGCCGGCCACCGAGCGGGCACGGCCCACAGTAATCCGGCAGTCTTCGCGCTTGCGGTTATGAATCAGAAACAGCGGCGCTTCTTCGCCCGCCGTACCGATGGCCAGCACCAGCGTCTGGCTGTCGCGCACCGCACGGACCTTGCCGGTCTCGCACTCGATGGCAGGACCTGCATCGAAGATGTCGACATAACCCTGGTAGCTGAAGCCTTCGCTCTTGAGCATGGTCAGCGCAGGCTCGGTTTCGGCATGCACGCGGCCGATCACTTCGCGGGCCTCGGCAGACAGAAAGCAGGCGTACAGCGGAAACTTGGGCATCAACTCGGCGATGAACGCCTTGTTGCCGACCCCGGTCAGGTAGTCGGCCTGGCTGAATTCCATCTTGAAAAAGTGCCGGCCCAGGCTCTCCCAGAACGGTGAATGGCCCTGGTCATCGGAAATGCCACGCATCTCGGCAATGATCTTGGGACCAAACAGGTTCGGGAATTCGGCAATGAACAGCATCCGCGCCTTGGACAGCAGGCGACCATTGAGCCCGGTGCGCGAATCGCCGTGCAGGAACAACGAGCACAATTCCGAGTTGCCGGTCAGGTCATTGGCCAGGAACAGGGTCGGAATCTCGCGATAGATGTTCAACTCCTGAGAGGCGTTGACCGTCAGCCCCACGCGGTAGTTGTACCAGGGCTCGCGCAGGCCGACGGCGCCGGCAATGGCACTGATGCCGATGATCCGCTCCTGATCGTCTTCCAGCACAAACAGATAATCGGAATCGGCCCGCTCGGCCTCGCCGCGAAAGCTTTTTTCGGCCCAGCCGACCCGATGCGTCAGGCGCTGTTCGTTGGCCGGCAGGGTCGTCAGGCCCGCACCGGTGCTGCGCGCCAGGTCGATCAGCGCGGGCAGGTCAGTGCTGCGTACAGGACGAACGATCATGTTTTCTCCTCAAGGGACTCTGCGAGCCCCGACAAACCAACCGACCGCTGCCGGTCAGACCGCAACTACGCGCACGCTGGCGCCTTCGCCGACACCCAGCGCCTGGGCCGCCTGCGTATTGAGGGTCACCGGACGTCCCGGTGCCCAGTCCAGCTCCAGCAGCACCGCCCGGTAATCCTGCAACAGGTCGTTGGCAACCAGGTACAGACGCCCACCGCGCACGGGCTCGCTGCCCTGCCCGGCCTGGATCTTGACCGGCACCAGACGGCTCTGGGCAATAGAGCGAATCCCCGAGGTGCGCGCATGCAAGGTCGGCCCACCGTCGAAGATATCGATGTAGTGATCGGTCTCGAAGCCTTCGCGCATCAGGATATCGAAGGTGATCTGCGCACGCGGATGCACCTGCCCCATGGCCTCTTGCGCGTCATCGGACAGCAGCGGCACGTAGATGGGGTAATGCGGCATCAGTTCGGCCAGAAAGGTCCGGCTCTTGAGCCCGCACAGGCGCTCGGCATCCGCGTAGTTGAGGTCGAAAAAATGTCGCCCGATCGAGTCCCAGAACGGTGAGTCGCCGTGTTCGTCGCTGTAGCCGACGATTTCGGTGACCACCGAGTCGGCGAAACGCTCCGGGTGGCTGGCGATGAACAACAGCCGGCCACGCGAATTGAGCTCCGACCAGGCGCTGCCGACCAGTTCCGGAATCACATAAAAGCTGGTCAGCAGACTGTTGCCGGTCAGGTCGTGACACAGCGACAGCACGTGGGTCTTGTTGTGAATCTTCAGCTCGCGCGAGGCGTGTACGAACGTCTCGTTACGAAAGCTGTAGAAGGGTTCGGAATAGCCCGCCGACGCGACGATGCCCGAGCAGCCCACAAGGCGGCCGGTGTCGCTGTCTTCAAGCACGAAAAAGTAGGTTTCTTCACCGTTGAAGCTGACTTCGGCGGCAAACGACGATTCGGACGCGACAATCTTGTCGCCCAGCCGATCTGCATCGTCAGGCAGGGACGTGACACCGATCGGGCTGTCGGCGGCGAGGCGCTGAACCTCGGCCAGGTCAGCCATTTGCGCGGGGCGCATCACCAGCATGGTGTCACTCCTTGGCGTGTAGACCTGCCGGCGGTGCCGGCAGGCAGATGGATAAGGCAGGCCTGCTTAGCCGGCCAGCTTGGCAACGGCGCGCTCGAAGCGGTTCAGGCCCTCTTCGATGTCGGCGTCGAGAATGACCAGGCTCGGTGCAAAACGGACCACATCGGGACCCGCTTGCAGGATCATCAGGTCTTCGCTCTCAGCGGCGGCAAAGATGTCTTTGGCGCGGCCTTTCCAGGCATCCGACAACACCGCACCAATCAACAGGCCCAGGCCGCGAACTTCGCTGAACACACCGTACTGTTCACCGATGCGCTCCAGGCGTGTCTTGAACAGTTGCTGCTTGGCGAGCACGCCTTCCAGCACTTGCGGGGTGTTGACGATATCGATCACCGCCTCGCCCACCGCACAGGCCAGCGCGTTGCCGCCGTAGGTCGTGCCGTGTACGCCGACAGCGAAGTGCTTTGCCAGCTTTTCAGTGGTCAGCATCGCTGCCAGCGGGAAACCGCCGCCGATGCTCTTGGCGCTGGACAGAATGTCCGGGGTCACGCCGTAGTGCTGGTAGGCAAACAGCTTGCCGCTACGGCCCATGCCGCTTTGCACTTCGTCGAAAATCAGCAGCGCATTGTGCTGATCGCACAGCTCGCGGGCGCCTTGCAGATAAGCAAGATCAGCCGGCAGCACGCCGCCTTCGCCCTGGATCGGCTCCAGCACAACGGCGCAGGTCTTGTCGCTGATCGCCGCTTTCAGAGCGTCGAGATCGTTATACGGCACATGGGAAATACCGGTGATCTTTGGACCGAAGCCATCGGAATACTTGGGCTGGCCACCGACACTGACGGTGAACAGGGTACGACCGTGGAAGCTGTTGAGGGCGGCGATGATTTCGTATTTTTCAGGACCGAAATTGTCGTGCGCCACGCGGCGCGCCAGCTTGAACGCGGCCTCGTTGGCCTCAGCGCCGGAGTTGCAGAAGAACACCCGCTCGGCAAAGGTGGCGTCGACCAGCTTGTGCGCCAGGCGCAGGGCCGGCTCGTTGGTGAACACGTTGGAGACGTGCCAGAGGCTATTGCCCTGCACGGTCAGCGCACCGACCAGCGCCGGATGGCAGTGGCCCAGTACGTTCACCGCAATCCCGCCAGAAAAGTCCACCAGCTCGCGGCCGGCCTGATCCCAGACCCGCGAGCCCGCACCGCGCACGGGAATGAACCCGGCTGGCGCATAGTTGGGAACCATTACCTGGTCGAAATCGGCGCGTTGCACTGCAGCATGCTCAACGGACATCAGAGTCTCCTGAAGAGAAACGCCTGCCAGGAACCGGCAAGCGAGTGATAAGGGATTGTAAGGACTGCATTTTGCGCGGCCTTGCCCTGAAGCGACAAGTTGTTACAGCACTTGGGCGCGGTTTTATACGTCAACCGCGCTCGGCCGGCACCGACGATAATTCGAACGGGCTGTTGCTGCGGCGCTGATTGCGGTCTTCGCGCGGGGTGGCGCCGAAGAAGTTGCGGTAGGCGCTGGAGAAGTGCGGGCCTGACGAGAAGCCGCACGACAGGCCGATCTGGATGATCGATTTGCTGGTCTGCATCAGCATCTGCCGGGCCTTGTTCAGGCGCAGCTCCAGGTAATACTGGCTGGGCACCCGATTGAGGTACTGCTTGAAGATGCGCTCCAGTTGCCGGCGCGACACGCAGACATGCTGGGCGATTTCGTCGGTGGTCAGCGGCTCTTCGATATTGGCTTCCATCAGCAGCACGGCCTGGGTCAGCTTCGGATGGCTGGAACCCAGACGATTCTGCAACGGAATACGCTGGCGCTCGCCACCTTCACGAATGCGTTCGACCACCAGTTCTTCAGAGACGGCGCCGGCCAGTTCTGCGCCGTGATCGCGCGACAGCACCGCCAGCAGCAGGTCAAGCACCGACAGCCCGCCACACGCGGTCAGGCGGTCGCGGTCCCAGTCGAACAAGTGGCTGGTGGCAATGACCTTGGGGAAGCGTTCGCTGAAATCGTCCTGCCAGCGCCAATGCACGGCAGCGCGATAGCCATCGAGCAAGCCAAGCATGGCCAGCGGATAAACCCCTGCCGATAGCCCGCCGATCAGGCAGCCGCTGCGCACCAGCTGTTTGAGCGCACTGCCCAGCGCCGGCGCGATGGCCGTGGGCGGCTCATCGGCGATCACGAACAGTTTTTGCAGCCCTTCAAGGCGCGCTGCGCTCCACAGCTCGCCCGGCAGGCGCCAGCTTGAATCGGCGGGTGCCGACAAGGTTTCGGCATGCAGAATCACTTGTTCGTACAACACGTCGGGATGAACGTGCTGGGCAACGCTCAAGGCTTCTTCTGCCAGCGCCAGGGTCAGGGCCTTGGTGCCGGGCCAAACGAGAAAACCTATTCGGTGGGCAGTCATTGGGACATCCAGTACGTATTGCCGCTCATAGGGCTCTGTCAGAAAGACTGACGCAGCATGCCTTGTTCTACTTGCAAAAGCACCAATATGGTGCGAACTACTTCAGGCTTCCCGACAGAAACTGCCGCAGCCGCTCGGACTGCGGGTTGCTCAGCACCTCACGCGGGTCACCTTGCTCCTGCACCAGGCCTTGATGCAGGAACACCAGTTGATTGGAGACCTCGCGGGCGAAGCCCATTTCGTGGGTCACCACCACCATGGTCCGGCCTTCCTGGGCCAGGCTCTGCATGACCTTGAGCACATCGCCGACCAATTCGGGGTCCAGCGCCGAGGTCGGCTCGTCGAACAGCATCACCTCGGGCTCCATTGCCAGCGCCCGGGCAATCGCCACGCGCTGCTGCTCGCCGCCGGACATGTGGCCGGGGTAAGCGTCCTTGCGGTGCGAGACACCGACACGGGCCAGGTAATGCTCGGCCTTTTCCAGCGCTTCGCGGCGCGGCACGCCGAGCACCTGAATCGGCGCCTCGATGACGTTTTCCAGCGCCGTCATGTGCGCCCACAAATTGAAGTGCTGAAACACCATGGTCAGCCGCGAGCGCATGCGCTGCAGCTGCTTGGGTTCGGCGGCGCGCAGACTGCCGTCCTTGCCCGGCACCAGACGCAGCTCTTCGCCATTGAGCACAATCTTGCCGGCGTGCGGCTGTTCGAGCAGGTTGATGCAACGCAGGAAGGTACTCTTGCCCGAGCCGCTGGAGCCGATGATGCTGATGACATCGCCGGCCCGGGCGGTCAGAGACACACCCTTGAGCACCTCGTGGGTGCCGTAGCGCTTGTGCAGATCCTGGACTTGCAGTTTGTTCATCTGTGGGTTCTCAAAAATCGGTCAGTCGCTGAGCAGGCGCCCGTGGCGAAGCGCCGTGCGCCCCGCCACCTTGGCCAGCCAGAAACCGGGTTGAGCGTAACGAAGTCGCTCGACGGCGAACAACACGCCAGCGGTGGACGAACACACGGTGCTGGCCTGATCGGACAGCGGGTCGATGACCTCGAACAACGGCTCGCCAGCCTCGACCCAGACACCGGGCGCCCGCAAGAAAGTCACCACACCGGGGTGCGGCGCATAGACCAGTTCGGTGCCTTCGAACGGCATGCCTTCGCACGCCTCGGTGGCCGGTCGCGACCAGTTGCCCTCGATCAGGCCTTGCTCGGCCAGAAACGCCAGAATGCCATCGGCATGCGCGCAAGCCTGGGCCTGACCGGTGTCGGCCTGGCCGCCGAGTTCCAGCGTGGTCGCCAGACAGGCCAGCGGAATCTGTGCATCAGGAAAGATCCGCGACAGGCGCAACCAGGGCAGCGAGCAGGCTTCATCGAACGAGCTGCCGCCGGAATCTTCGGCCAGCAGCGCCACGGTCATCTGCATGTGCGCGGCCAGCGAACGCCACTGCGGCCAATGCTGCGGCAAGGCGTACATGTGCAACGCCGCCTCGGCATCGCAATGCAGGTCGAGCACCACATCGGCATCGCAGGCATGACTGAGCAGCAGGCGCTGCAGGCCTTCAAGCTCGCTTTGTGCGGCCGGCAGTTCAGCCAGCGCGTCACGCATCGCCTGACGGATCAGTTGCACATTGGCCCGCGGGTCGTCGCCCAGCCGGCCTTCGAGCTGCGCGGCCACCGGCTCGCTGAGTTCGGCAAAGTCGCGGTTGAAATTCTTGCCGCTGCCAAACTCGAAGCGCCCTTGATGAGCGCCCTGCAGCAGTTGCCCCAGGCCCAGCGGGTTGGCCACCGGCACCAGTTCGATGGTGCCCTTGAGCGCGCCTTGCGCCTCAAGCTCGGCCAGGCGCTTTTTCAGCTCCCAGGCGGTGCGCATGCCGGGCAATTCATCGGCGTGCAGGCTGGCCTGGATGTAGGCCTTGCGCTCGCCGGAACCGAAACGGAACACGCTCAACTGACGCTGGGTGCCGAGGCTGCTCCACGGCAATGAATGATCGATTCGTTGCATGTCAGACCTTCCTTGGGGCCAGGTAACCGAGCCAGCGGCGCTCAGCCAGCCGGAACAGCCGCACGAGAATGAATGTCAGGCACAGATAGAAAACGCCTGCGGTGATATACGCCTCGAAAGGCAGGTAATACTGGGCATTGACCGTGCGCGCCGCACCGGTCAAATCGATCAGGGTAACGATCGACGCCAGGCTGGTGGCTTGCAGCATCATCAGCACTTCGTTGCTGTATTGCGGCAACGCCCGACGCAACGCCGAGGGCAGCAGGATGCGCCGGTACAAGGTCGCCGGCGACATACCCATGGCCCGCGCTGCTTCGATTTCACCGGCCGGCGTGGCCTTGAGGCTGCCGGCAATGATCTCGGCGCTGTAAGCGCTGGTATTGATCGCGAACGCCAGGCACGCGCAGAAGGTCGCGCTCGATAGCCACGGCCACAGGTAACTGTTGCGCACCGCCTCGAACTGCGCCAGCCCGTAGTAAATCAGGAACAATTGCACCAGCATCGGCGTGCCGCGAATCACATAGGTGTACAGCCAGGCCGTGGCGTTGATCCAGCGGTTCTTCGAGACGCGCATGATGCCCAGCGGCAGCGCCACGAGCAGGCCGAAAAACAGCGAAATCCCCAGCAGCTTCAGGGTCACCAGCAGGCCGCCCAGGTACAGCGGCAAGCTGTCCCAGATCACGTTGTAGTCGAACATCATAGGTCAGCCGCCTTTACGCCTACGCTGTAGCGCTTCTCCAGATAACGCAGCACCAGCAACGACACGCTGGTGATCAGCAGATACAGCGCCGCCACGGTAAGAAAGAAGGTGAATGGCTCGCGGGTGGCATCGGCCGCCTGCTTGGCCTTGAACATCATGTCCTGCAGGCCGACCACCGAAATCAGTGCGGTGGCCTTGACCAGCACCAGCCAGTTATTGGTAAAGCCGGGAATCGCCAGGCGTACCATTTGCGGCACCTGAATGCGCCAGAACACCTGCATGGCGCTCATGCCATAGGCAGCGCCGGCTTCGGCCTGGCCTTTGGGGATGCCCAGAAAGGCGCCGCGAAAGGTTTCCGACAAATAGGCGCCGAAGATGAATCCCAGGGTGCAGATGCCCGCCAGCAGCGGATTGAGGTCGATGTAGTCGTCATGACCGAGCATGGGCGCCACGCGGTTGATCAGGTCCTGGCCGCCATAAAAGATCAGCAGGATCAGCACCAGATCGGGAATCCCGCGCACCACCGTGCTGTACAGATCGCCCAGCCAGGCCATCCAGCGCACCGGCGACAGACGCACCGCGACACCGATCAAGCCCAGAACGATTGCCAGGGCCATCGACGACAGGGCCAACTGCAAGGTCAGCCAGGTGCCTTCGAGGATCACGGCCCCGTAGCCTTTCAACATGGTGTACGGCCCTCAAAAAGGGTGGATAAAAAATGGCGCAAGCAGGATGTCCCGGCTTGCGCCATTTTCGACAGTCAATGCAATGGCGAGGTTTTACTTGCCGTAGATATCAAAATCGAAATATTTGTCCTGGATGGCCTTGTACTTGCCATTGGCACGGATCGCGGCGATGGCCGCGTTCAGGCGCTCCAGGTTTTCCTTGTCGCCCTTGCGCACGGCAATGCCGATGCCTTCGCCGAAGTATTTCGGGTCGGTGAACGACGGGCCGACAAATGCATAGCCCTTGCCGGCGTCGGTTTTCAGGAAGCCATCCTGCAGCAGCGTGGCGTCGGCCACCGTGCCGTCGAGGCGACCGGCGCCGACGTCGAGGTAGATTTCGTTCTGCGAGCCGTACGGCGTTACCACGGCACCCAGCGGCGCCAGCACTTCACGGGCAAAGCGCTCATGGATCGAGCCGCGCTGCACACCGATGCGCTTGTCTTTGACTTCAGCCAGGCTGTCGCTGACTGTAACGCCCTCTTTCATCACCAGACGTGCCGGCGAATTGTAGTACTTGCCGGTGAAGTCCACGGACTTCTTGCGGTCATCGGTGATGGACATGGACGACAGGATGGCGTCGATCTTGCGCACTTTGAGCGCCGGGATCAGGCCGTCGAACTCCTGCTCGACCCAGGTGCACTTGACCTTGAGCTCTTCGCACAGGGCGTTGCCGATGTCGTAGTCGAAACCGACGATGCTGCCATCGGCAGTCTTGGAGGCGAACGGAGGATAGGCGGCTTCGATGCCGATCTTCAGTGGTTTTTCATCGGCAAAAACCGGCTGGGTGAGCACGGACAAGGCCAGTGCGCCCATGAGCATGAGCTTTTTCATTCCTGAGACTCCGTCGTAAAACATTCAGGTGGCAGATTGAGCATAGAACTCAATGCACGAAGAGGCAGCGGGTGTGCAATGCCAAAGGCTGGAACATGAAAACCGGGCATCGCGGATGGGCGGGCATTCTAGCGGCAGGTGACACGCCAATATTTCTTCAATGCGACAACTAGTTATAGAAGCTGCTACAGATCGGAGATTGGCTGTTGACAAGACTGATCAGGATTGAGCAAAGGGGAAGATTTCCCACACCCGGTAAAGCAAAAAGCGCGGCCATTATTGGCAATGCCTTTTAATACGGCAAGCCTGAACGCGGTTCGTTCATCGCCCTGATGAAAAACGCCCCGGTCGGCAAGGCCGGACGGGGCGCGATCAAACACTCAATGCCCGGGCGCCTCTAAAAACGTAGGCGAGGCAGTCAGCGCAAGGCAAAAACAGGCGAGGAAGCGGAGTTTACGAGTTGTAAATGAGCATTCCGAGCCTGTTTTTAACGCTGCGATGACAACGCAGGTAGTTTTTAGAGGTACCCGTCAGGCGACTTTCATGGTCTTGTGCGTATCGATCAGGTGCTGCACCACACCTGGATCAGCCAGCGTCGAGATATCGCCCAGCGAGTCGTATTCGCCGGTGGCGATCTTGCGCAGGATGCGGCGCATGATCTTGCCCGAGCGGGTCTTGGGCAGGCCCGGCGCCCACTGGATCACATCCGGGGAAGCAATCGGGCCGATCTCCTTGCGCACCCAGTTGCGCAGTTCGATGCGCAGCGCTTCGTCCGGCACCTCACCGGAGTTGAGCGTCACGTACACATAGATGCCCTGGCCCTTGAGGTCATGCGGCACGCCGACCACCGCCGCTTCCGCGACCTTGGGGTGCGCAACCATGGCGCTTTCGATCTCGGCGGTGCCCATGCGGTGGCCGGAAACGTTGAGCACGTCGTCCACCCGGCCGGTGATCCAGTAGTAACCGTCTTCGTCACGACGTGCGCCGTCGCCGGTGAAGTACATGCCGCGGAAGGTCTTGAAGTAGGTGTCGACAAAGCGGTCATGGTCGCCGTACAGGGTGCGCGACTGGCCTGGCCACGAATCGAGAATCACCAGGTTGCCCTCGGCCGCGCCTTCGATCAGGTTGCCGAGGTTGTCGACCAGCGCCGGGATCACGCCGAAGAACGGACGGGTCGCCGAACCTGGCTTGAGCGCGGTGGCGCCCGGCAGCGGGCTGATGAGGATGCCGCCGGTTTCGGTCTGCCACCAGGTGTCGACGATCGGGCAGTTTTTCTTGCCCACGGTGTCGTAGTACCAGCCCCAGGCCTCGGGGTTGATCGGCTCGCCCACCGAACCCAGCAGGCGCAGGCTGGAACCGTCGGCGCCTTCGACCGACTTGGTGCCTTCAGCCATCATGGCGCGGATTGCGGTCGGCGCGGTGTAGAGGATATTGACCTTGTGCTTGTCGACGATTTTCGACACGCGGGTGATGTCCGGGTAGTTCGGCACGCCTTCGAACAGCAATGTGGTGGCGCCATTGGCCAGCGGGCCGTAGACGATGTAGCTGTGGCCGGTGACCCAGCCCACGTCGGCGGTGCACCAGTAGATTTCGCCCGGCTTGTAGTCGAACACGCGCTCGTGGGTCAGCGCCGCGTACAGCAGGTAGCCGGCGGTGGTGTGCAACACGCCCTTGGGCTTGCCGGTGGAGCCGGAGGTATAAAGGATGAACAGCGATTCTTCGGCGCCCATTTCTTTGGGCGCGCAGGTGCTCGAGGCCACTTCCAGCAGCGCGTGGTACCAGATGTCGCGGTGACGGTTCCACTCGATCTCGCCGCCGGTGCGCTTGCAGACGATGACCTTCTGCACGCTGCTGGTTTCCGGGTTGGTCAGGGCACGGTCGACGTTGGCCTTGAGCGGGGTTTTCTTGCCGCCACGCAGGCCTTCGTCGGCGGTGATCACCACCTTGGAGCTGCAATCGATGATGCGCCCGGCGAGCGCCTCGGGCGAGAAGCCGCCGAACACCACCGAGTGAATCGCGCCGATCCGCGCACAGGCCAGCATGGCGACCACCGCTTCCGGAATCATCGGCATGTAGATGGTCACCACATCGCCACGGTGTACGTCCTGGCCGCGCAAGGCGTTGGCGAACTTGCACACTTCGGCGTGCAGTTCGCGGTAGGTGATCTCGCGGTGTTCCGACGGGTCATCGCCTTCCCAGATGATTGCGATGCTGTCGCCGCGCTCTTCCAGGTGACGGTCCAGGCAGTTGTAGGCCACGTTGAGGGTGCCGTCGGCAAACCACTTGATGTCGACACGGTGATCGTCGAACGAG
The DNA here is from genome assembly GCF_055284095.1 of Pseudomonas sp. HP_08. Taxonomy (NCBI): domain Bacteria; kingdom Pseudomonadati; phylum Pseudomonadota; class Gammaproteobacteria; order Pseudomonadales; family Pseudomonadaceae; genus Pseudomonas; species Pseudomonas sp. HP_08. The sequence goes on along the minus strand of NZ_JBTOQC010000034.1, from coordinate 45,779 downwards.
GTCTGCTTGACGTGGGTGAAGGGCTTGATCCAGTCGAGGCGCTTGGCCTGTTCGCGCCAGAAACCATCGGGGTTGACCACCGACTGCTGGTACATGGCCTTGTAGGTGGCCTCGTCGGTCAGCGTATTGGCCGCGACTTCTGGGCGCACGGGGTACAGGGAAGCTGCACTCATCTTGGTTACCTCGGTGAAATAGTTGTTGTTGTATGCCTGTGTTTTATCCCGCCACAGGTTGTGGGGCCATTCGACGATGGTCTTACCGGGCAGCCGGCGCCATTGTTGCAGTTTTGCCAAAACCGCTTCTCAGACTGGCGTCTATATCCCGCGCCGGCAGGCTCCTAGAATGTGCCTCGCCAACCGGCAAACCTGTAACCCCCCACGCAGACAGGCTGAAAACATCGATCCGATCCGGGTCGATGCGGCCTCTCTCGCACTGAAAAAGGTCCCCACATGAAACGCTCACTCTGGATTCTGGCACTTTGCGGCTTCAGCACCCTGGTGCTGGCCGAGGAATCGTCGACCAGAACAGCCAGTCAGACAGCCCCTGCCGCCCTTGAGGCCGTCGAAACCTACACCTACGATTCACACCCCGATATCGCCCGGGTGATTTCCATCAGCCCGACGCCGAATGTGTGCAAGGTCGTGCCGGCGCGCATGACCTATGAAGACTCGCAAGGGCACCGGCATGTCATGAGTTATCAGGTCATGGCCAACGGCTGCGGTAATAGCTGATCGCTCAGGTGCGGCTATGCTAGGGCGGTCTCTTTTTTACCCAGGACTGCCGCCATGACTGCCTTGCACCAGAAAACCTGCCAACCCTGCAACGCCGACGCCCTTCCTGTCGCTGACGAGGACCTGCCGGTGTTGCTGGCGCAACTGCCGCTGTGGCGCCTGGAAACCCGCGAAGGGGTCAGGCAGCTGGAAAAAGCCTACACGTTCAAGAATTTTGCCAGCGCCCTGGCGTTTACCAACACCGTCGGCGCGCTGGCCGAACTTGAAGACCATCATCCGGCCCTGCTGACCGAATGGGGCCAGGTCACCGTCACCTGGTGGACCCACGCCATCAAGGGGCTGCATACCAACGATTTCATCCTCGCGGCGCGTACCGAAGCCCTTGCACAGCAGGCCCTGGGGCGTAAATGACGCTCTACGCCGCACTTGTACGACGACCGCTTAAAATGGTTTTTGTTTCATCGAAGGCAAATTAAAAGTCTGATTGTCATCTTCACTGCGCTATCCTGACGCCGCTTTATTCAAGCAAGGTGCAACCTGCAAACCCTTGAGAGGAGTGATGACGATGCATGAAATACCCAACTTCCCCTTCACAAGCCCACAGGAACCCTCGCAGTCCGTTCTGGCTCGGCAAGAGCTCGGACATGCGGCTGATATCAAAGCAACAACCCCGGCTGAAGACAGCCAACAGGCCATGAGCGAAGACTGAATTCGCGAAAGGCTGACCGCAGGCGTATCGAAAACGGGTCAACCTGTTTTCCATACGCCTGTCTTGCTTTGAGCCCCCTTGAAGAAGTAATACGCCCATGAACGATTTCAAACCCGAAAAAGCCGATGTGCTGATCGAAACCGCCGAAAAAATGATCGATCTCTGGCTGCGCCTCAGCCCGGAAAAGCAAAACGCCCTGCTGGCCCGCTTCGGCACCCAGGAAAACGCCCTGGCGGCTCTGATGACCACCCGTCTGCTGACAGCGGCCAATAACTGACTCGCGCCGCCTGCGCAATTTTTGTTGACGCCCTGCCATCACCCCCGCTTCACCCGCTATCATGAACGCCGATCGTAAGCTTGCTAAGGTTCTGGCGCTCTCTGATGACCACACTCGAAAAAAATCCCACCCCGACCCGGATGCAAGTCACCCGGCAAGTGGTCTCGGTGGTGCTGTTTACCTTTATCGGTTACCTGAATATCGGCATCCCGCTGGCCGTATTGCCCGGCTATGTGCACACCGACCTGGGCTTCGGCGCGGTCACGGCGGGGCTGGTGATCAGCGTGCAGTACCTGGCAACCCTGCTTAGCCGCCCGTGGGCCAGCAAAGTCATCGACAACCTGGGCTGCAAGAAATCGGTGCAGTACGGCTTGCTCGGCTGTGGCTTGAGCGGGGTGTTCATGCTGCTGGCGGTGGGCTTGCAAGGCTGGCCGCTGGTCAGCCTGGCCAGCCTGCTGCTGGGCCGTGTGCTGCTGGGCAGCGCCGAAAGCCTGGTGGGTTCAGGCTCGATTGGCTGGGGTATCGGCCGGGTCGGCGCGCAACACACCGCCAAGGTGATTTCCTGGAACGGTATTGCCAGCTATGGCGCGCTGGCTATCGGCGCGCCGCTGGGAGTCTGGCTGGTCAAGACCTTTGGCCTGGCCAGCATGGGCATCAGCATCATCCTGCTGGGCATCATCGGCCAGTTGCTGGCCTGGAAGAGATCGCCGGTGCCGATCGTGATCGGCGAGCGCCTGCCATTCATGCACGTGCTCGGCCGGGTGCTCCCGCATGGCATGGGGCTGGCGCTGGGTTCGATCGGTTTTGGCACCATCGCCACCTTTATCACCCTGTATTACGCCAGCAATAAATGGCCCGATGCCGCGCTGTGCCTGAGCCTGTTCGGCGGCTGCTTCATCATTGCCCGATTGTTGTTTGGCAACCTGATCAACCGGCTGGGCGGTTTTCGGGTGGCGATTGTCTGCCTGAGCGTCGAAACCCTCGGCCTGTTGCTGCTGTGGCTGGCACAAACACCGGAACTGGCGCTGGTCGGCGCCGCCCTGACCGGCTTCGGTTTCTCGCTGGTATTCCCGGCGCTGGGCGTGGAAGCGGTGAACCTGGTGCCGGCCTCAAGCCGTGGCGCGGCGGTGGGCGCCTATTCGCTGTTCATCGACCTGTCGCTGGGCATCACCGGCCCCTTGGCGGGCGCGGTGGCGGCAGGCTTCGGCTTTGTGTCGATCTTCCTGTTTGCCGCCGCTGCGTCACTGTGTGGGCTGGTGCTCAGTGCGTGGCTGTATTCGCGCAGCAAGGCGCTACGCGCTCAATAGTCAATCTTGCCGCGCCCGGCCTTGATCGAGCCGCGCTTGGTCTTGGATTCGAGCCGGCGCTTTTTCGAGCCCAGGGTCGGCTTGGTCGGACGACGCTTTTTCTCGACCTTGGTGGCGTTGATGATCAGTTCGGTCAGGCGCAGCAAGGCATCGGCGCGGTTCTGCTCCTGGGTGCGGTATTGCTGCGCCTTGATCACGATCACCCCGTCGCTGGTGATGCGGCTATCACTCAGCGCCAGCAGCCGCTCCTTGTAGAACGGCGGCAGCGACGAGGCATTGATGTCGAAGCGCAGGTGCATCGCACTCGAGACCTTGTTGACGTTCTGCCCGCCCGCGCCCTGAGCGCGAATCGCGCTCCATTCGATTTCGCCATCGGGCAGGTGAACGTTGTTGGAGATGATCAGCATGATCAGGCCTTGCGTCGGGTCTTGAGCCAATAGAATAGCGCCATCGCCAACAGCCAGACCGGAATGGCGAACACCGAGATGCGAATGCCCGGAATCATCAGCATGATCACCAGAATCAGCCCCACGAACGCCAGGCACAGGTAATTGCCGAACGGGTACCACAACGCCTTGAAGGCCGGCACCTGCCCGCTGCGCTGCATGTGCTGGCGAAACTTGAGGTGCGAGTAGCTGATCATCGCCCAGTTGATCACCAGCGTGGCGACCACCAGCGACATCAACAGCTCCAGCGCCTTGCCGGGCATGAAATAGTTGAGCAACACGGCCACCAGGGTAACCACCGCCGAAACCAGAATCGCCCGCACCGGCACGCCGCGTCGGTCGATGTGCGCAAGCCCGCGCGGCGCATCGCCCTGCTCGGCCATGCCGACCAGCATGCGGCTGTTGCAGTAGGTGCCGCTGTTGTAGACCGACAAGGCGGCGGTCAGCACCACAAAGTTGAGGATATGCGCGGCCGTGTCGCTGCCCAGCATCGAGAACACCTGCACGAACGGGCTGCCGCTGTAGGCATCGCCCGAGGCATTGAGGGTGATCAACAGGCTGTCCCACGGCGTCAGCGACAGCAGCACCACCAGTGCACCGATGTAGAAAATCAGGATGCGGTAGATGACCTGGTTGATCGCCTTGGGGATCACGGTTTTCGGCTGTTCGGCCTCGGCAGCGGTGAAGCCGAGCATTTCCAGGCCGCCGAACGAGAACATGATAAAGGCCAGCGCCATCACCAGCCCGCCCACACCGTTGGGGAAGAAGCCGCCATGTTCCCAGAGGTTGCTGACCGACGCTTGCGGGCCGCCGTTACCACTGACCAGCAGATAGCTGCCCAGGGCGATCATGCCGATGATGGCCACCACCTTGATGATCGCGAACCAGAATTCGGTCTCGCCGAAGACCTTGACGTTGGTCAGGTTGATCGCATTGATCAATACAAAGAATGCTGCGGCCGTGACCCAGGTCGGAATCTCGGGCCACCAGTAATGCACGTATTTGCCGACCGCCGTCAGCTCCGACATGCCCACAAGGATATACAGCAGCCAGCAGTTCCAGCCCGACAGAAAGCCGGCAAAGCCGCCCCAATAGCGGTGTGCAAAGTGGCTGAACGAGCCGGCCACCGGCTCTTCGACGATCATCTCGCCGAGCTGGCGCATGATCAGAAAGGCGATGAAGCCGCACAGCGCATAGCCGAGGATCATCGACGGGCCGGCCGATTTCAGCACGCCGGCAGAACCCAGGAACAAACCGGTACCAATGGCGCCGCCCAGGGCGATCAACTGGATGTGACGGTTCTTCAGCCCGCGTTTCAGCCCGCTTGGCTGCGCGTCGGTTGCATTCATGGAAAAGCTACCTGTTCGATGCAATGGAACCTGCCGCGCTTGTGACGCGACAGAAAGCGAAACCGCGTGGCGGGTGGCCCGTGGTTTTTATACAAACGCCGCATAAACAAACGCCGGTCGAAACCGGCGTTTGTTCAGGCAGGATTTACTCCGGCTTGCGGCCCGGGGCGCGCCTGGCGACAGGTTTACCGCTCGGCTTGCCGTTCGGCTTGCCGCCTGGCTTGCCATCGGGCTTGCCTGGACGCGGACGCACGTCCTTGCGCATTTCGCTTGGGCGCTCGGCGACGGTGCTGGTGCGCTCACGCTCGGCAGGACGCGGGGCGCGGGCTGGCTTATCGCCAATACGCGGCTTGTCGCTGCCGCTGCGTGGCGCGGCCGGACGACCACGCTCTTCGCCGGCAGGCTGGCGCGGTGCACGTTCGGCACGCTCACCGCTGTCCAGGGCCGGACGCACGGTACGCACCCGCTCACCCTTGCCCAGCGGACGCGACGACTGACGCTGCAGACGCTCGAGCTTTTCACGGCTCTTGGCATTGAGCACCGGCATGGCGACCGGCGTCAGGCCGACTTCGGCGGCGAGGATGTCGACTTCCTGCTGGCTCATTTCGCGCCAGCGGCCCATCGGCAGGTCGGAGTTGAGGAACACCGGTCCATAACGCACGCGCTTGAGGCGGCTGACCACCAGGCCTTGCGATTCCCACAGGCGACGCACTTCGCGGTTACGACCTTCCATCACCACGCAGTGATACCAGTGGTTGAAGCCTTCGCCACCGGGCGCTTTCTTGATGTCGGTAAAACGCGCCGGGCCGTCTTCGAGGATCACGCCGTTCTTCAGACGCAGCAGCATGTCGTCATCGACTTCGCCCCGCACACGCACTGCGTATTCGCGGTCCATCTCGTAGGACGGGTGCATCAGGCGGTTGGCCAGCTCACCGTCGGTGGTGAACATCAGCAGGCCGGTGGTGTTGATGTCCAGACGGCCGATATTGACCCAGCGGCCTTCTTTCGGACGCGGCAGGCGATCGAACACGGTCGGACGGCCCTCAGGGTCGTCACGGGTGCAGATTTCGCCGTCCGGCTTGTTGTACATGATGACCCGGCGCACGTTCTCACGCGACTCTTCGCGCTTGACCACCTGACCGTCGACGCTGATGGCATCGAACAGGTCGACGCGCTGGCCGAGGGAGGCAACTACGCCGTTGACCTTGATGCGGCCCTGGCCGATCCAGGCCTCGACATCGCGACGCGAGCCAACGCCAATGCGCGCCAGAACCTTTTGCAGTTTTTCGCCTGCAGGTTTCTCGGTCTGGTCGTCTTTAACTTCTATTTCACTCATCTGGGCACCTCCCGGTGTGTCGAATCAGGACTCACCGAGGACCGGAAAGACCTGTTGCCCGGCAGGCAGTGTGTGCCGTGCCGAAGCTCAATTCAATAATCATGGCCATTTGGGACGGCCAGAGGGGCGCGAATCATACGCGCTTGTGCAAGGTTATGCATCACCGCTCATTTCTTTTTCCGCCGGCCGGATGACTTGAGCCCGGCCAGGCGCTGCTTGCAAGCGTCCAGCACCTCGCGCCGCTCGTCCTTGTCGAGTTTCTTCCAGGCCTTGATTTCCTTCTTGCTGCGGCCGCAGCCCAGGCAAATGTCATCGGTGAACTTGCACAGGCCGGTGCAGGGGCTTTTGCTTGAACTCATGCAGAAGGCTCATGGAATAGACGCGGATCGTCGTCTTTATCTTCGTCACTTTCATCGCCCGCCGGTTCCGCCGGCAGCAAATCGTCGAAGTCGATCTTCAAGCCCTCCTCCATGCTGTCGAGCTCGACCAGCAAGGTACGGAAACTGGTTTCTTCGCGCGGTGCTTCGGGCTCGCCGTCTTCGCCCAGGCTGGCGTCGGCCAGGGCCTGAAGATGCGCCGGCACCGGGGCGTCTTCCGGGTCGAACAGCGGCTCGGGTTCGATTTCACGAATCTCGGCCAGCGACGGCAAGTCTTCCAGCCCCTTGAGGTTGAAGTGATCGAGAAAGCCCTTGGTGGTGGCAAACATCGCCGGCCGCCCCGGTACATCGCGATAACCGACCACGCGGATCCATTCGCGCTCCAGCAATGTCTTGACGATCTGGGTGTTGACCGCGACACCGCGCACATCCTCGATCTCGCCACGAGTGATCGGCTGGCGATAGGCGATCAGCGCCAGGGTTTCCAGCATGGCCCGCGAATAACGCTGCGGGCGCTCTTCCCACAGCCGGCCGACCCACGGTGCGTAACGCTCGCGGATCTGCAAGCGGTAGCCTGAAGCCACTTCCTTGAGCTCAAAGGCGCGCCCCTCGCAGGACTTGCCGAGTAACTGCAAGGCTTTCTTGAAGACCGAAGGCCCGGGCCGCTCAGCTTCCTCGAACAGCTCGTACAGGCGCTCCAGCGGTTGCGGCTTGCCGGAGGCCAGCAGAAAAGCTTCCAGCAGCGGCGCCAGATCGCGGGGTTCATTGAGGTTCATGGGGCTATAGCTCTTTTAGGCTCGGGTACGCACATGGATTGCAGCAAAGGGTTCGTTCTGCACCAGCTCGATCAGCGACTCCTTGACCAGCTCCAGGATCGCCATGAAGGTCACCACCACGCCCAAACGGCCCTCTTCGGCGCCGTACAGCTCGACAAAGGGTACAAAGCCGCCGCCCTTGAGACGTTCGAGTACATCGCTCATGCGCTCGCGGGTCGACAGCGTTTCACGGCTGACCTGATGGCTTTCAAACATGTCGGCACGGCGCAACACTTCAGCCATCGACATCAGCAGTTCTTCGATGCTGACATCCGGCAACAGCTTGCGGGCACGGGCTTCGGGCGCTTCAAGGCGCGGCACATGAGTGTCGCGGCCTACGCGGCTCAACTGGTCGATGCCTTCGGCGGCGCTCTTGAAGCGCTCGTATTCCTGCAGGCGACGAATCAGTTCGGCACGCGGGTCATCTTCTTCGGCTTCGATCTCTTGCGAGCGCGGCAGCAGCATGCGCGACTTGATCTCGGCGAGCATGGCGGCCATCACCAGGTACTCGGCGGCCAGTTCCAGGCGCACGTTTTTCATCAACTCGACATAGCCCATGTATTGCCGGGTGATTTCTGCCACCGGGATGTCGAGGATGTCGATGTTCTGCTTGCGAATCAGGTACAGCAGCAGGTCCAGCGGCCCTTCGAAGGCTTCTAGAAAGACCTCGAGGGCATCCGGCGGAATATACAGATCCTGCGGCAACTCGCGGAACGGCTGGCCGTAGACGCGAGCGGGTTGCTGGGCATCTTCAGGGGGTTCGGCGCTTTCGACAACCGTCATCAAGCAGGTTCGCCGAACGGCGTCGGGTCGCCACAGCCTACGCGGATGATCTGCGGGTCGCCTTCGGCCAGGCTGATCACCGTCGAGGCATCGACGCCGCCGATGCCGCCGTCGATGATCAGGTCTACGTGGTGCTCCAGAATCTCGCGCATGTCTTCAGGATCGCTCAGCGGCAGCGTGTCGCCGGGCATGATCAGGCTGACGCTCATCAGCGGCTCGCCCAGTTGCGCCAGCAAGGCCTGGGCAATCGGATGACCCGGCACACGCAGGCCGATGGTGCGGCGCTTGGCGTGCAGCAGCAGGCGCGGCACTTCGCGCGTGGCATTCAGAATGAAGGTGTAAGGGCCTGGCGTATGGGCCTTGAGGGCACGAAAGGCACCAGTGTCGACCTTGGCGAACAGCCCCAGTTGCGACAGATCGCAGCACATCAGGGTGAAGTTGTGTTTATCGTCCAGCTTGCGCAGGCGGCGGATGCGCTCGATGGCACCCTTGTCGCCGATCTGGCAGCCCAGCGCGTAGGACGAATCGGTTGGGTACACCACCAGCCCGCCGGCTTTGATGATTTCCACGGCCTGTTTGATCAGGCGCGGTTGCGGGTTCTCCGGGTGGACCTGGAAAAATTGGCTCACGGTTACATCCTGTTCAAACGGCGGTAATGACGGGTTCATGTTTGAATTTGCTCCACAACGGTGGCAAATCCTCGGGCAGCGGCCGATAAATGCCGATCTCCGACCAGTGGCCGGGGCCATGAAAATCACTGCCGGCACTGACCAGCAGGCCAAACTCACGGGCCAGGATAGACAGGCTGCCGACCTGATCGGCCGACTGCATGCCATTGACCGCTTCAATGGCGTGACCACCGGCCTTGATGAAGTCGATCACCAGCCGGCGGCGCTTGCTGCGAGTGAAATCATAATGCATAGGATGTGCCAGACTGATCCACGCCCCGGAATCGCGCAAGGTAGCGACCGTCTCCTCAAGCGTCGGCCAGTGCTGCTTGACGTCGCCCAGCTTGCCGGCCCCCAGCCACTTGCGAAACGCTTCGCCGCGGTCCTTGACGAAGCCTGCGTTGACCAGAAAATCGGCAAAATGCGGCCGGGCCGGCGCATTGCCGCTGTCACCCAGCGCTTGCTGCACAGCACGCGCGCCTTCCAGCGCACCGGGCATGCCCTTGAGCGCCAGCTTGCGGCTGATCTCTTCGGCCCGTAGCCAGCGCCCCTGGTGCAGGCTGGCGATGGCGGCGGTCAGTGCCGGAGCGTCCATAGCAAAACCATAGCCCAATACATGGATGGTCGAGCCATTCCAGACGCAGGACAATTCGACGCCGTTGATCAGTTGCATACCCAATCCTTCGGCGGCTGCACGGGCCTCGGGCAGGCCTTCGGTGGTGTCGTGGTCGGTCAGGGCCAGGACGCGCACGCCGTTTTCATAGGCTCGGGCAACCACCACTGAGGGCGCGAGAGCCCCGTCGGAGGCGGTGCTGTGGCAATGCAGGTCAACATTCATTTAGTTAGGTTTCGCGGTCTTTGATGTTTGTTATTATGCCGCCACATCCCGCGTCTGGCTGCCATTGTGAAACAACTCATCGATTTCATCCCGCTGATTCTGTTCTTCATCGTTTACAAGATCGAACCTCACGCCGTCGATATCCTGGGCCACAGCTTCATTCTGGGGGGGATATTCAGTGCGACCAAAGTGCTGATCGCCAGTTCCGTGGTGGTTTACGGCATTCTTTATATCAAGCAGCGCAAATTGGAAAAGAGCCAGTGGCTGACCCTGATCGCGTGCATTGTGTTCGGTAGCCTGACACTGGCGCTCGACAGCGAAGCCATCCTCAAGTGGAAAGCCCCGGCGGTCAACTGGCTGTTCGCGCTGGCCTTTGCCGGCAGTCACTTTATCGGCGACAAGCTGCTGGTACAGCGGGCCATGGGCCACGCCCTGACCTTGCCGCAAGCGGTGTGGACACGCCTGAACATTTCCTGGGTCATCTTTTTCCTGTTCAGCGGCGCCGCCAACCTGTACGTCGCCTTTACCTATGAGCAGTTCTGGGTCGACTTCAAGGTTTTCGGCAGCCTGGCCATGACCCTGATCTTCATGGTGCTGCAAGGCCTGTACCTGGCCCGTTACCTGAACGACACCCCACAATCGACCACCAAGACCAAGGACTGACATGCTCTACGCCATTATTGCCACCGACACTGCAGACTCCCTGGAAAAACGCCTGAGCGTGCGCCCCGCTCACCTGGAGCGCCTCAACGCCCTTAAAGACGCCGGTCGTCTGGTGCTGGCCGGCCCTCACCCGGCCATCGACAGCAACGATCCAGGCCCTGCCGGCTTCAGCGGCAGCCTGATCGTCGCCGAGTTCGACTCGTTGAACGCTGCAGAAACCTGGGCCAAGGCCGACCCATTCGTAGAAGCCGGTGTCTATGCCAATGTGGTGGTCAAGCCGTTCCGTCAGGTTCTGCCCTGACCGTACGGCTGCACATCTGCAACCTTCCCGGATTGATCGAGTAAGTCATGAGCGAGCTGTTGTTGATTGATGATGACCAAGAGCTGTGTGAGCTGCTGGGCAGTTGGTTGTCTCAGGAAGGTTTTCAGATCCGCGCCTGCCACGACGGCCAGAGCGCCCGCAAGGCCCTGGCCGAGTCGGCACCCGATGCCGTGGTGCTGGACGTGATGCTGCCCGACGGCAGCGGTCTTGAGCTGCTCAAGCAATTGCGCAACGAACACCCCGATTTGCCGGTGGTAATGCTCTCGGCACGCGGCGAACCGCTGGACCGCATCCTGGGTCTGGAACTGGGCGCCGACGATTACCTGGCCAAGCCCTGCGACCCGCGCGAACTGACGGCCCGCCTGCGGGCGGTCTTGCGCCGCAGCCATCCGGCCACTGCTACCAGCCAGCTGGAACTGGGCGACCTGACCTTCAGCGCGGTGCGTGGCGTGGTGATCATCGACGAACAGGAAATGACCCTGACCGTCTCCGAAAGCCGCCTGCTCGAAGCCCTGCTGCGTCAACCCGGCGAGCCGCTGGACAAACAGGAACTGGCGCAACTGGCGCTGGGCCGCAAGCTGACGCTGTACGACCGCAGCCTGGACATGCACGTCAGCAACCTGCGCAAAAAGATCGGCCCACACCCCGACGGCCGCCCGCGCATCGTCGCCCTGCGCAGCCGCGGCTACTATTACAGCCTTTGAAACAGCCGTAGGAGCTGCTTCAGCAGCGAAGTGCATCACCGCAGATTTTTAGCGCCTGCTTCCCGACTAAAGTCGGTCCTACGGGCCTTTACATAAGCTTTACGCTGCATTGACCGCGCTTGACCTTGATCTCCCTAAACTGGGCTCCAACGGCAAACAAGCCGCACCAGAGACAAGGAGATACACCATGCGCAAGACCCTGACTGCTTTGATGTTCGCTGCTGCCCTTCCTGCCCTGGCCATGGCCGCACCTCCTGCACCGGCTGACGGTCCTGAGCACGGCGGCCCACGCTTCCATCAGGATCAAGGCCCTGGCAAGCACCGCGGCGGCCCGTTCGCTGACCTGGACCTGAGTCGCGAACAGCGCCAGCAGATCGGCAAGCTGATGGGCGAACAAGCCCACGAACGCAAGGAAATCAACAAGCGCTTCCTGGACAAGCTGCCCGCTGCCGACCAGAAAGCCATGAAGGATGAGCTGCAAGCCAGCCGCGACAAGACCGACACTGCCGTGCGCGCCCTGCTCAAGCCTGAACAGCAGAAAGAGTTCGACGCCGAGAAGAAAAAACGCGAAGAACGCCGCGCCGAGTGGGCCGAGTTCCAGGCCTGGAAAGCGGAAAAGGCCAAAAAGGCTCAGTAATCGTTACACTCTTCGCCCTCCCCGACCCGACATGCGTGCATGTCGGGTTTTCCCGTTGCAGTGAGGTCAAAACGTGCGTTCATTGTTCTGGCGAATCCTGGCCAGTTTCTGGCTGGCCATCGCCCTGGTGGCGGGCCTGTCGGTCCTGCTCGGGCACATGTTGAACCAGGATGCCTGGATTCTCAGCCGTCATCCGGTCCTTAACGAGCTGCCGCAAAAATGGGCCAGCCGTTTTGAAGAACAGGGCGCGGATGCAGCGCAGGACTTTCTGCAGAACGTCAAACGCAAGCACCGAATCGATGTGCAGGTGCTCAACAGCAGTGGCGAGCCGGTGGTGCCAGGCACCTTTCCACCTCGTGCTGCCGCCTATGAAGCACGTCAGGGCGACGACTCGCGTCCCTTGCCATGGCGGCGCCTGACCACTGAATACACCAGCGATACCAGTGGCGAAACCTACCTGCTGATCTATCGCATCCCCCACCCGGAAGTCGAAGAATGGCATCGCCAGAGCCTGATGTGGCCGCTCAGTGCGCTGGGCATTGCGCTGGTGGTGCTGACCCTGTTCAGCCTGTTCGTGACCTTGTCGATCACCCGCCCGCTGAACCGCCTGCGCAGCGCTGTCCATGATCTGGGCCAGGCCAGCTATCAGCAGCACAGCCTGGCGCAACTGGCCAACCGCCGCGATGAATTTGGCGTACTGGCCACCGACTTCAACCGCATGGGCGCGCGCCTGCAAAGCCTGATCGGCAGCCAGCGCCAGTTGCTGCGCGACGTGTCGCATGAACTGCGCTCACCGCTGGCACGCCTGCGCATTGCCCTGGCTCTGGCGGGCCGCGCCACACCGCAAGAGCGTGAAAAGCTCTGGCCGCGCCTGGACCGTGAATGCGATCGGCTTGAAGCATTGATCAGTGAAATTCTCGCCCTGGCGCGCCTGGATGCCGACATGGCCAAGGCCGAGCCGGTGGACCTGCACAACCTGCTGCAACGACTGCGCAACGATGCATTGCTCGACGGCCAGGAACCCGGCATCAGCTTGCAGATTCAGAGCCCGCTGGGTGTCGAAGGCTGGCCGGACATGATCGAACGGGCCATTGACAACCTGCTGCGCAATGCCCGGCGCTTCAGCCCGCCCGATCAGCCTGTAGAGCTGCATGCCGAAAAGCTTGAGGATCGCGTTCGTATCAGCGTGCGCGATCATGGCCCGGGCACCGCGCCCGAATACCTGACGCAGCTGGGCGAACCGTTCTACCGCGCGCCCGGCCAGAGCAGCGCCGGCCATGGCCTGGGCCTGGCCATCGCCCGCCGCGCCGCCGAACGCCACGGCGGCAGCCTGACCTTGAGCAACCATCCGCAGGGCGGTTTTCTTGCCGTGGTGGAGTTACCGCTGGTGCCGGTCAATCCCGTGCATTGACCTGACACCTTAAACCGGCTGGTTTACCAGGCGCTGACAAATGCGCCGATCTCTTCCTTGCCCGCCACCCGTGGCGGGTTCAGCGGCGTGCCCAGGTACAGAAAGCCCAGCACTTCTTCACCGTCGCTCAAGCCCAGGCCTTTGGCCACGCCGGGCGCATACGACAACTCACCGGTACGCCACACCCCGCCCAGCCCTAGCGCGTAGGCGGCCAGCAACACCCCGTGCGCGGCACAGCCTGCGGTCAGAAGCTGTTCGCTGCGCGGCACCTTGAAATGGTCCTGCAAGCGGGCAATCACTACCACGACCAATGGCGCGCGCAATGGCCCCTGACGCGCCTTGTCCAGTTGCTGGGCCGGCGGGTTGCTGTCTTTTTCCAGCAGGGCCTGAGCCAGCAGTTCGCCCAGGCGTTCACGCGACGAACCCTCAACCGTCAGAAAACGATAAGGCTTGAGCAAGCCATGGTCTGGCGCGCGCAAGGCGGCGCCAAACAGGATTTCCCGTTGGCCGGCATCAGGGGCCGGTTCGACCAGACGCGGGACCGAAACACGATTGAGCAAAACGTCGAGAGCCTGCATGGGCCAATCTCCTTGAAAGACAGTCGGACATTCTAGGCCAGGCCTGCCTGCAATAACGAGCGCAACCTTCATCAGACGCTACCCTTTAGCCACAGGTTTACATGCAAAAACGCGCAGGTAGAATGGCGCCCCACTTCCCCTCCAGTCCGAGCAGTTCATGGCGTTGCCGACCTTTCGCATTATCGGTTTCATTATCGGCATCTTCCTGATCACCCTGGCGATCTCGATGATCGTGCCGATGGCCACGCTGGTGATCTACGACCGCTTCGAAGACTTGCGCTCGTTTCTGTGGGCCAGCGCCATCACCTTTATCGCCGGCCTTGCGCTGGTATTGCCGGGCCGCCCGGAGCACGTGCACCTGCGCCCGCGCGACATGTACATGCTGACCGTGACCAGCTGGATCGTGGTGTGCATCTTTGCCGCGCTGCCGTTTCTGCTGACCCAGCACATCAGCTACACCGACTCGTTCTTTGAAAGCATGTCGGGCATCACCGCCACCGGCTCCACGGTGCTCAACCACCTGGACAGCATGTCGCCGGGCATTCTGATCTGGCGCTCGATGCTGCACTGGCTTGGCGGTATCGGCTTTATCGGCATGGCGGTGGCGATCCTGCCGCTGTTGCGCATCGGTGGCATGCGCCTGTTCCAGACCGAATCTTCGGACCGCTCGGAAAAGGTCATGCCGCGCTCACACATGGTGGCCAAGTACATCATCCTCGCTTACGTCGGCTTTACCGTGCTCGGCAGCCTGGGCTTCTGGTGGGCGGGCATGAGCCTGTTCGATGCCATCAACCACGCGATGTCGGCGATTTCCACCGGCGGTTTCTCGACCTCCGACCTGTCGCTGGCCAAATGGCCGCAACCGGCGGTGCACTGGGTGGCGATCGTGGTGATGATCCTCGGCAGCCTGCCCTTCACCCTGTATGTGGCGACCTTGCGCGGCAATCGTCAGGCGCTGATCCGCGACGAACAGGTGCAAGGCATGCTCGGCCTGCTGCTGGTCACCTGGCTGGTCATGACCTTGTGGTACGGCCTGACCACCGACCTGCCATGGCTCGATGCGCTGCGCCATGTGGCGCTGAACGTGACCTCGGTGGTCACCACCACCGGTTTTGCGCTGGGCGACTACAGCCTGTGGGGCAACTTTTCGTTGATGCTGTTCTTCTACCTGGGCTTTATCGGCGGCTGCTCCGGCTCGACCGCTGGCGGTGTAAAGATTTTCCGCTTTCAGGTGGCCTATATCCTGCTCAAGGCCAACCTCAATCAACTGATCCATCCGCGCGCAGTGATCAAGCAGAGGTATAACGGCCATCGCCTGGACGATGAGATCGTGCGCTCGATCCTGACCTTCTCGTTCTTTTTCACCATCACCATCTGCATCATCGCCCTGCTGCTGTCGCTGCTGGGTCTGGACTGGATGACCGCCCTGACCGGCGCGGCCAGCACTGTATCGGGCGTGGGCCCGGGCCTGGGTGAAGTGATAGGTCCTGCGGGCAACTTCGCCAGCCTGCCGGATGCGGCCAAATGGATTCTGTCGGCCGGCATGCTGCTGGGCCGCCTGGAAATCATCACCATTCTGGTGCTCTGCGTGCCGGCCTTCTGGCGACACTGATGACGAACGGGCACCTCTAAAAACGTAAGCGAGGCAGTCAGCGCAATACCGATGGCGGCCCCACAAAAACAGGCGAGGAACGGTCGGAGTCGCGGCCGACTTTACGGGTTGTAAATGAGCATTCCGAGCCGGTTTTTAACGCAGCGATGACAACGCAGGTAGTTTTTAGAGGTGTCCGAACGTCCTTGTGCCCGGCTAGACTGGCCATAGACCAGCATGAGGACGTACACCATGGAACACGTCAGGCATTTCGCGAACTTCGCTGAGTTTTATCCGTATTACCTTGAAGAACACCGCAACAGCACCTGCAGGCGCCTGCACTTTGTCGGCACCAGCCTGGTGATTTTTCTGCTGGCATTCGGGATCGGCAGCGGTCGCTGGGGGTTGTTATGGCTGGTGCCGGTGGCCGGCTACGGCTTTGCCTGGGCCGGGCACTATCTGTTTGAACACAACCGCCCCGCGACCTTTCAGCATCCGCTGTACAGCCTGATGGCCGATTTCGTGATGTTCCGCGACATGTTGCTGGGCCGGGTGGCGTTTTAAACGGCCAGCGCCTCTTCAGCTCGTTGCTTCTCCAGCATCTGCGCATCCGCCAGGCGGTACAGCTCGATGCTGCCGTCCAGATGCTCGATCAGCGCTGTGCACGATTCCACCCAATCACCGCAGTTGAGGTATTCCACCTCGCCCACCTGGCGAATCTCGGCATGGTGAATGTGCCCGCAGACCACGCCATCAAGCCCGCGCTTGACGCATTCGTGGGCGATGGCGTTTTCAAAATCGCTGATGAAGTTCACCGCGCCCTTGACCTTGTGCTTGAGGTACGCCGACAGCGACCAGTAGCCGTAGCCATAACGGGCGCGCCAGTGGTTGAGCCAGCGGTTGAGGGTCAGGGTGAATTCGTAGGCCGAGTCGCCAAGAAACGCCAGCCAGCGGTGGTAGCGGGTGATCACATCGAACTGGTCGCCATGAATCACCAGCAAGCGCCGGCCATCGGCGGTAACGTGCACGGCCTCGTCCAGCAGCTTGATATTGCCCAGCACCAGCTTTGAATAGCGGCGCAGGAACTCGTCGTGGTTGCCGGTGATGTAGATCACCTCGGTGCCGCGCTTGCTCATGGTCAGCAGGCGACGAATCACATTGGTGTGCGCCTGCGGCCAGTACATGCCGCCGCGCAGTTTCCAGCCGTCGATGATGTCGCCCACCAGATAGATCCTGTCAGCCTGGTAACCCTTGAGAAAGGTCGACAGATGCTCGGCCTGACAATCGCGGGTGCCCAGGTGCACATCAGAAATCCACAAGGTGCGCACGCGTTGCTTGCGGCTGGGTTTGGCGAGCTGAGCGCTGCTCATGGGCGACCTCCGGCTGGGTTTTGCCAAGAGTGCCCGGCAGCGGTGACCCGAATATGACACCGTCATGGCATTCGCATGACAACCGGCCAGTGCCATCACCGTGTAGACTTCCGGGCTTTCGCCCGCCATACGCACAAG
This sequence comes from Pseudomonas sp. HP_08, assembly GCF_055284095.1. Lineage (NCBI taxonomy): Bacteria > Pseudomonadati > Pseudomonadota > Gammaproteobacteria > Pseudomonadales > Pseudomonadaceae > Pseudomonas > Pseudomonas sp. HP_08. The sequence continues at coordinate 28,729 of NZ_JBTOQC010000034.1, read as the reverse complement.
GACGACGATGACCCCACGCACTGCTCTGGGCGCCCTGCATCTGGGCGCCATTCTGGTCGGCCTGGCCGGCGTGCTCGGCAAGCTGGCCGCCACCACGCCCAGCGTCATCGTGTTCGCCCGCGCCGCCTTTGCGGTGCTGGCACTGGCCGCGTTCATCAAACTGTTCCGGCGCAATGGCTGGCAACCCTTGCAGCGCCGTCACTGGCTGCAGATGACGCTGTCCGGCGTGTTGCTGTGCATGCATTGGGTGGCGTTTTTCATCGCGATCAAAACCGCTGGCGTGGCTATCGCCACGCTGGGCTTTGCGACGTTTCCGGCCTTTACCGTGGTGCTCGAAGGCCTGCTGTTCAAAGAGAAGATCCACCGCCGGGAAATACTGCTGGTCGCGATGGTCAGCGCCGGGCTGGTGCTGGTCACACCCGGTTTCGACCTGGCCAGTGATGCCACCGGCGGGCTGCTATGGGGCGTGTTCTCGGGGCTGACCTTCGCCTTGCTGTCGCTGGCCAACCGCGCCAGCGCCGCGCAAGTGCCACCGGTGCAGGCGGCGTTGTGCCAGAACCTGGTGGTGATGCTGTGCCTGTTGCCGTTCGCCGCGCCGCAACTGGGCAGCCTGCGCGCCCTCGACTGGGTGTGGCTGGCGCTGCTCGGGGTGATCTGCACCGGGCTGGCCCACAGCCTGTTCGTCGCCAGCCTCGCGGTGGTCAAGGCACGCATCGCGGCGGTGGTGTTCGCCATGGAGCCGGTCTACGGCATTGCCCTGGCCTGGCTGGTATTTGCCGAAGCCCCGACCCCGCGCATGCTGGCCGGCGGCGCGCTGATCATCGCCGCCATCGTGTTGTCAGGGCTCAAGCCTCAGGACAAAACCGGCGCAGCTCACTGAGCCGGGCGGTCGTTATGCCCCAGGTCACGCTCGGGGTCGATGCAATCGCGCACCCGCTGCTTGAGCACCTTGGCCTCCGGGAAGCCGCCGTCGGCCTTGCGCTCCCAGATCTGCACCTCGTCGCAGGTGATGCGAAAAATCCCGCCGGTGCCCGGCTCCAGGCTCACCCGGCCCAGATCGTCGCCGAAGGTGCTCAATAATTCCTGGGCCAGCCAGGCGGCACGCAGCAACCACTGGCACTGAGTGCAATAGGTGATGACGATGTGGGCTTTGTCAGTGCTCATGAAGTCACGCTCGAAACAGGTGATTGAGAAACAGAGTCGTTGAAGCGCGTCATCATACGCCTTGCTGCGCATCAAGTTGCGCAGCCAGCGGTGGATAACCCTGTGGGCGGATGGCTGCCGGCCAACACGGCCGTGACCTTCATTCAAGCGCGCAAGCGCCTGCATACCTTGCGCAAGGTGTTGCGCAATTTAACCGGCGTTTTGCTCAAAAAACGCTCAGATTCAAGCAATAGAAAACGCAAGATATTGATTAAGAACAGAAATATTCCCGTGGCACAGATCTTGGACTGGCTCACCCGTCAGCCATTACCGGGAGACCCGGCATGTCCACTCAAGCCAATCAGCCATCCTTTACTCTGAGCCTGCCCGGTCAGCATGAATTCCAGGTGCTGGCGTTCGAAGGCCATGAAGCCCTTAACCAGCCGTTTCGTTTCGACATTCAACTGGTCAGCGAACACCATGGCCTGGACCTGGAAGCCATGCTGCACCAGCCGGCCTTTCTGCAACTGAGCCCGGACGGCAGCGGCATTCATGGCCAGGTCGAGCGTATTGCCCAAGGGGATCGCGGCCAGCGGCTCAGCTACTACCAGCTCAGCCTGCGGCCCCGATTGGCCAACCTTGCCTACCGCATCAACCAGCGTATTTTCCAGCAGCGCAACGCGCAGCAGATCATCGGCCAGTTGCTCAAGGAACACGGCATTCTTGAAGATGCCTGGCGCTTCAACGTCAAGACGCCGTGCCCGGAGCGAGAATACTGCGTGCAGTACGATGAGTCGGACCTGCACTTCATCCAGCGCCTGTGTGAAGAAGAAGGCCTGCACTATCACTTCGAGCACAGCCGAGCCGGCCATGTACTGGTGTTCGGCGACGATCAGGCGTACTTCCCGTCCTTGCCGGCGCTGGCCTACCACCCGGATGTATCCATGGTCGCCGATGCGCCGGTGGTCAAGCGCTTCAACGTGCGCCTGGAAACCCGCAGCAACCGCACTACCCGGCGCGACTACCATTTTGAAATTCCGCGGGTCGACCTGATCAGCAGCGCCGGCGGTAAAGCCGTACTGGATCTGGAGGACTACGACTATCCGGGGCGCTTTATCCATCGCGACCGTGGCCAGGTGCTGGCGCAACGCGCGCTGGAACGCCATCGCCATGATTACCGGCTGGCCGAAGGGCACAGCGACCAGCCGCGCCTGGTCAGCGGTTATTTTCTGCCGCTGACCGAACACGCTCGCCAGGACTGGAACCAGTTGTGGCTGCTGACCGAAGTCCACCATGAAGGCCGCCAGCCGCAGGTGCTGGAAGAGTCGACCAGCCTTGCCAAGCCTGCGGCTGGCGAGCTGGTTCAGGGCTATCGCAACCGCTTTCTCGCCACGCCCTGGGACACGATGTACCGCCCGCCGCTCGATCATCCCAAGCCACGCATCCTTGGCAGCCAGACTGCCAAGGTCACCGGTCCCGCCGGGCAAGAGATTCACTGCGACCGCCATGGGCGCGTGAAGGTGCAGTTCCACTGGGACCGCGAGGGCGAGAACAACGAACGCTCCAGTTGCTGGGTGCGCGTTGCCAGCGGTTGGGCCGGTAATCGTTATGGCGCGGTGAGCCTGCCACGGGTCGGCATGGAAGTGCTGGTGACCTTTCTGGAAGGCGACCCCGACCAGCCGCTGATCAGCGGTTGCCTGTTTCACAGCGACCATCCGCCGCCCTACCCGTTGCCCGAAAACAAGACCCGCAGCGTGTTCAAAAGCCTGAGCAGCCCAGGCGGCAAGGGTTACAACGAATTGCGCATCGAAGACCGGGCCGGCGAAGAGCAGATCTTTGTCCATGCCCAGCGCGACTGGGACCAGGAGATCGAACGCAACCAGAAAATCCGCGTCGGTCATGAGCGTCACGACGAGGTCAAGGCCAACAGCTACAGCCACTTTCTCGCCGAACAACACTGCACCACCGACACCCAGCGGCGCACCGAGGTCAAGGTCGACGACCACCTGACCGTCGGCCAGACCCAGCACATTCGCCTGGGGGTCGCGCAACTGGTCGAAGCCAGCAACGAAATTCACCTCAAGGCCGGGCAAAAACTGATTCTCGATGCCGGCCAGCACATCACGCTCAAGGCTGGCGGCAGCTTCATCACCCTCGATGCCAGCGGCGTGACCCTCATGGGCCCGGACATCAAACTCAACAGCGGTGGCAGTGCCGGCAATGGCACGCCCGCCGCCCCGCTGCTGCCCGGCGCCGTGCAGCCGGCCGACAGCGACAAGGCCGGAGGGCTGCTGGTGCCGGCACAGAACGTGGCGATCAAACGTACCGGCCGTTGCGAAGAATGCGAAGCAGCCGCCAAAGAGGCCGGCCAATGAGCGCCCAGGCGTTTGTGCTGATCGACGGCCTGTTACTGCCCGAGGCACTCAGGCAGTTATATGGCCGCGGCGAAACCCTGGAGATCGAGCCGCTTTACCTCGGCACCCGTTGGCACAACCTCAAGGACAAAGGGCCGATTCTGGTCCAGGCCAGCGAGCGGCTTGAAGGTGAATGGCTGTGCGAGCAGCACTGGCATGCCTGTTCGTCGCTGCTCTATAGCCAGGCAACAATGCCGACACTCGCCGCGCACCTGCGTCGCTTCCTCTGCCCGCCCGATTATCTTGGTAACGCCAGCCTGTTGCGTTTCGCCGATCCGCTGGTGATGCACGCCTGGCTGAACAGTCAGGAACAAGCGCACCTGAACCGCACGCTCGGACCCATCGAGCATTTACGGGTCGCCATTCCCCGCCAGCCCTGGCACCGCGAACCGGCTTCGGTAACGCACGGGATTGCGACCTTTGCCCGCGACCAAGCGGAGCAGGCATGGGAGCCAAGTTTTGCCCTGCAAGGCCCGGCGCAGCTTGAAGCCTTCGAGCAGGCTTATGACTTTCTGTTCAAACGACGCCTGTACGACTGGATCACCGGCCGGACACCCGGCGCCTTCGCCACAGAGCGCCCAGAACAGATCGATACCTGGCTCGACCACAGCCTGCGCGGTGGCCGTGAATGGGGGTTGATCAGCGAATTCGCCCTGGCGACCTGGGCTGAGTACAGCCATGCGCAGGGTGTGGATTTTGTCCACACCCCGGACGGCCTCTGGCAGCAATGGCTGACCGAGCATCCCGAACAGCAAAACCTGGCACCGGAGCTGCGCCTCGATGCGTTCGACCTTTACCAGGAACAACGCACCGCCCAAGAGGCCACCGATGAATAAAAAACAAGGCACCGCCCGACAATGCCGCGCCACGGCCTTCGACAAGACCCCGGCCACCGGCACCAGCCTGTGCCCGTTCAAGGGTCCGGGCATCGCCATCGTGCCGATGCGCTACGCGCTGGACCGCTCGCGCTACGATCCCAACCCGCATGTGCTCACGCCGCTGTACAGGGCAGGCAAATGGGCGGCCCTGCCGAAACTGAAAAGCCGCACCTACACCCTGCGCCAGCTGTACGACGGCTATGTCTATGTGTTCGACGAAACCGCCGGCACTTTGCATGAATATGCTTTCTCGGCCACCGATGCCGGTCTGCGGCGCATCGTCTGGACTGAAGCGCAACTGGGCAAGGATGAACGCACCGGTGACGGTGAAGCGCTGCCGTATCTGCTCTATCCGCGTAACCACACGCTGCATATCGCTTACGCGCCGATGCAGTGGACGTGGCGAATCTGCGAACACCTGCGCTCGCACGAAGACAGCCGGGCGTTGTGGATGAAGCGTCTGGATCTGGCGAATTACTGCATCACCATGAACGAGCCGGGGACGTTACCGCTGAGCGAGATTGCCAAGGCGGTGGCGGATGTGGATGCGGGGTGCATCAACGAAGACCAACGATTTGCCGATACCGCGCTGCCCAGCACCCAGCCACCACCCGATCCGGAAAAACCTGACAAGAAACCTGAATGGGTGCCACTGGGCGCCGACGTGCACTGGCTGGGCAGCGTGCCGGACAAGGACAGCGCGCTTTTAATCGCGCTGGACGACTCGCTGGCCATTCTCAAGGATCTGGGCATGCAACTGGCGGGCGATCAGGCGGCTTATCAGAGTTGGCAGGCGGAGCATGAGCATAAGCTTGAGATCGCCTCATTAGTCAGCAATCTGTGTGGTACAGCCAGCAAACCGGAAAAAGACAAGCTACCGGCATCGGTTTTAAGCAACCCGGTCATGACCCAGCAGTATCTGATCGAAGCGGAAGAGTATCTGGAACAGTACGAGCTGGAAGAACGTCTTCACACCGAAAACACGACTGTCGCGCCTGAAATCTTTTTCATGTCCCGGACCGAGAGCGATGCGAAGCTTCAGGCGCTAAAAGATCGTTATGGCCATGCCCCCGATCAGGCCGATGTGCAATCGTGGCTGGAGCGGAGCAAATGGCGACGCGAAGTTGATCTGCAGGCCGCACGTGTTCATATGCAGCAACAGCACCTGCCTCAGCAGCGATTGCTGCAAAAGGTTCGCGACACTCAGGCAGATTTTGAAACGTGGGCTGAACGCATCGGCATCGACCCTCTGGAACTGTTCATCGATACCGGGAACATCAGAACACTCGACTACCTGAAAATGATCATGGAGAACCTGCTCACCATCTGGGCCCAGGACATGCGCACCACCGACTGGCTAATGGAGCAGGAAAACCGGGCCACCACCCTGTTCGGCACAATGCGCTACGGTTTCTCGCCGGCCTTGAAAGAAGCACTGCACCACGAAGCCGACAAATTGATCAATGGTGTCAGCGATTTCACCAATCTGGCCACCCGCGCGGGCGAACTCAATGCTGTGCTCAACCATAAGGACTTTGCCAATGCGCCGTGGATGAAGGCCCTCAAACAACCGGTGCAAGACACCTTCAAGGCGTTACGGACACTGGCCAGCGATATAGGTAAAGAGACAGCACAACGCATGCTGATTGCCTGGTTACCCGTGGACAGCCGCCTGGCACAAGGCAAGCAACTGAACGTGGTTGCATTACTGCGCACCCTGCTGATCGGCCAGATCCTGAGCAACTCCCCGGAACGATTGGTTGTAGACACGGCTATCGCCAGCAAACTCAAGGAATGGCAACGACAACGCCGGGTTTTGCTTCAGCACCTTGATCGCGTACAGATGAGGTGGTTCTACCCCTCTGAACAGTGGGTGCGCCGCGGATTGACCGGCGAAGTACAAGCTTGCACAGACCGCCTCAAAGCCCACGACCTGAAACTGCCCATGCTGGTGGATTTTCAAAACAATCAGTACGCCAAATTGTTTCAGCAGGAAATTGAAAAGTTCTTCCAGTCCGGCAAGAACGTCGTCAAGCATTGGCAGCAACATGTCAAAAACTGGAGTCAGCGTCTGGGCATTCATGGCGCCAGCATCAGTTGGGGCGTGATCATACTTAACTTCATCAATACAGCGATGACGCTGGAAGAGGTCAGCCGGGATGGAGACCTCAGCAAGAAGGACCTTGTAAAGGTCGGCTACAACCTGGGGTATAGCTTTAACCTGTTGATGGCCTTGTATGTTGAGGCGCCGTGGGCGATTGTCAAAAATGCTCAGCCCATCCAAGCAGGAAACTATCAAATCGGAATACTGGAGCGCTCTTCCAGATATTGGAAAGCCCAGGGGAATTCGACATGGGCAAGTGCAGTTCGTAGCTTCAGGTCACGTTTATTGGCTGCGGGAGCTTGGGGAGTAGGTGCGGCAGCGCTGGAGTTCTCGGAGCTGATAGTGGATTTAGAAAATGCTAAAACTCCAACTGAAAAAAACATACTAAAGCTAAAGGCTGCCGGAATATTTATTATGGGAGCAGCTGCCTTTGGGCAAGGAGCTGCAGCGTTGGTAACAGGCTCATTGGCAATAAGCGCAGCCATGATGGCTTTAGGTGGCTGGCTTACCATTATCACATTGACCGGGGGGATTATTTACTTATTCGCCAGCGCCCTACTAAACTATCTAAAACAAGACAACATCGGTTCCTGGCTTAAAAATTGCTGTTGGTCCTATCCCTCAGACTCTCGATATCCCGACACACCAGACGGGCACGCTCAAGAACTAAAAACCCTACTGGAAATCCAGCTCAGCCCGCAGATCATGGTCAAAAGCACCACGGAGCAAGAGTGGATATTCACTGGCAAAGGTCACGTCCCGATTACAAAGCAAAATGGTGCCTGGGTTCAGATTCGCTTTCCTCATGCACTACGAGGCCGTGGCATATTTTTTGATGTTATTAGCAGCACGCGCCCACTAGGTATTATGCCCGTCAGGAAAATTGAATCCCCCATCAAGGATATCTTCTTGGAAGAAGGCACTTATACATCTATCAAAAACTGGGGCAACATTGATAACCAGCGCCAGCCTTTAGGCTTTTATCCGTCTTTAGCTTATGGCATACCAGAAGAAGAGGATATTATCTGGAAAGTTTGGATTCCACTCGACAAGGACGCTGATTTTCTCGAATTCCAGATCTGGTACCCCGTCGACATCCTCCACCCATCAACTCATGACACAGGCTATCTCTATCAGATTGAACTGAGCGCCAAAGGTGCTAGTACGATTGATGCGCTCGGCAAAACAGAGTTACAGGTAAAAAATGAAAGCCGTGAAGCAGCATCGCAAATATTTCTGATGCCGTAACAGCTTTGACTTAAAATTTTAAATATGTCTGACGAGTCAAATACTCGTCAGCATTCATGATGCCCTATTGAAAAAAACCATGACCACAAAAACCCAGAAAAATCTGCATAAGAGCACTCCCCAAAAAACAAGCACCGCTCCAGCATTAATGACATGGTCCGTTAAACGTATCAACCTTCCGCGCCCAGCCATAATAAAGCTACCATTCGCTTTCTCCTGCATTCCCATAATAATGTCAAGCTATGTAGCTTACCTTTTATGGAACACCCTCAGCGAAAACTATGACGTTGTTCTAATAGCCGGAGGAACATCGACAGCTGTCATATTATTCCTTCTTAAGGCCATGCTACAAAAATCCAATTTCCACTACCGTATCCATGCCCACCAAGGCGAAGTCGACTACCAGCTTCACACCTCAAAATATGCAGGTGATATCTTTATCGGCATCGCCATCATGCTGATTTTCCTGTTTATCCTGCTTGCCATTTTCACAGGCTCACTGCTCTTTCTTTTGGGAACGATCATATTCATCGTTATCCCGGCCACGAGGCTGCTGAAATGGGAGCCGCCTGCAGCACAACATGAAACAAGCATGCCATGGATAAAACACCACTTCGTTACCGTCGACCGCAAACACCTGATCATCGTGGTGCATACCACCGACACCACCACCGGCTTCAAAGCCCGCTTCCCCAACAAAGAACTCTTCGAACAATACCTCGTCTTCCTGCACACCGCCGTTGCGCCGCAAGCCGAATTTACCGAAAAAGTCTGGGAGTGGTAAAACCAAAAAACCCACGCCACCCGCCTCAGCCGATAACGTGGGTTCTCCCCTATTCTCACCTCAACGCGCGTTAGCCACCCGCCGCAAGGCATTCAGTGTCGGATCCTGCGCTGCAGCAACAGGCGTCTCATGCTCCCCCACCTTGACCCCCAACAACCCTAATAACCGCGCCCGAATCGCCTGAAAACCCGGCTGGCTACTGTCGCGCTGGCGTGGCAGGTCAACGTGGATTTCGTCGGCGATCTTGCCGTGGGCCAGGACGATGACCCGGTCGGCCAGCAGGATCGCTTCGTCGACGTCGTGGGTGACCAGCAGCACGGCCGGGGTGTGTTTGCGCCACAGATCGATGATCAACTGGTGCATGCGGATGCGGGTCAGTGCGTCCAGCGCGGCGAAGGGTTCGTCGAGCAGCAGCAGTTTCGGTTCGCGCACCAGGGCGCGGGCCAGGGCGACGCGTTGTGCTTCGCCGCCGGACAGGGTCGCGGGGAAGGCGTTGATGCGGTGCGACAGGCCGACTTCGGTCAGCGCCGCTTCGGCGCGAACCTTGGCGTCGTCGCTGCGCAGGCCGAGCACGACGTTTTTCCAGGCGCGCTTCCAGGGCATCAGGCGGGGTTCCTGAAACACCGCTGCACGGGCTTTGGGCACGCGCAGTTCGCCGCCTTCAATGCTGTCCAGCCCGGCCAGGCTGCGCAGCAAGGTGGTTTTGCCCGAGCCACTGGCGCCGAGCAAGGCGACGAATTCGCCGGCGCCGATGTCCAGTTGCAGGTTGTCGATCACCCGTTGTTCGCCGAACTGGCGCACCACATTGCGCAACTGCACCGCAGCAGGGACGGCCGGGTGGGCGGCGGGACGGGTGGTCACAGGATCCAGCACATCGATAGCGCTCATGTTCAGTTCCTCACGAAGGTGGGTCGCCAGGCCAGCGCATGGCGCTCCAGCGTGCGGATGATGCCGTCGATCAACAGGCCCAGGACGCTGTAGATCAACAGGCAGATGACAATCACATCGGTGCGCATGAAGTCGCGCGCATCGCTGGCCAGGTAGCCGATGCCGGCGGTGGTGTTGATCTGTTCGACGAATACCAGCGCCAGCCACGAGATGCCCAATGCGTAGCGCAGGCCGACGAAGAACGACGGCAAGGCGCCCGGCAGGATCACGTGCCAGATCAGTTCGCGGCGGCTCAGGCCGAGGGTGTTGGCAGCTTCGATCAGTTTCGGGTCGATGTTGCGGATGCCGGAGAACAGGTTGAGGTACACCGGAAAGGTGGTGCCGGTGACGATCAGCGCGACCTTGGTGAATTCGCCGATGCCGAACCAGAGGATGAACAGCGGCACCAGCGCCAGTGAAGGAATGGTGCGCAGCATCTGCATCGGCGAGTCGAGAATCACCTCGCCGCGCTTGGACAGTCCGGTGAACAGCGCTGCGGCCACACCGATGGCCACGCCGATGCTCAGGCCCAGCAAGGCGCGCTGCAAGGACACCCAAAGGTGCCCGGCCAGCTCGCCGGAGGTGATCATTTCCCACAGGGTGCCGCCGATCTGCGAGGGCGCGGCAATGACGCGGCTGGGCAACAGGCCGGTCTGCGACGCCAGCTCCCAGAGCACCAGCAGGGCCAGCGGGCTGAGCAGACGCAACGCGAACGCCGGCACTTGCCATTGACGGCTGTTTTTACGCGTTCCGGCCTTGGCCGGGTCTGGCTTGCTGATGGTCAGAAAGCCGGCGTTGACGGGGTCGAGGGTCTTTTCAGACATAGGCACATCCTTGGTGAGCAACCCGGACAAAACCACCCGAGCACAGGAGGGCCAATGCTAAGCGCATAAAAAACAGGCGTGAAATTCTATTTGGAAATAACCTAATAGTTAAAAAACCCTGATTATTATCATTTTTTATAATGCGTATTTTTTATAATTAACTTAGACCCAATTGGAATTTCACAGCCACCGCCTGCGCACCTTAAGGTGCCCGCCAGCAGGTTGGGGCCACACGCGCCCTGAGCACCCTTCTTACTCAAGCCGCGCGGCAGGAGATTTCATGAGCATCGAATTCATCGGTTATATCGGCACACAACCCGGCTCGGAGATTCATCCGCGCAGTGGCCCGACCATCCAGCATGAGTACGTCGCCAAGGTGGCCAAGGCTCACGAAGACGCAGGTTTTGACCGGGCGCTGGTGGCCTATCATTCCAACAGCCCGGACAGCGCATTCGTGGCGGCCCACGCGTCCAGCCTGACCACACGGCTGAAGTTTCTGGTGGCTCACCGTCCTGGTTTTATCGCGCCCACCGTGGCGGCGCGGCAGTTCGCGACGCTGGATGCGTTCAATGGCGGGCGCACCGCCGTGCACATCATCACCGGCGGCAACGATCAGGAACTGCGCGCCGACGGCAGCCATATCGGCAAGGACGAACGTTATGCGCGCAGCGACGAATACCTGAGCGTGCTGCGCCAGGAATGGACCGCCGAAGCGCCGTTCGATCACAAGGGCGAGTACTACCACGTCGAAGGTGCGCACTCGCAGGTCAAGTCGCCGCAGCAGCCGCATATTCCGCTGTACTTCGGTGGTTCGTCAGCGGCTGCGATTGCGGTGGCCGGCAAGCATGCCGATGTCTATGCCTTGTGGGGCGAAACCTACGAGCAAGTGCGCGAAGTGGTCAAACAGGTGCGCGCAGAAGCCGCCAGGCATGGCCGCACCATTCGCTTCAGCCTGTCGCTGCGCCCGATTCTGGCCGAGACCGAAGAACTGGCCTGGGCACGCGCCGACAGCATTCTTGAACGTGCCACGGCGCTGGCCGAAAGCAATGGCTTTGTGCGCAAGGACCCGCCGAACGAAGGCTCGCGCCGGCTGCTGGCTGCGGCGGCCCAAGGCGCGCGTCTGGATAAGCGTCTGTGGACCGGGATTGCCGGCTTGCTGGGCGCCCAGGGTAATTCCACCTCGCTGGTCGGCACAGCAGAACAAGTGGCCGAAGCGTTGCTGGACTATTACGACCTGGGGATCACCACCTTCCTGATTCGCGGCTTCGACCCGCTGGAGGATGCCATCGACTATGGCCGCAAGCTGATCCCGCTGACCCGCGAACTGGTTGCACAGCGCGAGCGCGAAGCGCAGGAAAAGGTGGCTTGAAACGCCACACGATCCCCGTAGTAATACCGATTAGTTAAGGACAACACGGCCCCGTAGGAGCGCGCTTGCCCGCGACCGGCTGCGTTAGCAGTCGTAAATTTGTGGCGTTTACACAACTTTGCGAGCGCTACGCACTCGGTCGCGGGCAAGCGCGCTCCTACCAGATGTCGGCGTAGGTCCTATGCAGCCGCTGATACCTGCTTCAGCGACTGCGCCACCAGGTTGCCGAAGGCTTCGACCGGGCCTTGCAGGTTGCCTAGGAAGCGCGGGTACACCAGCCACAAGTCCATCACCGGCTTGAAATCCTTCAAGGCCATGATTGCCAGTTGCTCACGGTGCGCGCTGCGCTCCAGCAGCGGGCGTGGCACCAGGCCCAGGCCCATGCCGTCGGCAACCAGGCCCAGTTGCAGCTCGGTGCCGAAGGTTTCCAGGTTGACCTTCAAGCCCAGGCCCTGATCGGACAACGTGCGCTGCAAGCCGGCACGGAAGCCGCAACCGTCCGGGTTGAGCACCCAGCCCTGCTGATAACAATCAGACAGTTTGCCGGCCTTTTTCGGCAGGGCGTCGCGGGCGCAGACCACCACCAGTTCGATCTTGCCGATCGACTCGCCGAGGATGTTGTCGGGGAAGATCTTGCCGGCCGGAAACAGCGCCGCAGCGGCATCCAGCTCGCCATTTTCGATCTTGCCGATCAGGTTGCTGCCCCAGCCGGTTACCACTTGGGCACGCAGGTCGGGGAAGGCACCGCGCAGTTGCTTGAGCGCATCGAGCAACACCACGTCGCCAATGGTCTGCGGTACACCCAGACGCAACTGGCCGCTGGGCGGTGTGTCGCTGGCGACCAGCTCGCGCAGCGAGTCCATCTCGCGCAGGATCGCCAGGCATTTCTGGTAAACCTGATTGCCCATCGGCGTGGGTTTGAGCGGCTTGGTGTTGCGATCGAACAGCTCGACCCCCAGCGCCTGCTCGAAATTCTGCACCCGCCGGGTGATGGCGGGCTGGGTGAGATCCAGCGACTCAGCGGCATGGCTGATCGACTGACAGCGGATCACAGCAACGAAGGCATCGATATCATCAATTTTCATTCGAACCGCACATAAAGGCATAAAAGGAACATAGGCAAAAAGCATAGTGCGATTCGCCGTTTCTGGATAGTCCGGCGCTCGACCAAGTCGCACTCTTTTCGCGCACCACGGCCTTGGCCAACATCACCACATATGCAGTACAGCACGCACTTTCAGGCTTCAAAAGAGCGTTTCGTTATATGCTAATCATAAAAAAATAGCATATTAGATGACCCTATTATGTTTATATCCATCCATGCCTCAACACAGCCTGGTAATGGACATGTCACATACTGCACACCCCGAAAGACTCAGGGCCTTTATTGGCGCACTGGCCGAGCTGGTCGACAGCAACCCGCATGAAAGCGACCTGCTGCATCGCGGCGGCAAGCTGCTCTCGCAACTGGTCAGCTTTGATGACTGGTTGCCTGAAGAGTTTGCGGTGCCGGACCCGACCCGCTACCAGCAATTTCTGCTGCATGCCGACTCGCGGCAGCGCTTTTCGGTGGTCAGCTTTGTCTGGGGGCCAGGCCAGAGCACGCCGATCCACGACCACCGCGTCTGGGGCCTGATCGGCATGTTGCGCGGCGCCGAGTATTCGCAAGGCTATGTGCGCACCGCCGACGGCCGCCTGGAGCTTGAAGGCCCGGCCATTCGCCTGGAGCCGGGTCAGGTCGAGGCGCTGTCGCCGCGCAGCAACGATGTGCACCAGGTCAACAACGCCTTCGACGATAAAGTCTCGATCAGCATTCATGTTTACGGCGCCAACATCGGTGCCGTACGCCGTGCGGTGTATCTGCCCGACGGCACCGAGAAACCGTTCATCTCCGGCTATTCCAATGCCTTTCTCCCCAACATCTGGGACCTGTCCAAAGAAGTGAGCCAAGCACGATGACTACACATGCAACCCGTTCCTATACCGACATTCGCCAGGCCTTGCTGGAACGGCAAGAACTGGCCCTGGTCGACGTGCGCGAAGAAGCTCCTTTCGCCGAATCGCACCCTTTGTTTGCCGTGAACATCCCGCTGTCCAAGCTGGAGCTGGAAGTGCTGGCGCGCATCCCGCGCAAGGACACCGCCATCACCGTTTATGACAACGGCGAAGGCCTGGCCGCGCTGGCGGTAGAGCGTTTTCAAGCGCTGGGCTATGTCGATGTGAAGCTGCTTGAAGGCGGCCTCAAAGGCTGGGGCGATGCCGGTGGCGAGCTGTTTATCGACGTCAACGTGCCGAGCAAGGCCTTTGGCGAGCTGGTCGAACACCATCGCCACACGCCGTCGCTGGCCGCCGAAGAGGTCAAGGCATTGCTGGACGCCAAGGCCGATGTGGTGGTGCTCGACGCACGCCGCTTCGACGAATACCAGACCATGAGCATTCCCACCGGCATCAGCGTGCCGGGCGCCGAACTGGTGCTGCGTGCCCGTGAACTGGCGCCGGACCCGGCCACGCGCATCGTGGTCAACTGCGCCGGGCGCACGCGCAGCATTATTGGCACCCAGTCGCTGGTCAACGCCGGCCTGCCCAACCCGATCAGCGCGCTGCGCAATGGCACCATCGGCTGGCTGCTGGCCGGCCAGACCCTGGACCACGGCCAGGCACGGCGCTTTGCCGAAGTCAGTGAAGACACCCGCGAAACCGCAAGCGCCGATGCCCGTCGCGTGGCCGACAAGGCCCGGGTAAAACGCGCCAGCCTGAGCGAGCTGCACACCTGGCAAGCCGAGGCCGCACGCACCACTTACCTGTTCGATGTGCGCACCCCGGAAGAATTCGCCAAGGGCCATTTGCCGGGCGCACGCTCCACGCCGGGCGGCCAGCTGGTGCAGGAAACCGATCACTTTGCCAGCGTACGCGGTGCACGCATCGTGCTGGCCGATGACGACGGCGTGCGCGCCAACATGTCGGCTTCATGGCTGGCCCAGCTGGGCTGGGAAGTCTATGTGCTCGACGGCCTGCAAGCGGCGCAGTTCACCGAGACCGGCGACTGGGACGCGCCCTACCCCAACCCGCCGCAGGTCGAAGAAATCAGCCCCGAGACGCTGGCCGAATGGCAGGCTCAGGACAACGTCGCCGTGCTGGATTTCACCGCCAGCGCCAACTACGTCAAGCAGCACATTCCCGGTGCCTGGTGGACCTTGCGTGCCGATCTGGAAAACGCCGTGGCCAAGGTGTCGGCGGCCGAGCGCTATGTGCTGACCTGCGGCAGCAGCCGCCTGGCGCGCCTGGCGGTGGGCAAGGTGCAGGAACTGACCGGCAAGCCGGTGTTTCTGCTCAATGGCGGCACCGCCAGCTGGATCAAGGCCGGGTTGGCGCTGGAGCATGGCGAAACCCGTCTGGCCTCACCTCGCATCGACCGCTATCGCCGCCCGTACGAAGGCACCGATGCACCGCGTGAAGCGATGCAGGCGTACCTGGATTGGGAATACGGCCTGGTGGCGCAGTTGGGCCGTGATGGCACCCATGGGTTCTATGTGATCTGATGATCCACTCTCGTAGGAGCCGCTTTAGCTGCGAAGAGTACACCACCGTTTTGTGGCGTCTGCTTCCCGACTAAAGTCGGTCCTACGAGAACGAGGCGAAAGCATATTGCCCAACCTTTAAATTACAAAAAATTATATTAACCAAAAATATAATCAAACAAATACATAATTAGCTTATAGCCAAAAGTTCCTTCCCTCCCCGTTCTTATAGGCATAACTTCAATTCAAGACCGACCCCCAGCCTGGCGGACGTCCTCCAATCGCCTGCTGCACGGTCTTGCCATGACCTGCTCGACTCGACGACAGCAGCGCCAGATGCGTGCAATCACTCGACAATTTTCAGGAGCAGTCTCATGAGCAAGCAACGTCATTTGAAACTCGGCGCCATGGTTCACGGCGTCGGTCATGGCTGGGGCGAATGGCGGCATGCCGATGCCCAGCCCGATGCCAGCGTCAATTTCGGTTTCTACAAGCAACAGGCGCGGCTGGCCGAAGACGCCAAGTTCGATTTCGTGTTCATTGCCGACAGCCTGCACATTCATGAAAAATCCAGCCCGCATTACCTCAACCGCTTCGAGCCGTTGACCATTCTGTCGGCGCTGGCCGCGACCACCGAGCACATCGGCCTAGTGGCCACCGTGACCGTGAGCTACACCGAACCCTTCCAGGTCGCGCGTCAGTTTGCCTCGCTGGACCACATCAGCGGCGGCCGCGCCGGCTGGAACATCGTCACCTCGTGGCTCAGCGGCACCGCCGATAACTTCGGCAAGAGCGAGCACCCGCCACACGCCGTGCGCTATCGCATTGCCAAAGAGCATGTCGCGGTGGTCAAGGGCCTGTGGGATTCGTGGGAAGACGACGCCTTTACCCGCGACAAGCAGACCGGCGAGTTCTTTGCGCCCGACAAACTGCACACGCTCAATCACCAGGGTGAATTCTTCAAGGTCAAGGGCCCGCTGAACATCGCCCGCTCTCGTCAGGGCCAGCCGGTACTGTTCCAGGCCGGTACCAGCAACGACGGGCGCAACTTTGCCGCTGAATATTCTGATGCGATTTTCGTCCATGTCGAGTCGCTGGAAGACGGCATCGCCTACGCCAGAGACCTGAAGCAACGTGCTGCCGGCTTCGGCCGCGACCCGCAGGCGTTGTCGATCCTGCCGGGCATCCGCCCGATTGTCGGGCGCGATGAAGCCGAGGTTGAATCACGCTTCCAGCAGGTGGTGGACCTGGTCAGCATCGAAGACGCCATCGTCGCGCTGGGCCGTCCGTTCAACGACCACGACTTCACTCAATACCCGCTGGACGCGCCGTTCCCGGAACTGGGCGATCTGGGCGCCAACAGCCAGAAAGGCGGCTCTGACCGCATCAAGCAACTGGCCAGGGACGAAAACCTCACCCTGCGTGAAGTCGCGCTGTATTTCTCGCGTCCGCGCCGCGACTTTGTCGGCACCCCGGAGCAAGTGGCCGACACCGTGCAAACCTGGTTCGAACAAGGCGCCGCCGACGGTTTCATCATCAACTCGGTGCTGCCCGATGGCCTTAAGTATTTCGCCGAGCTGGTGGTGCCGATCCTGCAGCAGCGTGGCCTGTTCCGTACCGAGTATGAAAGCCAGACCCTGCGCGAGCACTTTGGCCTGCAAGCGCCGGTCAACCGCCACACCGCTGCCCGCCTGAACCAAACCACTGAAGAGGAAGCCGTGGCATGAGCCAGTCCCTGAACCGTCAACTGGCCGATCTGCATGCCGAGCGCGTCGCCAACTGGGCGCCGGAAGTGCTGCAGGTCAACATCAACCAGCGTCAGCACCTGGTCGACAGCGCCGATACCGAGCGCTTCGTCAAGGCCGGCGATCACATCGAGCCGTTCGAGCTGCTCAAGGTCGAAGGTGGCACCCTGAGCCGCGATCAGTTGCTGGAAAACGGCGCGGCAGTGCTGGTGTTCTTCCGCTTTGCCGGATGCCCGGCGTGCAACATCGCCATTCCGCATTACGATCGGCAACTGGTGCCGGCGCTCAAGGCGCTGGGCGTGCCGCTGGTGGCGGTCAGCCCGCAGGTGCCTGAGCGCCTGATCGAGATCAAGCAAAAGCACACTCTGCAATTGCAGGTCGCCAGCGACAAGGACAACGAGCTGGGCCGCCGCCTGGGGATTCTCTACAGCTTTGATGACGCGTCGCGCCAGGCAGCGCTGAGCAAGGGCAAATCAATCGGCGAAGTGACCGGCACCGGAACATGGGAACTGCCGCAACCGACCGTGGTGGTGCTCGATGCCGAGGCCCGCGTGGTGTTTGCCCAGGTCAGCCCCGACTGGCTGGTGCGCACCGAAGCCGAGCCCATCCTGCAGGCGGTCGAGCTGGCCCTGGCGGCTCGTAAGACCGCAGCGGCCGTCTGAACGCGCCATCACTTACTGCGCAAGGAACCGCACATGAGTCTCACAAGCCTTCGTCAGCGTCATGACGAACCCGAATCTGCCGAGGCGTTCAGCGCCAGGCTGGCGAGCATCACCGCACAACTGGCGGCGACCGCCGAGCGTTACGACGAGTCGGGCGAGTTTCCGCATGAAAACTTTCGCCTGCTGCACGAGCACGGCCTGCTGGGCCTGACCGTGCCGCGCTCGCTGGGCGGCGGCGGTGCCGATCTGCCGCAGGCTTTGCAGGTGATCAGCGCCGTGGCGCGGGGCGAGCCGTCGACCGCGCTGGTGCTGGTCATGCAGTACATCCAGCATGCGCGCCTGCAAGACAGCCAGCAGTGGCCCGAACACTTGCGCCAGCAGGTGGCCATCGAGGCGGTGCGCGACGGTGCGCTGATCAACGCCCTGCGCGTCGAGCCGGACCTTGGCACTCCGGCACGCGGTGGCTTGCCGGCCACCACCGCCCGGCGCACGCCGGAGGGCTGGCGCATCAGCGGGCGCAAGATCTACTCCACCGGCAGCCACGGCCTGACCTGGTTTGGCGTGTGGGCACGCAGCGATGATGAAGACCCGCTGGTGGGTACTTACCTGGTGCACAAGGACACGCCGGGTATCAGCATCGTCGAAGACTGGGATCACCTGGGGATGCGCGCGACCAGCAGCCATGAAGTGATCTTCGACGATGTGCTGGTGCCGCTGGAACATGCGGTCAGTGTCAGCCGCTGGAGCGCGCCGCGTTCGGAGCTGGACCCGGCCGGCATGCTGTGGATGTCGGTGTTGCTGTCGGCGGTCTACGACGGCGTGGCGCATGCCGCACGCGACTGGCTGGTGGCGTGGCTGGAACAGCGCAAGCCGTCCAACCTCGGCGCCTCGCTGGCCACCTTGCCGCGCTTTCAGGAAGTGGTCGGCAAGATCGACACGTTGTTGTTCGCCAACCAGAATTTGCTGAGTACCGCAGCCCAGGGCCTGGTGCCCACCCAGCATGCGGCGCAGATCAAATACCTGGCCACCGACAACGCCCTGCGCGCGGTAGAGGTCGCCATCGAAGCCAGCGGCAACCCTGGCCTGTCGCGCAGCAACCCGCTGCAACGTCATTACCGCAATGTGCTTTGTGCGCGGGTCCACACGCCGCAGAACGACGCCGTGCTGCAAGGCATCGGCAAGGCTGTGTTCGCCAGCCGCAACCCTGCCTGACCTTACGCCTCAACCTGAAAAGCCAAACGGCGCCCCTGCAGATTGCAGCGGCGCCGTTTGGCGTTCTGGTGCGCGGGTAAAGATGCCAGCAGCACATTTTTCGTCTGAAAATTCACAAAAAATGGTCAAATTGTAGGACAACCCTTAAGCCAATCTCTTAAATGGCCATTTGCATCCTCAAGCCCCACAACCGCCTTTGACACCATGGCTGTCTTGACTCTGCGCAGATTCAACCGGCGCTTCAGTCAACCCGAGAGCCGGTTTCATCTGTCTGGTGTACCAGATACCCACTGGTCGGCTTAGGGGTTATCCCGATATTGACGTCAAATTGCCATCGCTATCATCGCCATACTTTTAGATAATCGAATGGATGCGAGGATGGTGATCTATCTTGCTTTATGGGCCGGCCTCGCTCTCGCTGCAACCGGACTTGCACTGACCCATACCCTGGTGGCCGCCTCAGGGCTGGTGATCATCGCCATCGCGACCCTGAGCCTGCACCTGCGCGCGCCTGCCGCCGCGCCCGCCCGCGAAGACAGCGTCGACTCCGCCGACACCGTCCCCGTTGCTCCCGATGTACCTGCGCTGCTGCACAGCGTGGTGCCCAGCTGGAGCGACAGCATCGCCCAGAGCCGGCACTTGCTGCAAAGCAACATCGGCGACCTGTTCGAGCGCTTCAGCAACATTGCCAGCCGCCTGGAAGGCAGCCTCGGCAACTCGGAAAACATCCTGGCCAATGGCGGCGTCGGCAGCAGCCTGCGCGATGCCAACCAGCGCCTCAAGGAAGTCACCGATGCGTTCCAGGCCAGCAGTCAACGCCAGCACAGCCTGATCGAAACCATCGGCCAGCTCGGCAATTACACCGGCCAGTTGCAGCAGATGGCCAAGCGTGTCCAGGAAGTCGCCAGCCAGACCAACCTGCTGGCCCTGAATGCCGCCATTGAAGCGGCGCGTGCCGGCGAGCATGGCCGGGGGTTTTCGGTGGTGGCCGACGAGGTGCGCAAGCTCTCTTCGTTGTCTGCCGAGACCGGCCAGGGCATGGACGCCAAGGTGGTGGAAATCAATCACGCCATCGCCTCGACCATCACCGCCGCCACTGCGCTGGGCGAAAGCGAGCGCAGCAATCTGGCGTTTCTCGATGGCTCGGTCAAACAGGTCATGGGCCATCTGGAAAACAACCTCAACGAGCTGTCCGACGCCTCACGCATCCTGCAGAACGACGCCCGCGATACCCAGCACGATATCCAGGCCATCATGGTCAACCTGCAGTTTCAGGATCGCGCCGATCAGATGCTCGATCACGTGCAAAGCGACCAGCAACAGTTGCTCAGCGCCCTGCACGACCAGGACGCCAGCCTGCACGACCCGCGCGCCTGGCTCGAACGCCTGCGCCAGCGCTTCACGACCGAAGAGGAACGCCACGGGCGAACCGCAACCCCGGCCAATGAAGTGACATTTTTCTGATTGCCCTTCTTCTGTACGAGACCTGACACATGGCCAAGACCGTAATGATCGTTGATGACTCTTCTTCGATGCGCCAACTGGTGAGGATGAGCCTGACCGGCGCAGGCCATCAGGTCATCGAGGCCAGCGATGGCCGCGATGCGCTGAACAAACTGACCGGGCAGAAAATCAACCTGATCATCAGCGACGTGAACATGCCCAACCTGGATGGCATCGGTCTGGTCAAGGCGGTCAAGGCGCGCCCTGAATACCGCTTCACGCCGATCATCATGCTCACCACCGAAAGCGAGCAGTCGAAAAAAGCCGAAGGCCAGGCCGCCGGTGCCAAGGCCTGGATCGTCAAGCCCTTCCAGCCCCAGCAGTTGCTCGCGGCGGTCGAAAAGCTGATGGGGTAAGCCCATGTTTTCGATCACTCCTGCAACACCTGACCACCCTGCACTGATGCAGGTAAGCGGCGACCTGACCATCTATGAAGTGCAGCAGGCCCATGAACAGCTCATGGGCCTGCTGCCGGGCGACGCCCTGGCCTGGCAACTGGACCTGTCCGGTGTCGCCGAACTGGACAGCGCCGGCGTGCAATTGCTGATGGCCCTGCACACGGCCTTGTCGCTCGAACAACCGGCCACCGTGCTGGCCGCCTCGCCGAGCGTGCTGGAGCTGGCCGGGCTGCTGGCCCTGGATGCTCTGCGTCCCGCCGCCCTGGCCGAGGATTGAACAATGCTCAGCGCCGATCAATGGAACCAGCTATTGCAGGGCTTTCTGGATGAAGGCCGCGACCTGCTCAAGGACGCTGAAGACAGCCTGTTGCGCCTGGAAACCCGCCCGGACGACGACGAGGCGGTCAACCAGTTGTTTCGTGCGGTGCATACCCTCAAAGGCTCGGCCGGCATCTTTTCGCTGACGCCATTGGTGGGCCTGACCCATCACCTGGAAAGCCTGCTGATGTCGGTGCGCGACGGGCAGCTGGCCCTGACCTCGCCGATGACCTCGCTGATCCTCAATTGCATGGACGAACTGCGGGTCATGCTCGAAAGCGTCGATGCGGCCACCGGCGAACTGCAGGCCGATGAAGCGCGCCAGGCGCCGCTGCTGGCGGCATTGGCGCAAGCGCAACACCAGACCGCACCCGACATTGAGCCTGAGGCTGAGCCGGCGCCGTTACCGCAGGACAGCGACAGTGGAGCGCTGCGTGACTGGCAGATCACGATAGGCTTTGCTCCTGAGTTGTTCGAGAACGGCTTCGACCCGGCCGCCTTTGTCCGCTACCTGAAAAAGCTCGGCAGCATCACGCGCATGGTCACTCGCACCCCGAACCTGCCGGCGCTGCACGAACTCAACCCGCACCGGTGTTATCTGGCGCTCGACATCGGGCTGAGCAGCGCGGCCACTCGCCAGGAAATCGAAGATGTCTTCGAGTTCATCCAGGACTTTTGCAGCCTGCGCATCGAAACCCTGGATGAGCCTCTGCCGCCGGCGTTGATCGAACCCTTGCCGGTAGCCAGTACGGCGCTGGTGCAGAGCCCGGCACCCGGCGTTCAGCCCGAACGGGCGTCCGCCAGCACGAGCAGCACGAGCAGCACGACCAGCCGCGACCGTCGCCCTAGCGAATCGGCGATGATCAAGGTCTCGGCCAGCAAGCTCGACGAGTTGATCAACCTGGTCGGCGAGCTGGTCATCAGCACCGCCGGCGCACAGATTCAGGCGCGCTTGTCCGGGGACACTCGCTGCATCGAAAGCACCCAGGCGGTGTTCCAGCATGTCGAGCAGATCCGCGACAACGCGCTGAAGCTGCGCATGGTCGAGGTCGGTGAAACCTTCAATCGCTTCCACCGCGTAGTGCGCGATGTCAGCCAGGAGCTGGACAAGAAGATCCAGCTGACCATTCGTGGCGGCGAGACCGAACTGGACAAGTCGGTGATCGACAAGATCGCCGACCCGCTGACCCATCTGGTGCGCAACGCCATCGACCACGGCATCGAACCGGCCGCCGAGCGGCTGGCGGCCGGCAAGCCGGTCGAGGGCAACCTGAGCCTGAATGCCTATCACGACTCCGGCATGATCGTGCTGGAGATCAGCGACGACGGCCGCGGGCTCAACACCCAGCGCATTCTGGACAAGGCCATCGCCAAAGGCATGGTCGAACCCGACGCGGTGCTGTCCGAACGGGACATTCATGCGTTGATTTTCGAACCGGGTTTCTCGACCGCCGAGCAAGTGTCGAACCTGTCGGGCCGTGGCGTGGGCATGGACGTGGTGCGCAGCGCCATCGATCAGTTGCGCGGCCTGATCGAGATCGATTCGGTGGCAGGCTTTGGCTGCATCTTCCGCATTCGCCTGCCGCTGACCCTGGCAATCATCGACGGCTTTCAGGTCAGTGTCGGCGACGAAAGCTTCGTCATCCCGCTGGACATGGTCACCGAATGCATGGAGGCCAACGAACAGGCGCTGGACAAGGGTTATGGCTATCTGAACCTGCGCGGCCATCCGCTGCCGTGCATTGCCCTGGACAGCCACTTCGGCCTTACGCCCAGCCCTTCACGGCGGCGCAACATCGTGGTGGTCAGCCAGGGCCGCCAGCAGGCCGGGCTGGTTGTCGATCAGTTGCACGGCGAGTTGCAAACGGTGATCAAGCCGCTGGGCACGATGTTCCAGCACCTGCGCGGCATCAGCGGCTCGACCATTCTGGGGTCGGGCCAGGTGGCGCTGATTCTCGATATCCCCAGCTTGCTGCGGCACTTGCAAACGCACGCTGAAACCCAGACCCCGACACCGCCCGGCGTGGCCAACGCTTACTAACGATTACAGCCTTTCAGGAGATCGACCATGCAGTTCATTCGCAATATGAAGATAGGATTAAGGCTGACGCTGGGCTTTCTGGTGGTGGTGCTGCTGACCGGCATCATCGGGGTGATCGGCATCCGTAACCTGGATCAGGTCAACCAGCTTTCCGACCGCATGTACGACGTCGATGTCGAAGGCATGACCCAGTTGCAGGAGGCCAATATCCAGTTGGTGATCGTGGGTCGCTCGCTGCGCGGCGCCTTGCTGGCCACCACCGCGGCCGACCGGGAAAAACTGCTGGTCACGACCCTGTCCGCCCTTGAGCTGACACGCCAGCTGGTTGCCAAGGGCCGCGAAAGCTTCTTCACCAAGGAGAGCCTGGAAAAATTCGACCAGATGAACGCGCCGCTCGCCGAATACGAAGCGCAGGTCAAGCAACTGGTCAGCGTCAGCCGCCAGACCGCGCAGTTGCAGGAAGCCAGTGAAATCACCGCGCTGCTGCCAAAGGCTGTGGCCAGTGGCGACGTTGTCGACCTGATGCTGGGCGACCTGGTCGAACACAAGAAAACCCGTGCCGGCGAAGCCAACAAGCAAATCACCAGCATCGCCGAAGATTCGCGCGTGCAAATGATCGGCCTGATCATCGCCGCCACCCTGCTGGGCATCCTCATCGGCGTGCTGGTCACCCGCAGCATCACCAAGCCGCTGGGCGGCGCCGTGGAAGCGGCCAACCGCATGGCCGCCGGCGACCTGAGCAAGGACCTGGAAATCAACAGCAAGGATGAAACCGGCCAGTTGCTGGGCGCCATGCAGAACATGGCGGTGCGCCTGCGCAGCATTCTCGGTGATGTGCGCAGCGCCGCCGATGCGTTGTCGTCGGCCTCCGAGCAAGTCAGTTCGACCTCGCAATCGCTGAGCCAGGCGGCCAACGAACAGGCCGCCAGCGTCGAGCAGACCAGCGCCTCGGTCGAACAGATGTCGGCGTCGATTTCGCAGAACACTGAAAGCGCCAAGATCACCGATGGCATCGCCGGCAAGGCCGCCAACGATGCGGTGCAAGGCGGAGGTGCGGTGAGCGACACAGTGCTGGCCATGAAGCAGATCGCCGACAAGATCAGCATCATCGACGACATCGCCTACCAGACCAACCTGCTGGCCCTGAACGCCGCCATTGAAGCGGCGCGTGCAGGCGATCACGGCAAGGGCTTTGCCGTGGTGGCCGCCGAAGTGCGCAAGCTGGCCGAACGCAGCCAGGTCGCTGCCCAGGAAATCGGCCAGGTGGCCTCCAGCAGCGTGCAACTGGCCGAACAGGCCGGCCGCCTGCTCAACGAGATCGTGCCCAACATTCAGAAGACCTCGGACCTGGTGCAGGAAATCACAGCCGCTTCCCAGGAGCAAAGCGGTGCGGCCGGGCAGATCAATATCGCCATGGGCCAGATGAACCAGATCACCCAGCAGAACGCCTCGGCCTCAGAAGAACTGGCGGCCACCGCCGAAGAAATGAACGCCCAGGCCGGGCAATTGCAGGAACTGATCGGTTTCTTCCGCTTCGACGAGAACGCTTCAAGCCGTCCCTTGCCGCGTATCAACGACAGCCACTCCGGCACGCCGGCGTCCTGGTCGCGCGGCAAGAGCCAGGTCGATGAAGGCCAGTTCGTCAGTTTCGGTTGACGGAGGCCGCCCATGAACCTTGCCCAGAAAAACCTGCCCGGCCTGCATGTGGCTCACGCCGATGCCAGCCATGTCGAGAGCGTCCAGCACTTGTCGTTTCGCGTGCGCGAGGCGGCCTATGCGCTGCCCATCGACCTGGTGCGCGAAATCATCGAGTACCACGACGTGACGCCGGTGCCGATGATGCCGGCCTTCATCCACGGCGTGCTCAACCTGCGCGGCAACGTCGTGCCGGTGCTCGACCTGGCGGCGCGTTTCGGCTTCGAGCTGACCGTGGCGACCAAACGCACCTGCATCGTGATCATCGAGCTGCACCTTGAAGACCATCAGCAAAGCATTGGTCTTGTGGTCGATGCGGTGGATGCGGTGCTCGATATCGACCCGCAGCACGTGGTGCCGCCTCCGCCGTTCGGTGCCGGGATCCGTACCGACTTCATTGCCGGCATGGCCCGTAACGAACAGACTTTCACCATCATTCTGAACATCCCGCAAGTGTTGTCCCTGGACGATATCCGCCAGCTCAGTCTTGCCGCTGTCAAGGGAAGCTGAGATGTCCGATGCACTGAAAATGCCGGCGCTGGGCGACGCCGAGTTCCGGCATTTGCAAAAACTCATGGCCGATGCGTCCGGCATCCAGATGGCCGCCAACAAGCGCCCGCTGGTGGCCGGCCGGCTGATGAAACGCCTGCGGCACTACCGGCTGGGCAGCTTCAACGAATACCTGCGCCTGATCGAACAACCGCTGTATCGCCAGGAACGACGGCTGGTGGTCGACCTGTTGACCACCAACGAAACCTACTTTTTTCGCGAACACCCGCATTTCGATTTTCTCGCCAGCTGGCTGACCCGCCAGCGCGGCCCGTTGCGGTTGTGGAGTGCGGCGTGTTCATCGGGTGAAGAGCCCTACAGCATGGCCATGGTGATGAGCGAGCACGCCACCACCCGCGACTGGTCGATCACCGCCAGCGACCTGAGCCTGAGCATGCTGCACAAGGCCCATGAGGCGATCTACGACATCAGCCAGGCCAAGTATTTTCCCGAGGGCTGGTTGCAGCGTTATTGCCTGAGCGGCGTCGGCGACATGAGCGGTCGCCTGCGCATCCAGGCCGCCCTGCGCGAACGCATCACCCTTCGCGAGGTCAATCTGGTGCAACCCTTGAGCGAGGATCTGGGCCTGTTCGATGTGATTTTCCTGCGCAATGTATTGATCTATTTCGACAACGAAGAGAAGAAACGCATCGTGCAACGCCTGGTGCATCAGTTGCGTCCTGGCGGTCTGCTGTTCATCGGCCATGCCGAAAGCATTCACGGTTTCGAGCTGCCGGTGCGGCTGGTCCAGCCTTCGGTGTACGAATGCCTGTAAGCCCTGCCCTGTTCCTGCGCCCCGGCGATTACTTTTTCGGACGCCATGACGGCCCGGTCACCACCCTGCTGGGCAGCTGCGTGTCGATCATCCTCTGGCACCCGCGCTGGAAATTGCTGGCCGTGTCGCACTATGTGCTGCCCAAAGATCCCGGCCTGCGCAGCGATGACGGACCCGGCGAGCCTTTCGACACCCGTTACGGCGTCGCGGTGTTTAAGCGCATGCACGCCGACATGCTGCGCCATGGCACCAATCCTGCCCAATACCGCAAGAGCATTTTTGGTGGCGGCACCCTCGCCGGGCTGACCGGCCGGGCCGGGCTTGCGGCGTTGCGGGTCGGCCATAACAACAGCGAGTTTGCCCGTGGCCAGTTCGAGCAGCGCAACTGGCCGGTGGACCATTGCGACCTGGCCGGCGAGCACTATCGGCGGCTGAGCATCGACGGCATGAGCGGCCGCATCGATTGCCAGCGCATGCCCATGCGGCTGCCCATCAGCAGGAGGCTGAGCTCATGATCAAGGTATTCATCGTCGACGACTCGGCACTGGTGCGCCAGGTGCTGACCGGTTGCCTGGACAATCACCCCGGCATCAAGGTCATCGGCCATGCGGGCGACCCGCTGTATGCCATCGACAAGATGCGCCGCGACTGGCCGGACGTGATCATCCTCGACATCGAGATGCCGCGCATGGACGGCCTGACGTTTTTGCGCCAGATCATGAGCGAGCGGCCAACGCCAACGCTGATCTGCTCGACCCTGACCGAACAGGGCGCGGGTATTTCGGTCGAAGCACTGGCCGCCGGTGCCGTAGGGATTTTCACCAAGGCGCGGCTGGGCTTGCGCCAAAGCCTGGAACAGATGTCCGGCGAGCTGATTCGCACCATCGAAGACGCAGCCCGCACCCGGCCAGGGGCTTTTCGCCCTCCGGCAGGGGTCTTGCATCACCTGCCGCGCACACCGGCAATACCGGCTGCCGGGCTATTGCAGACCACCGACCGGGTCGTGGCGCTGGGCTGTTCGACCGGCGGCACACAGGCGCTGGAGTATGTGCTGCGACAATTGCCGCGTGACTGCCCCGGCATTGTGATCGTTCAACACATGCCGGAGAAGTTCACCGCTGACTTTGCCCGGCGCCTGGACAGTCTGTGCCGGATAGAAGTGCGCGAGGCCAGGCATCTGGATCGCGTCCACACAGGGCTTGCACTGGTTGCGCCGGGAGGACTGCACATGCAGCTCAAGCGCAATGGCGCGCATTACCAGGTCGAAGTACTCGATGGCCCGCCGGTCAATCGTCACAAACCTTCAGTAGACGTGCTGTTTCGTTCCGTCGCCCGGCACGCCGGGGCCAATACCCTTGGGGTGATCATGACCGGCATGGGCGATGACGGTGCACGCGGCTTGCTGGCCATGCGCGAAAGCGGCGCCCAGACCATCGCCCAGGATGAAGCCAGTTGTGTGGTCTTCGGCATGCCCAAAGAGGCTATCCGCATGGGGGCTGCACAAACCGTCGAACCGTTATCCAGGGTCCCGCTGCTGATCCAGCAGTTCGGTGACCACGCTCGACACGGCTGAAGGACATTGCCGGAACTCCGGGATATCAGTACCGGGATAAGGACGTCTTCCTGTGGGCGTCCGCCAGCATGCCGGATCACCGTCCGCCTACGGGATAAAAATAACGCCGCCTATATTGAAGGACGGCATCCTCCCATGCGACACAGGCCTGACTTATGCCTTGCCGAATTTTGCTCGCCGATGACTACCCGTTGTTTCGGGCCGGTATCCGGGCGCTTCTGGAAAAACGACACGAGTACGAAATTGTCGGGGAGTCCGATGACACCCTGAGCACTGTGGAACTGGCGGTGGTACTGGAACCGGAAATCGTCCTGCTGGACATGTCGGTGGAGCGTACCGCCAGTGTCCAGACACTGGAGGAGTTATCGCTGCACGCCCCGCACAGCAAAGTGCTGATGCTGTCGATGCACACCGACTCGGACTTCGTCATGAAATGCCTGCAACTGGGCGCTCATGGCTATCTGCTCAAGAGCGCCAGCGTGCTGGAGCTGGAACTGGCCCTGCAGGCGCTGCGACGCGGCGGCCAATACCTGTCGTCGGCAGTCGTGCCGCTGGTGGTCAGCCAGGCGGTGCGAAAAAGCATGGCGCAACCGGCACGGCCGGGCAACTTCACCCTGACCGACCGCCAGCTGGAAATCCTGCGCCTGATCGCCCGCGGCGAATCGACCCGCTCCATCGCCGTAGGCCTGGGCCTGTCGGTCAAGACCATCGAAGCCCACCGCTCACAAGTCATGCACCGCCTGGGCATTCACGACATCGCCAGCCTGGTGCTGTTTGCCGTGCGTGAAGGGATTATCGAGGTGAATGATTAGGGTCTGTTGGTGCTCCAAGCGGTATTACTGGGTCAGGTTGTATGGGCTTTTTGTGCTGGCCTGTCAGAGAGGTTCCGACCCTCTTCGGGCCGGGTTACTTTGTCCTGGCAAAGTAACCAAACCGTTTGCTCCTGGTTCCGGCCCCTTCGGGGTGCCCTCCCTCCGGCATTGCTCCGGGGGTCGCCACTTAAGGCCATCCATGGCCTAAGCGGCTAACGGGCCCTCCATGGCCCTTTT
>NZ_JBTOQC010000033.1:0-1211 GCF_055284095.1 Pseudomonas sp. HP_08 | reverse complement strand
CTGACCCGCTCCGAATGGCCGCCGACCATGTGTCGGATATGCAGCTTGGCCAGTTCGTTATCGGTCAGGTCGACCACCGGGAAGCCTTGTTCGCTCAGGCTGGCAATCAGTGCATGGCGCGGGTCGCGGTCGGGATGGGTCTGCACGCCGACGAAGATGTGCGCTTCGCGGTCGGTGTGATAGCGGTAGTTGAACTCGGTGATCTGCCGCTTGCCGATGGCTTCGCAGAAGGCCTTGAAGCTGCCCGGCCGCTCGGGGATGGTCACCGCGATGATCGCTTCGCGGCCTTCGCCCAGCTCGGCGCGTTCGGCGACATGGCGCAAGCGGTCGAAGTTGACGTTGGCACCGGAATCGATGGCCACCAGCGTCTGGCCCTGCACGCCGCGCAGTTCGACATATTTCTTGATGCCCGCCACACCGAGTGCGCCGGCAGGTTCGGTGATCGAGCGGGTATCGTCGTAGATGTCCTTGATCGCCGCGCAGATTTCATCGCTGCTGACGGTGATCACTTCATCCACGTAATGCTGGCAGACTTCAAAGGTGTGATGGCCGATCTGCGCCACCGCCACGCCATCGGCAAACAGCCCGACCTGACTGAGCACCACGCGCTCGCCGGCGGCCATGGCAGCCTGCAGGCAGTTGGAGTCGTCCGGCTCGACACCGATGACCTTGATCTCCGGGCGCAGGTATTTGACATAGGCGGCGATGCCGGCGATCAGGCCGCCGCCACCGACCGGGACAAAGATTGCGTCCAGTTGGCCTGGGTGCTGGCGGAGGATTTCCATCGCCACCGTGCCTTGCCCTGCGATGGTGTCCGGGTCGTCATACGGATGGATGTAAACCAGGCCTTGTTCGTCGACCAGTTTCAGCGAATGCGCCAGCGCTTCCGGGAACGAATCGCCATGCAGCACCACCTGCGCACCGCGCGAACGCACGCCTTCGACCTTAATCTCCGGGGTGGTCTTGGGCATGACGATGATGGCCTTGATGCCCAGTTCGCGGGCGGCCAGCGCCAGGCCCTGAGCATGGTTGCCGGCAGACGCGGTGACCACGCCGCGCGCCAGTTCATCGCGCGACAGTTGCGCCAGCTTGTTGTACGCGCCACGGATCTTGAAGGAGAACACCGGTTGCAGGTCTTCGCGCTTGAGCAGCACCTGATTACCCAGCCGCTCGGACAACTGGCGCGCGCCGTGCAGCGGGGTTTCG
Source organism: Pseudomonas sp. HP_08 (assembly GCF_055284095.1). Taxonomy (NCBI): domain Bacteria; kingdom Pseudomonadati; phylum Pseudomonadota; class Gammaproteobacteria; order Pseudomonadales; family Pseudomonadaceae; genus Pseudomonas; species Pseudomonas sp. HP_08. The sequence continues at coordinate 5 of NZ_JBTOQC010000033.1, read as the reverse complement.
ATGGC
>NZ_JBTOQC010000031.1:0-3300 GCF_055284095.1 Pseudomonas sp. HP_08 | reverse complement strand
ATCGTTCTTTAAAAATTCGGATTGTGATAAAAATTTAGACTGTGCACCACTTTCACTGGTGGGGTGCAGGCTAAGGCAAAATGAAAGTTTGTTTTAACAAGCTTTCGGCGAATGTCGTCTTCACAGTATAACCAGATAGCTTGGGGTTATATGGTCAAGTGAAGAAGCGCATACGGTGGATGCCTTGGCAGTCAGAGGCGATGAAAGACGTGGTAGCCTGCGAAAAGCTTCGGGGAGTCGGCAAACAGACTGTGATCCGGAGATGTCTGAATGGGGGAACCCAGCTGTCATAAGACAGTTATCTTGTACTGAATACATAGGTGCAAGAGGCGAACCAGGGGAACTGAAACATCTAAGTACCCTGAGGAATAGAAATCAACCGAGATTCCCTTAGTAGTGGCGAGCGAACGGGGACCAGCCCTTAAGTGGCTTGGAGATTAGCGGAACGCTCTGGAAAGTGCGGCCATAGTGGGTGATAGCCCCGTACGCGAAAATCTCCTTGTCATGAAATCGAGTAGGACGGGGCACGAGAAACCTTGTCTGAACATGGGGGGACCATCCTCCAAGGCTAAATACTACTGACTGACCGATAGTGAACCAGTACCGTGAGGGAAAGGCGAAAAGAACCCCGGAGAGGGGAGTGAAATAGATCCTGAAACCGTATGCGTACAAGCAGTGGGAGCCTACTTTGTTGGGTGACTGCGTACCTTTTGTATAATGGGTCAGCGACTTATATTCAGTGGCGAGCTTAACCGAATAGGGGAGGCGTAGCGAAAGCGAGTCTTAATAGGGCGACAGTCGCTGGGTATAGACCCGAAACCGGGCGATCTATCCATGGGCAGGTTGAAGGTTAGGTAACACTGACTGGAGGACCGAACCGACTACCGTTGAAAAGTTAGCGGATGACCTGTGGATCGGAGTGAAAGGCTAATCAAGCTCGGAGATAGCTGGTTCTCCTCGAAAGCTATTTAGGTAGCGCCTCATGTATCACTGTAGGGGGTAGAGCACTGTTTCGGCTAGGGGGTCATCCCGACTTACCAAACCGATGCAAACTCCGAATACCTACAAGTGCCGAGCATGGGAGACACACGGCGGGTGCTAACGTCCGTCGTGAAAAGGGAAACAACCCAGACCGTCAGCTAAGGTCCCAAAATCCTGGTTAAGTGGGAAACGATGTGGGAAGGCTTAGACAGCTAGGAGGTTGGCTTAGAAGCAGCCACCCTTTAAAGAAAGCGTAATAGCTCACTAGTCGAGTCGGCCTGCGCGGAAGATGTAACGGGGCTCAAACCAGGTACCGAAGCTACGGGTATCATCTTTTGATGATGCGGTAGAGGAGCGTTCTGTAAGCCTGTGAAGGTGAGTTGAGAAGCTTGCTGGAGGTATCAGAAGTGCGAATGCTGACATGAGTAACGACAATGGGAGTGAAAAACTCCCACGCCGAAAGACCAAGGTTTCCTGCGCAACGTTAATCGACGCAGGGTTAGTCGGTCCCTAAGGCGAGGCTGAAAAGCGTAGTCGATGGAAAACAGGTTAATATTCCTGTACTTCTTGTTACTGCGATGGAGGGACGGAGAAGGCTAGGCCAGCCTGGCGTTGGTTGTCCAGGTTTAAGGTGGTAGGCTGAGATCTTAGGTAAATCCGGGATCTTAAGGCCGAGAGCTGATGACGAGTGTTCTTTTAGAACATGAAGTGGTTGATGCCATGCTTCCAGGAAAAGCTCCTAAGCTTCAGGTAACAAGGAACCGTACCCCAAACCGACACAGGTGGTTGGGTAGAGAATACCAAGGCGCTTGAGAGAACTCGGGTGAAGGAACTAGGCAAAATGGCACCGTAACTTCGGGAGAAGGTGCGCCGGTGAGGGTGAAGGACTTGCTCCGTAAGCTCATGCCGGTCGAAGATACCAGGCCGCTGCGACTGTTTATTAAAAACACAGCACTCTGCAAACACGAAAGTGGACGTATAGGGTGTGACGCCTGCCCGGTGCCGGAAGGTTAATTGATGGGGTTAGCGCAAGCGAAGCTCTTGATCGAAGCCCCGGTAAACGGCGGCCGTAACTATAACGGTCCTAAGGTAGCGAAATTCCTTGTCGGGTAAGTTCCGACCTGCACGAATGGCGTAACGATGGCGGCGCTGTCTCCACCCGAGACTCAGTGAAATTGAAATCGCTGTGAAGATGCAGTGTATCCGCGGCTAGACGGAAAGACCCCGTGAACCTTTACTATAGCTTTGCACTGGACTTTGAATTTGCTTGTGTAGGATAGGTGGGAGGCTATGAAGTGTGGACGCCAGTCTGCATGGAGCCATCCTTGAAATACCACCCTGGCAACTTTGAGGTTCTAACTCAGGTCCGTTATCCGGATCGAGGACAGTGTATGGTGGGTAGTTTGACTGGGGCGGTCTCCTCCCAAAGAGTAACGGAGGAGTACGAAGGTGCGCTCAGACCGGTCGGAAATCGGTCGTAGAGTATAAAGGCAAAAGCGCGCTTGACTGCGAGACCCACACGTCGAGCAGGTACGAAAGTAGGTCTTAGTGATCCGGTGGTTCTGTATGGAAGGGCCATCGCTCAACGGATAAAAGGTACTCCGGGGATAACAGGCTGATACCGCCCAAGAGTTCATATCGACGGCGGTGTTTGGCACCTCGATGTCGGCTCATCACATCCTGGGGCTGAAGCCGGTCCCAAGGGTATGGCTGTTCGCCATTTAAAGTGGTACGCGAGCTGGGTTTAGAACGTCGTGAGACAGTTCGGTCCCTATCTGCCGTGGACGTTTGAGATTTGAGAGGGGCTGCTCCTAGTACGAGAGGACCGGAGTGGACGAACCTCTGGTGTTCCGGTTGTCACGCCAGTGGCATTGCCGGGTAGCTATGTTCGGAAAAGATAACCGCTGAAAGCATCTAAGCGGGAAACTTGCCTCAAGATGAGATCTCACTGGGACCTTGAGTCCCCTGAAGGGCCGTCGAAGACTACGACGTTGATAGGTTGGGTGTGTAAGCGCTGTGAGGCGTTGAGCTAACCAATACTAATTGCCCGTGAGGCTTGACCATATAACACCCAAGCCATCTGCACAGCAGTGGCGGTGTGTGAAGACGCTTCGACCGAAAGCTGTTGAACGAACACATTTTGCTTATCACAACCCGAATTTGCCGAAACGTTGAAAGACGCATCGGCTACCGAATTTCTTGACGACCATAGAGCATTGGAACCACCTGATCCCATCCCGAACTCAGCAGTGAAACGATGCATCGCCGATGGTAGTGTGGAGCTTCTCCATGTGAGAGTAGGTCATCGTCAAGATTCAA
>NZ_JBTOQC010000030.1:0-6687 GCF_055284095.1 Pseudomonas sp. HP_08 | reverse complement strand
CGGCTAAAGCCGCTCCTACGCGAAAAATGCGGTCCGTCGTAGGAGCGGCTTTAGCCGCGAAGGCCACCCACACACTGGCCTACGTGATCTACACCTCCGGCTCCACTGGCCAACCTAAAGGCGTCATGGTCGAACACCAGACCCTGTCCAACCTTGTCGACTGGCATTGCACCACCTTCAACCTGAAACCCGGCAGCCACACTTCGAACCTTGCCGGCTTCGGTTTTGATGCCACCGCCTGGGAAATCTGGCCAGCCCTGTGCAGCGGCGCCACCCTGCATCTGGCGCCGACCCAGGACGGTGCCGAGGACATTGATGCCTTACTGACCTGGTGGCGTGCCCAGCCGCTGGACGTCAGCTTCCTGCCCACGCCCATCGCCGAGTACGCCTTCAACCACGACACGCCGCACCCGACCCTGCGCACCTTGCTGATCGGCGGCGACCGCCTGCGCCAGTTTCCGCACAACCAGCGCTTTAATGTGGTCAACAACTACGGCCCGACTGAAGCCACCGTCGTTGCGACCTCAGGCCCGGTACAAGCCGGCCAGCCGCTGCACATCGGCAAACCCATGGCCAACGCCAGGGCCTATGTGCTGGATGAACAGCAAAATCCAGTCCCGATCGGTGTCACTGGCGAGTTGTATATCGGCGGTGCCGGCGTCGCCCGCGGCTATCTGAATCGCCCGGACCTGAGCGCCGAACGCTTCCTCAAAGACCCGTTCAACCCACTCCCCAACGCCCGTATGTACAAAACCGGCGATCTGGTGCGCTGGCTGGCCGATGGCAATCTCGAGTATCTGGGCCGTAATGACGATCAGGTCAAGATCCGTGGCGTGCGTGTCGAGCTGGGTGAAATCGAGGCCGCGCTGGCCAGCCACCCCGAAATCAAAGAGGCCGTGGCGCTGGTGCGCGACGGCCAGTTGCTGGTCTGGTTTACCGCGACTGCAGACGAGGTCGATATCCAGGCCTTGCGCAGTCATCTGCAAGGTCGTTTGCCGGACGCATTGATACCGGCCGCCTATGTGCGTGTCGACAGCTGGCCGCTGACGGTCAACGGCAAACTGGACCTCAATGTGCTGCCGGACCCTGGCCAGGACGCGCTGCTGAGCCGCGAATACCAGGCACCGCAAGGCGAGACCGAAACCACGCTGGCGCAGATCTGGGCCGAGGTGCTCAAGGTCGAGCGGGTCGGGCGGCATGATCATTTCTTCGAACTGGGCGGCCATTCGTTGTTGGCCGTGAGCCTGATCGAGCGCATGCGTCAGGCCGGGTTGAGCAGCGATGTTCGGGTGTTGTTCAACCAGCCGACCCTGGCGGCGCTGGCGGCGGCGGTAGGCAGCGGGCGTGAAGTCGCGGTGCCGGCCAACCTGATTGCCGAGGGTTGCCAGCTCATTACCCCGGCCATGCTGCCGCTGGTGGACCTGGACCCTGCCAGTATCGAGCGCATTGTTGCCAGCGTGCCCGGTGGTGCGGCCAATGTGCAGGACATCTACCCCTTGGCGCCGTTGCAGGAGGGCATTCTTTATCACCACATCAGTGCCAGCCAGGGCGACCCGTACCTGCTGCAATCGTGCCTGGCCTTCGACAGTCTCGAGCGCCTGAACGCCTTTGCCCAGGCATTGCGCACGGTCGTCGCCCGCCACGACATTCTGCGTACGGCGGTGCTCTGGCAGGGCCTGTCAGTGCCGGTGCAAGTGGTCTGGCGTCATGCCGGGCTGCCATTGACCGAGGTGCCGGCCGATTCGACCCGCGATGTACTTGAACAATTGCAGGCGCGCTTCGATGCCCGTCATCATCGCCTGGACATTACCCAGGCGCCGCTGGTGCAACTGGTTTACGCCCAGGACCCGGCCAACGACCGGCTGGTGGCCATATTGCTGTTCCATCACCTGGCGCTGGACCACACGGCGCTTGAGGTGGTGCGGCAGGAAATGCAGGTCAGCCTGCTGGGCCTCGATGCCTCGCTGGGCCAGGCCATTCCATACCGCAACTACGTGGTGCAGGCGCGTCACGGGGTCAGCGAGCAGGGACATGAAGCGTTTTTCCGCGAGATGCTCGGCGATATCGACGAGCCCACCTTGCCGTTCGGGCTGCAGGACGTGCAGGGCGATGGCGTGGACATCGAGCAGTTCCAGTTGACCCTGCCCGAGGCGCTGGCGCTGCAAGTGCGGCGCCAGGCGCAGCAGGCCGGGGTGAGTGCCGCCAGCCTGTTCCACCTGGCCTGGGCGCGGGTATTGGGCGCCAGCAGTGGCCGCGACAGCGTGGTGTTCGGCACCGTGCTGCTCGGCCGTTTGCAGGGCGGCGCCGGTGCCGATCGAGGCCTGGGAATGTTCATCAACACCTTGCCGCTGCGCATCGACCTGCAAGGTCAGGGCGTGCGGGCGGCGCTGCAAACCACCCATGCCCGGCTCAGCGCGCTGCTGGTCCATGAACACGCATCCCTGGCGCTGGCACAACGTTGCAGTGGCGTGGCCGCGCCGGTGCCGCTGTTCAGCGCCATGCTCAACTTTCGCCACAGCGAGAACCACGCCAGCCAGCAACAGGCGCTGCAAGGCATCGTCACCCTGGCCCACGAAGGCCGCACCAACTACCCGCTGACCCTGAATGCCGACGATATGGGCGATGGTTTCAGGCTGACCGTCCTGACCCCGGCCGCCATCGGCGCCCAGCGGCTGTGCGGCTATATGCAGCAGGCGTTGGCGGGACTGGTCGAAGCCTTGGCCAACGCGCCGCACCGGCCGGTCGAACACCTGCCGGTGCTGCTGGACGAGGAGCGTGAGCGGTTGCTGGCGGGCTTGAATGCCACCGCTGTGCCGTATGACCTTGAGCAGACCTTGCATGGACTGTTCGAGGCCCAGGTGCTGCGCACACCCGAGGCCATTGCCGTGCAGGCGGGCGCGTTGCGCCTGAGCTATGCCGAGCTGGATGCGCGGGCCAACGGGTTGGCGCATGCGCTGATCGAGCGCGGCGTGCAGGCGGACGACCGTGTGGCGATCTGCGTCGAGCGCGGGCTGGAGATGGTCATCGGTCTGCTGGGAATCCTCAAGGCCGGTGGCGCCTATGTACCGCTAGACCCGGCTTACCCGCAAGAGCGCCTGGCATACATGCTCGAAGACAGCGCGCCGGTGGTGGTGCTGGTGCATGAAGCCACGCACGCACTGTTGCCGAATGTGAAGGTGCCGCTGATCTGGATTGAATCTGACGCAGCCCTTATGGAAGAGGGCTTGCCCGCGATAGCGGACGCCAGCCATCTGGCCTACGTCATCTACACCTCCGGTTCCACCGGCAAACCCAAGGGCGTGATGAACGAACACGCCGCCGTGGTCAACCGCCTGCTATGGATGCAGGACGCCTACGGCCTGACCGCCGCCGATACCGTCTTGCAAAAGACCCCGTTCAGCTTCGATGTCTCGGTCTGGGAATTCTTCTGGCCGTTGATCACCGGCGCCAGGCTGGTCATGGCCAAACCCGAAGGGCACAAGGATCCGGCTTATCTGAAGCAGGTGATTGCCGAGGAAAACATCACCACCCTGCATTTCGTACCCTCGATGCTCGATGTGTTTCTGGCCCACGACGACACCACGGCCAGTCCTCAACTGAAACGAGTGATCTGCAGCGGCGAGGCTTTACCCGGCAGTCTGGTCAGGCGCTTCAAGGCGCAACTGCCGGACAGCGAACTGCATAACCTTTATGGTCCGACCGAAGCGGCGGTGGATGTCACCGCGTGGAACTGCGCCGGCCCTATCGAACAGACGCCGGACAACACACCCATCGGCAAACCCATCGCCAATACGCGGCTGTATATCCTCGACGCCCACCAGCAGCCAATGCCGCTGGGCGTGGTCGGCGAGCTGTACATCGGCGGCGTGCAGGTGGCGCGCGGCTACCTGAACCGCCCGGAGCTGAATGCCGAGCGCTTTCTCGACGACCCATTCAGCGAAGGCCGGCTGTACCGCACCGGCGATATAGCGCGTTATCTGCCCGATGGAAATATCGAATACCTGGGCCGCAACGATGATCAGGTCAAGATCCGGGGCCTGCGTATCGAGCTGGGCGAGATTCAGGCGCGCCTGACCGAGCGCTCTGACATTCGCGAGGCGGTCGTCTTTGCCCGTGATCAGCGGCTGGTGGCGTATTACACCGCCGCCGAACGGCTGGACATTGACGCACTGCGTGCGCATTTGCTGGAAACCCTGCCGGAATTCATGGTTCCGGCGACCTTTGTCCACCTGCAAGCCTTGCCGCTGAGCCCTAACGGCAAGCTGGACCGCAAGGCCTTGCCGGCCCCCGATGCACAGTCGATCAAGACCCGCACATACGAAGCGCCAGAGGGCGAGCTGGAAATCACCCTGGCACGGCTCTGGGCCGAGTTGCTGGGTGTCGAGCGGGTCGGCCGCCAGGATCACTTTTTCGAGCTGGGCGGGCATTCGCTGCTGGCGGTGACCTTGATCGGGCGTCTGCAGCAGGAAGGAATCGAGGCTGATGTCAGGGCGTTGTTCGAGCAACCGACCCTGGCCGGCTATGCCGCAATGACAGAAAGAATGGAGATCGTTCTGTGAGCCTGAATGACGTATTGACGGCCTTGAAGGCCAGGGACATTCAGTTGGCCCTCAAGGATGACCAACTGGTGGTGCAAGGCAACAAACAGGCGCTCAGCGAGCCGGGCATGCTGGCGTTGCTGCGCGAGCACAAGCCGGCGCTGCTGGCGCTGATCCGCAGCGGGCAGTACACGCCCGGTGTCAGCGGGCCGGTGCCGGTGCCGCCCAACGGCATTGCGCCACAGGCGACGCGCATTACACCGGCAATGATTACGTTGCTGAGCCTTGAACAAGCCGAAATCGACACGATTGTCGCCAGCGTGCCGGGCGGCGCGGCCAATGTGCAGGACATCTACCCCTTGGCGCCGTTGCAGGAAGGCATTCTGTACCACCATCTGAGCGCCACTCAGGGTGATCCGTATGTGATGCAAACCCGCTTTGCCTTCGCCAGTGCCGAGCGCCTTGAAGCCTTTGCCCAGGCCTTGCAAGTGGTGATCGACCGCCACGACATTCTGCGCACGGCGGTGCTCTGGCAAGACCTGCCGGCGCCGGTGCAGGTGGTCTGGCGTCGCGCGCAACTGCGGCGTGAAAGCCTTGAGCCGGCGCCCGGTGAGGATGCAATGGCTTGCCTGAACGCACGGTTCGACAGCCGCCATTACCGCCTCGATGTCAGCCGCGCACCGTTGCTGCACCTGGCGCATGCCTGGGATGAAAGCGCGCAGCGAATCGTCGCGCTGTTGCTGTTCCACCACATGGCCCTGGACCACAGCGCGCTGGACGTGGTGCGCCATGAAATCCAGGCCTGCCTGAGCGGTCAGGGCGCGCAACTGGGCAAGCCGGTGCCGTTTCGCAACTATGTGGCCCAAGCGCGGCTGGGCATCAGCGAGCAGGAACACGAGGCTTTCTTTCGCGAGATGCTCGGTGCCCTCGATGAGCCGACCCTGCCGTTCGGCCTGCACGATGTACAGGGCGACGGCAGCGCTATCGAAGAATTTCACCAGGCCTTGCCAAACGCGCTGAGCCTGCGCCTGCGCGCCCAGGCGCGGCAGCAAGGCGTCAGCGCTGCCAGCCTGTTTCACCTGGCATGGGCGCGGGTGTTGAGTGGCGTCACCGGCCAGTCGAGCGTGGTGTTCGGCACCGTGTTGATGGGGCGCTTGCAGGGCGCCGAAGCCACCGACCGGGCGCTGGGTATTTTTATCAATACCTTGCCGCTGCGCGTCGACATAGACGATCAAGCGCTGGCCGCCGCCCTGAACGCCACGCATGCGCGGCTGACCACCCTGATGCGCCACGAACACGCGCCGCTGGCCCTGGCACAACGGTGCAGCGGCGTGCCGGCCCCGGCGCCGCTGTTCAGCGCCTTGCTCAACTACCGACACAGCGCCAGTGGCAGCAAGCAGACCGCCAGCGCCCAGACCCTGGCGGCCTGGGAAGGGATCGAAACCCTGCGCGGCCAGGAGCGCACCAACTTTCCGCTGACATTGAGCATCGACGACCTGGGCCGCGATTTCAGCCTGAGCCTGCTGGTCAGCCCGCAGGTCGACGGGCAACGGGTCTGTGATTACGTGGTGCGTGCCGTGGAGCAAATCGTCGAGGCGCTGGAGCAGGGCGCAGGCCAGACAATCAACAGCCTGTCGATCTTGCCGTCGGCCGAACGGGCGCAAGTGCTGGAAGGGTTCAACGCCACCCGTGCGCACTATCCGCAGGGCTTGAGCATTCATCGGCGCGTTGAGCAGCAGGCTCAGGCACGGCCAGACGCCGTGGCGGCGGTGTACCAGGGCCAGTCGCTGACCTATGCCGAGCTGAACCGGCAGGCCGACGGGCTGGCGCAGCACTTGATCGGGCTGGGCGTTCAGGCGGACGACCGGGTGGCGGTGTTCGCCCGGCGTGGGCTGGAAACGCTGGTCGGGTTGCTGGGCGTCCTGAAAGCCGGCGCCGGCTATGTGCCGGTCGACCCGGCGCATCCGCAGGAGCGTGTGGCCTATTTGTTGAGTGACAGCGCACCGAAGGTGGTGCTGACCCTCGGCGCATTGCGCGAACGCTTGCCCGACTTGGCTGTGCCGGTTATTGATCTGGACCGTGGTGAATTCTTCGCGGCTAAAGCCGCTCCTACGCGAAAAATGCGGTCCGTCGTAGGAGCGGCTTTAGC
>NZ_JBTOQC010000029.1:0-10869 GCF_055284095.1 Pseudomonas sp. HP_08 | reverse complement strand
TTGTCTTTGTGTTTAAATTTGCTGGTGTTCAGTCTGTTTGCGGGCGGGCCCCGGGGGGGGGGGGCCCCCCCCCCGCTCCTACGGGGGGTACTCGATACCAGGCTGCCCCAGAGGCCGGACGAATACGATTACTCCGGTTCTGCGTTGTGTTTGATGAGCGCGCCGTTAGCCCTTAAGCCTTGGCCGCCATTGCCGTCACTTCAACGCGCATGCCTTCGACCGCCAGCGACGCCACGCCCACGGCGGCGCGTACTGGCCAGGGCTGCTTGAAAAAGCGCCGGTACACATCGTTGAAGGCGGCGCGGTCGGCCATGTCGGTGAGGTAGATGGTCAGGTGCAGAACCCGGTCCATCGAGCTGCCGGCCTTTTCCAGCGCCACTTTGAGCGCCTGCAAGGTGCATTCGCTTTGTTCGGTGATGCCGCCCAGTTCCAGGCTGCCATCGGCGCGGGTCGGGATCTGTGTCGAGACCAGCAGGCCGCCGAAGCCTGCGACGTCGGAGGAAATGGAATCGGCGTCAGGATCGGGAATGAAGGTGATGTCTTGGTTAGCCATGAAAATCTCAGGTTGAGGGATAGAACTGTATGGCCGTTAGTGTACCTCATGACCAAAAAAGCAATGAACCGCAACTTGAGCAATACCCCTTTGTGCATATATCCATAACGGCGCTCATTTCAGGAAAGTGCGCATTAACAGTGCATCTTCTTTACCCCTGAAAGTTGCAGTTGTTCATAGAGAATCAACGCCATGAATAAAAACCATGGCGGGCATGGCCAATACTCGGCGGGGCGGGATTGCAACGATCCCGATCATTGCCTGTTTCCATTAGTGGCAAGCTAATTGCTATTCCCAACAGGAAAATAAATTACCCAAAGGGAATGAGCAATTCATCTCCCCTGCGGCGTAAACCCCAGCGCTGGCGCGCCTTTGTCCTGCATCGGCGCCGGCACGATTCCCGACCGTTGGAGATACTCAGCCATGATCCGCCTTGCTCGCTCAGGCCGCGCCATCTGCGGCCTCTCTCTTGTTATGGCTTGCTCTTCAGGGTATGCCGATGAAGCTGCTCCGGTGATCAACTCTGGCGACACCGCCTTTGTGGCGTTGTGTTCGCTGATTGTGTTGTTGATGACATTACCCGGCCTTGCGCTGTTTTACGGCGGCATGGCCAGAACCAAGAATGTGCTCTCGGTGATGATGCAGGTGTTTTGCACGGCGGCATTGATGTCGATCATTTTTGCCGTGTACGGCTACAGCCTGGTATTTGGCGACGGCGGTTCGATGAATGCGGTCATCGGCAACCTGGACAAGTTGTTCCTGCAGGGCGTGACCATTACCACGGTGGTGGGCACCATCCCTGAGTATTTGTACTTCTTGTTCATGCTGCTGTTTGCGGCGATTACGCCGGCCATCATCGTCGGCGCGTTTGCCGAGCGCATGAAGTTCTCGGCGGTCATGGTGTTCATGGCGCTTTGGATCACCCTCAACTATATCCCCATGGCGCACATGGCCTGGGGCGGCGGCTGGGTGTTCAACCTGGGCGTGCAGGACTTTGCCGGCGGCAACGTGGTGCACCTCAATGTCGGGATTGCCTCGTTGGTCGGTGCCTGGCTGATCGGTCGGCGTCGTGGTTTCGGCACCTCGCAGCTGGCGCCGCACAACATGACCATGACCATGACCGGCGGCTCGCTGCTGTGGGTCGGCTGGCTGGGTTTCTGCGGCGGCTGTGTGCTGGCCGTCAACGGCTTTGCCATGCTGGTGATGGTCAACACCATGCTGGCCAGCTGCGCCGGTGCGCTGGGCTGGATGCTGGTGGAATGGAAACACCGTGGCCGGCCGAGCCTGTTCGGGGCGGTGTCGGGCTCTATCGCAGGCCTGGTGGCGATCACCCCGGCGTGCGGCTTTGTCGGGCCGATGGGCGCCATCGTGCTGGGCTTTATCGCCGGTCCCCTGTGCGTCTGGTCGGTGGAAAAACTCAAGCCGATGCTGGGCCTGGACGATGCCTTCGATGTGTTTGGCGTACACGGTGTCGCCGGCATTCTGGGCGGGCTGCTGACGCCAGTGTTTGCCATGACGGCGCTGGGCGGCCAAGGCTTTGCCGAAGGCCGCGATCTTGTCAGCCAGTTGATGGTCAATGGCGGCGCGCTGCTGTTCAGCATTGTGTTCTCGGCGCTGAGCAGCCTGGTGGCGTTCAAGCTCGCGGCCATACTGTGCGGCGGCTTGCGTGTCGATGAGGACGCCGAAGTGGATGGCCTGGACCTGGCCGCGCATGGCGAGGTTGGCTACAAGTACTCCAATTGAAATGTAGGAGCGCGCTCTGCCGGAATGCCGGACCACCGCGACCGGCTGCGTTAGCAGTCGTAAATTTTCAGCGTTTCATAGAATTTGCGAGCGCTGCGCACTCGGTCGCGGGCAGAGCGCGCTCCTACGGGGGGTGCAGCCGGGGAATGGATTGCAAGGACAGGGAACAATGGCAGGATTGAACGGATGGTGGTGGCTGGTGCTCGCGGGGTTGTGCGAGGTGTTTTATGCCTCGGTGATTCCGCGCACGCAGGGCTTTACCCGGTTGTGGCCGAGCCTGTATTGCGCAGTGTTCCTGGCGTTGAGTATTTACCTGCTGAGCCTTGCAGTGCGTGAATTGCCGCTGGGCCTGGCGTATGCGGTGTGGGTCGGGATCGGCGTGATCGGGACGGTGATCTACGCCACCGTGGTGCTGGGCGAGCCGCTGAATGTGTTGCGCGGGGTGTGTCTGCTGATGATTGTCGGCGGCATCGTCGGGCTGAAACTGTTCAGCCCGACCGCCGCCTGATTCAGCGCTGCTGCAACATGGACTGGATCTGCTGCACCGACTCTTGCGTGCGCTGGGCCAGGTTGCGCACTTCGTCGGCGACCACGGCAAACCCTCTGCCCTGTTCGCCGGCCCGCGCCGCTTCAATCGCGGCGTTGAGCGCCAGCAGGTTGGTCTGCTCGGCGATGCCACGAATCACCGCCGCAATGCGCGCGATGTTTTCGTAGGTGGCCTGGATACCGGCCTGCTCGCGTTCATGCAGGTTGGCCGCGGTCTTTTCATCAGTGATCTCACGCACCGCGCCGGCGACATGCAGCAGCCGGCCATGGCTGTCGCGCAGGCTGCGGCCGCGCTCACGGAACCACAGTTCGCCACGGGTCTTGTGGCGCATGCGGTACTCCACGACATAGCCACCATCGCCGCCGGGCTCTTTCATCGAGCTGTCGAACGCTTGCATGACCTGTTTGAGGTCATCGCTGTTGACCACCGCAAAGTAGCTGTCCCAGCCATCGGGAAACGACTGGGCGTCGTGGCCGATCAACTGGCGAAACTGCTCCGACCAGCGAATCACGTTGTGTGGGTGATCGGGATTGCCGTCCACCACGTTCATCGACCAACAGCCCTCGGTCAGGCTGCTACGAATCACGTCCCAGACCTGCCGCTCTTGCTCCCAGCCCGCTTGCTCTGCGCTCATTTGCGCCAGCCGCGCCTGATCGCTGTGCTGCTGCGCCTCCAGCTCGGCAATCCGTGCCAGACCTTGCGCCACAAGGCGTTGCAGCTCGGCGTACTGCTGATCGGTGCAGGGTGGCGCCGGTCGCTGTTGCGCTTCCTGGCGGATGCTTTGCAGCTCGCCCCAGCGCTGGTGCAGGCGCTGCAGATTGCCTTGCAAGCGCGGATGATCACGCAGTGGTGCAGACGCAGGAACGGGGCTGCCCTGCTCGTCCAGCAACCGGTCCAGCCACAGGCCAAGGTCATTGGCCAGGTTACGAGAAGCGTTTTTAAACCACATCGGCCAATCTCCCTTCAGGCAAACGAAATGACAAAAGGCGCCGTGCAAGACGTATGCCGTCGTACAGGGCGCCTGGGTGAAGCCAATGGATCAGCTGCGAACCCGGCTTTTGTCCGGGTCATAGGCCACGGTGCTGGTCGCCACCTGCGCGCGAATGCGTTTTTGCTGGCCGTCGAGCTTGCCGATTTCAAGCAGCGTGCCAGGCTCGCAATAGGCGATATCCAGCCGGCACAGGGCGATGTTGCTTCCCAGCACCGCCGAGCGGGTGGCGCTGGTGATGACCCCGACCTGGGCACGGCCGACGCGCACGCAATCGCCGTGCGCTGCGACTTCGTTGCCCTCCAGCAGCAGCCCGACCAGTTTGTGCCGGGGCTGGGCGGTGCGCCGCAGCAGCGCCTCGCGGCCGATGAAGTCGGCGGTTTTGCTCTTCAGGGGCACGCAAAAGCCGATGCCGGCTTCGAACGGGTCGGTCTGGTCGTCGAACTCGTAACCGGCAAACACCAGCCCGGCTTCGATGCGCAGCATGTCCAGCGCTTCAAGCCCCAACGGCACCAGCCCCAGTGGTTTGCCGAGCGCCCAGAGCCGTTCCCAGACCTGCATCGCGTCATCGGGATGGCACCAGACTTCAAAGCCCAGCTCGCCGGTGTAGCCGGTGCGCGACACCATCAGCGCCGGGCCGTTATGGTCGTCCAGGCGCCCGGTCAGAAAGCGGAACCAGCCAAGCTCTGCCAGCGCCGGCTGGGTGCCCGGTGTCCAGATCATCTGCCTGAGCAGTTCGCGGCTTAGCGGGCCCTGCACAGCGATGTTGCTGATCTGTTCCGAGGCGTTCTTGATCCATACCTTCATGCCGAGTTTTTGGGCCTGCTCGCGCAGCCATACGCCGGCGTGATCCTCGCCGCCGATCCAGCGAAACGCATCCTGGCCCAGGCGCAGCAAGGTGCCGTCGTCGAGCATGCCGCCGTGCTCGTAGCACATGGCCGAATAGACCACCTGGCCGATGGCGAGCTTGCGCACATCGCGGGTCAGGCAGTAGTCGAGCAAGGCTTCGGCATCGGGGCCCAGCACCTCGAACTTGCGCAGGGCCGACAGGTCCATCACCGCCACCCGTTCGCGGCAGCCGTGATATTCCTCAAGGGCGCCGTAGCCATCGAAGCGGGTCGGGGTCCAGAAACCGCGGTAGTCGGTGAACTGCCGGGTCAGGCTTGAAGTGCCCGGATGAAAACCGCTTTCGCGGGTCAGCACCGGGTCGGCGTCGGCGGTCTGTCGTGTGCTCATGGCGATACTGAAGCGCTCCTTTTCGGAATAAACGCGAATATGAATGTCGGTGGGCTGCCAGCCATTGGCCGGGTCGATATCGTCCGGGCAACTGCTGCTGGCGCACACCAGGTCGGTCATCGCCTTGAGCAACACATAATCGCCGGGACGCGACCACGGCTCGTCGAGGGTCAGGTGTTGATGGGCATCGATGCCGGTGTTGAAGAAGAAATTGATCGCCGGCCATCCCGCCCGCCCCTGCACACCGTGCGCCGCCAGGACGCGGCTGATGTTGTCGCTGCAATTGTCGTGGCCGAAATAGCCTTGCGACTCGTAATAGCGTGCGGTGCAGGCCAGGGCGAAGGTGTCGTGGCGGCCGACCGTGTCGCGCACCACTTCGAGCATCGGTTGCAGGTTGCGGTCGTAGAAGCGGCTGAACAGTCCCGGCCCCGGATAGGCGCTGCCGTTGAGGGTGCGGGTGACGGTGGGGTCCAGATCGATCTCACGCCCGTCATCCAGCCCGCGCCGGTCAAAGGCGACAAAGTCCGAGCACTGGCGCCCGGCGACATCGATCACCTGAATGAACTGGCCCGCACCCACGTGATAATCGCGTGCGGTACCGGGGGTAATGGTGAATTCGTCGATGACCTCGCCCAGCGGTGCCGGCAGCGGTGGCACCCACAACGCCGTCGGGTTGGCGCGTTCGATGACCAGGCGCAGTTCGCTGGCCCTGCCCTGCCCGTCCACCGCCGTGCGCCCGCCGGGTGCGGCGACCACCACCAGCACCTCGGCGCTGGCGCTCATCGAGCGGCTGAAGCCTGCCGGCGTCGCGGCCGGCCAGAGGCTGCACGCCTCCCCAAGGTGGCGGCAATCCACACCGCGCCGGGTCAGGCCGGCGGCGACGTGTTGTGATTCAAGGGTGCGCTCGTTCAGTCGCTGGCCGATAAAGCGCGCACCGGGTGTGCTGTGCAAACCCAGCGCTGAAAGCGCCTCGCGACCGTCGCTCAGAAAGGCCAGCAACTGCGCAGGTTGGTCGCCTTCCAGGTCGATGACCTGCAAGCGGTCGCCGGCCTGCAAGGCGACCACCGTCAGCCCGCCCGGCGCGACCCGGTGCCGTTCGTAACCCGGGGTACGGGCAAACAAGGCCGGCTCCAGAGGCCGGCTGGTGACAGGAAGATTCATGAGCAACCTCATAGCAAACAAATGACAGGCACACCGCTTTCAAGCGACTGACACACATCCCGTAGGAGCGCGCTGGCCCGCGACCGAGTGCGCTAGCGCTCGCAAAATCTCGGAAACGCTGAAAATTTACGACTGTAAATTCTGCGAAACGCTGAAAATTTACGACTGCTAACGCAGCCGGTCGCGGGCAAGCGCGCTCCTACGGGGGGGGCAGATCAGCCGGTGGATTTCAGGCGGTCGAAGCCGTCGTTGCCCAGGTAGGCCTTGAGCGAATCGTCCAGGGCATCGAGCCACGGGGTGTGGTGGACGGTGGCCAGCGTGCCGGTGATCAGCGAGCGATAGCAGTTGTTGCGATACCCCATGATGTCTTCGTACTTGTCCTTCTTCCATTGCAGGAAGGTCTGGTTCACCTGCGAGATATCGAAGCTTGGGTAGTCGGTGGCTTCGATCAGCTGGCGGATGTATTCGCCCTGAAACTCGAACATCTGCTGCGCGGTTTCGAGGGTTTCCTCTTCCTGGCGCCAGGCCAGGTTTTCGGCACGCATGCGCGCCTTGTCCGGTAGGTCGATGCGCCCCAGAATCACGTCGCGGGCGTACCAGGCCTGGGCGTCGAACATGTTGAAGCTGTACCACTGGTCCTGCATGCCCAGGTAAATCAGGCGTGGGTTGTTTTCCCAGAACACGCCCTTGTACAGGTTCAACGGCCACAAGCGGTTGCCGGTCTTGAGGCGCAGTTCTTCCGGCAAAAAGGCAAAGTGGTGCTTGTAGCCGGTGCACAGAATCACTGCGTCGACTGCCTTGCTGGTGCCGTCGATGAAGAACGCGCGGTTGCCCTGCACGTGAGTCAGCAGCGGTTTTTCTTCCCAGTTGGCCGGCCACTGATAGCCCATCGGCGCACTGCGGTAACTGCTGGTGATGGTCCGCGCGCCGTATTTGTAGCATTGCGAACCGATGTCTTCGGCCGAGTAACTGCCGCCGACGATCAACACATCCTTGTCCTTGAACTCCAGCGCATCGCGAAAATCGTGGGCATGCAGCACGCGCCCGGCGAAGGTCTCGAAGCCCGGAAAGTGCGGCACGTTGGGCGTGGAGAAATGCCCGCTGGCGACCACCACATGGTCAAAGATCTCGCTGTAAGTCACATCCTTGGCGTGGTCATGAAGCGTGACCGTGAACTGCTCGTGCGCCTCATCAAAGGTCACGCTGCGCACCACGGTGTTGAAGCGGATGTAGTCGCGTACCCCGGCTTTTTCGACCCGGCCCTTGATGTAATCCCACAGCACTTCGCGCGGCGGATAAGAGCCGATCGGGCGGCCAAAGTGTTCGTCGAAACTGTAGTCGGCAAACTCCAGGCACTCTTTCGGACCGTTCGACCACAGGTAGCGGTACATGCTGCCGTGGACCGGCTCGCCGTGTTCGTCAAGACCAGTGCGCCAGGTGTAATTCCACATGCCGCCCCAGTCGGCCTGTTTCTCGAAACAGACCAGTTCGGGGATGTCCGCACCCGCTTCGCCTGCCGACTGAAAGGCCCGCAGTTGCGCCAGGCCGCAAGGGCCGGCACCGATAATGGCGACTCGCTTTTTCATCTTCGATTCTCCGCAATGACAAACGCTCGATGCCTCACAGGCATTGCAAGCGGGTGGCGACAAGGGTGTTGTGCATCAGGCAGGCAATGGTCATCGGGCCGACGCCGCCGGGCACCGGGGTGATGGCCGAAGCGATGGGCAGTGCGGCGGCAAAGTCGACATCGCCGACCAGCCGCGACTGGCCCTGCTGTTCGATGCGGTTGATGCCGACATCGATGACCACCGCACCCGGCTTGAGCCACTGCGCGTCGATCAGCAACGGCCGGCCGACCGCCGCGACGACGATGTCGGCCTGTTGGCAAAGCTGCGCGGCATTGGCGCTTCGCGAGTGCACCACGGTCACCGAACAGTCGGCTTGCAGCAGCAAGGCGGCCATCGGTTTACCGACGATATTGGAGCGGCCGATGACCACCGCGTGCTTGCCGCGCAAATCGCCACAGGTGTCCTGCAACAGGCGCATGACCCCGGCCGGCGTGCAAGGTGTGAGCACCCGTCGGCCCTGGCTGAGGCCGCCGACGTTTTCGGCATGAAAGCCATCGACGTCCTTGTGCGGCGCAATGGCCTGGATCACCCGCTGCTCGTCGATCTGCGCCGGCAACGGCAGTTGCACCAGAATGCCGTGCACCGCCGGGTCGGCATTCAGCTGTGCGATCAGCCCCAGTACATCCGCCTCGGTGGTCTGGGCCGGCAAGCGGTGCTCCAGCGAGCGAATGCCGCACTCGCCGGCGCGCAGGGTCTTGTTGCGCACATAGACCTGGCTGGCCGGGTCTGCGCCGACCAGCACCACCGCCAGCGCAGGCTCGATGCCTTGTGCCCTGAGTTGCGCGGCATCGAGGCTCACCTCGGCCAGCAACCGCAGTGACGCCGCCTTGCCATCGATCAGCCGGGCGCTCATCGGAAGATCACCGTCTTGTCGTGGTTGATGAACACCCGGTGTTCCAGGTGGTACTTGAGCGCCCGCGACAGCGCCACGGTTTCGGTGTCGCGGCCGATGGCGACCAGATCGTCGGGACCATGGTCATGCTCGACCCGTTGCACTTGCTGCTCGATGATCGGCCCTTCGTCCAGATCGCCGGTGACGTAATGCGCGGTGGCGCCGATCAGTTTGACGCCGCGCGCATAGGCCTGGTGATAGGGCCTTGCACCCTTGAAGCCGGGCAGGAACGAGTGATGGATATTGATCGCGCGCCCGGCGAGCTTGTGGCACAGGTCATCGGACAGAATCTGCATGTAGCGCGCCAGCACCACCAGGTCGGTGCCGGTCTGCTCGACGATGCTCATCAGCTCGGCTTCCTGCGCCGCCTTGGTGTCCGGCGTGACCGGCAGGTAAACGAAGCGGATGCCCTCGCGCTCGGCCATCGGCCGCAGGTCCAGATGGTTGGAGACGATGGCGGTGATGTGCATGCTCAGCTCGCCCTTGTGATGGCGATACAGCAGGTCGGTCAGGCAATGGTCGAACTTGCTGACCATCAACAGCACTTTCAGCGGCTTGTCGCCGGCGTGCAGCGCCCACTGCATGCCGAAGGGCACCGCGACATCGTCGAAGCCCTGACGCAACGCCTCGATATCGTCAGTGGCGCCGGCATTGAAGCGGAACACCGCACGCATGAAAAAGCGCCCGGTGTGCTCGTCGTCGAACTGCGCCAGCTCGCTCAGGTAACAGTCGCGATCGGCCAGGTAGGTGGTCACGGCGCTGACAATGCCCGAGGTCGCCGGGCAACTGACGTTGAGAATGTAGTGCGGGGTGGTCATGGCATGGTCTCTATTGTTGCTGGCAAGTCGTGAAGCGGATCAGCCTTTGGCCGTACGCTTTTTCTTTTCCGGGTCATCGAACGGCAGGCTGTGGCTGATCGCAGAGGCGTTCAGGCTGCCGCGCACTTCAAGCGCCACGCCCTGCTCGGCAATCGACGGCTCGACCCGGGCGATGGCCATGGATTTGCCGGTCAGCCGCGAGAACATGCCGCAGGTGATCAAGCCGACCTGGCGGCCTTCGAACCACAGCGTGTCGCCGGCCTGGGCCGCGGTCTCGCCGTCGAGCAGCACACCGAAAATTTTGAAGCGCTCCTGGCCCTGGCGCCGGTAATGCTCCTCCGCGCCACGAAACCCCTGCTTGCCGGGCGACACGGTGAAATCCAGGCCCAGTTCCCACAGGCTGTCGCCGGCCTTCTGGTCGGCGAAGGGGTACATCTGCGAGTTGTCGTAGGGGAAAAACAGCAGCGAGCTTTCGACCCGCAGCCAGTCCAGCGCGGTAAACGCACAGGGGATGATTCCCAGGTCGCGGCCCTTCTCCAGAATGCCGTCCCAGATCAATGCCGCATCGCTGGCCTTGCAGAAGATCTCGTAGCCGCGCTCACCGGTGTAGCCGGTGCGCGAAATCATCACCGGGCGGTCGAACAAGCGGGTTTGCAGGTGATGGAAGTACGGCAGGTCACGGATGCCCGGCACGTGTTCGGCGAGAAAATCCACGGCTTTCGGACCTTGCAGCGACAGGTCGTGCAGATCGTCGTCGAACAGCACCGCGACCTGGCGGCCTTGCGCCGAGCGCACCAGCAGCTCATGACCGCTGCCGGCGCCGTGTACCACCATGAAAGCATTGGGGCCGGTGCGATAGACGATGCAGTCGTCGGCGAAATTGCCGTCTTCGTCGAGCATGCAGGCGTACACCGATTTACCCGGATACAGCTTGGCGATGTCGCGGGTGGTGGCCTGCTGCAACAGGCTTTCGGCGTGCGGGCCGACGTAATGCACCTTTTTCAGGCCCGAGACGTCCATCAAGCCGGCACGGGTGCGAATGGCCTCGTGGTGGTCGGCCAGATCGGTGGCGTAGGTCCAGGCGGTGGGCATGCCGTTCCAGTCTTCCAGGTTCGAGCCCAGGGCCAGATGCCGTTCGCGAAGCGCAGGCGTGCGCCATGAATGAGTCATGGAAAATTCCTCGTTGGATAAATAAACAACACAGCCTCCCCCGTAGGAGGGGGGGGGGGGGGGGGGGGGGGGGGGGGGCGGGCGCGCCGGCGGGTCCGCCGGGGGGGATGGTAGGGTGGGGGGCGGGGGTGGG
>NZ_JBTOQC010000028.1:0-20864 GCF_055284095.1 Pseudomonas sp. HP_08 | reverse complement strand
GAGCTGCGCTCACTCCTACGTAATGTGTGTCGTGCTCAGTATCAAGGCCTGCCCAAAATCCGTGGGAGCGAGCGCCAGCTCGCGAATGCGAAGGTACATTCACCCCAAATGTGCTGATTTCACGGGCCCTTTCGCGAGCTACGCTCACTCCTACCCATTTGTGTCGTGCTCGCGAAGCCTTGAAGGCTGCGGCGCATTTGGTTTGAGAACACAGTTGCTACGGGGCCTGATTTACAACGCGGTTTTGACCGCCGCCAGGCCGTCCTTGTCATCGATGGTCTTCACCCCGTCCAGCCACTGCTCCAGCACCGCCG
Organism: Pseudomonas sp. HP_08; assembly: GCF_055284095.1. Taxonomy (NCBI): domain Bacteria; kingdom Pseudomonadati; phylum Pseudomonadota; class Gammaproteobacteria; order Pseudomonadales; family Pseudomonadaceae; genus Pseudomonas; species Pseudomonas sp. HP_08. The sequence goes on along the minus strand of NZ_JBTOQC010000028.1, from coordinate 20,550 downwards.
GGTTGGCTTTTATCCACGCCTTGGCCGCTTGCTGGTTGCTGACCTTGTTGTTCGCCACCTCGGCCATGATGCTGTTTTCCATGTCGAGGGTGAATTTCAGGTTGCTCAGCAAGCGCGCCGCGTTCGGGCAAGCGTCGGCATAGCCTTTGCGGGTTACGGTATAGACCGCGCCGGTGTCGCCAAAGTATTTCTCGCCGCCTTTAAGGTAGCGCATGCCTTTGACCTGCACGTTCATCGGGTGCGGTGTCCAGCCGAGGAAGACCACAAACGCCTTGCGCTTCACGTTGCGGTTAACCTCGGCCAGCATCGCCTGTTCGCTGGACTCGACCAGCTTCCACTTGCCGAGATTGAATTCGTTGTTCTTGATGATTTCCGCCAGCGACAGGTTGGCCGGCGCGCCGGCACCGATGCCGTAGATCTTGTTGCTGAACTTGTCGGCGAATTTTTGCAGGTCGGCAAAATCGTGTACACCGGCCTCCCACACGTAATCGGGCACGGCGAGGGTGAACTCGGTGCCTTCCAGGTTCTTGCTCAACTGCGTGACATCGCCGCTGGCAATGAACTTGTCATGAAAGCCCTGCTGGGCCGGCATCCAGTTGCCCAGAAACACGTCCAGCTGTCCGTCCTTGAGCCCGCCGTAGGTGATCGGCACCGCCAGGGTATCGACCTTGGGCGTGTAGCCCAGCCCTTCGAGCAACAGGCCGGCGATGGCATTGGTCGCGCCAATATCGCTCCAGCCCGGGTCGGCCATTTTCACCGTCTTGCAACTCTGCTCGGCGGCCTGCACGGTCAGGCCCGTCAGGGTCATGACGCCAGCCACCAGCACTGCGGATAACTTCTTCATCGAGATGCCCTTTGTTGGTTTTTTGGTTTGGCAGGGTTCAAGGTTGCGGAAAACGTGCGCGGCGCTCCAGATCGTCGAGGTCGATGTGGTTGCGCATGTACTGCTGGCTGGCGTCGACCAGCGGCTGGTGATCCCAGCTCTTGAGTTTGCCGGTGGCCAGTGCCTTGGCCACCAGACGGCGGCGGCGCTGGCTGGCGAGCACCTGTTGATGAATGGCGGGCATATCCCATTTTTGCCGTGCCTCGCTCAGAAACTGCGCGAACAGTGTTTGATACTCGGGCGACTGGCTGAGGTCTTCACGCTCTTGCGGGTCGTTGTGCACATCGAACAACAGGCACGGGTCCTGCTCCGAATAGATAAATTTATAGCCGCCGCGCCGGATCATCATCAGCGGGCTGGTGGTGCCTTCGGCCATGTACTCGCCGAACACCTCGTCATGCCCGCCTTCGCCACGCAGGTGCGGCACCAGCGAGCGGCCGTCCAGTGCCAGGCCTGCGTCGGTGACGCCGCCGGCCAGTTCGACCAGGGTCGGCAACAGGTCGGCGGTGGACACCGCCGCGCTGACCCGGCTGGCGCCGAACTGCCCCGGCGCATGAATCACCAGCGGCACGCGGGCGGCCATTTCGAACCAGTGCATCTTGTACCAGAGGCCACGTTCGCCAAGCATGTCGCCGTGGTCGCCGGAGAAGACAATGATCGTGTCGTCGGCCAGGCCAATCTCCTCCAGGGTCTGCAGCAGTTTGCCGATGTTGTGATCAATGTAGCTGCACGCACCGAAGTAGGCGCGCCGCGCATCACGAATCTTGTCTTCGGGCAGCGGCTTGTCCCACAGGTCGTAGACCTTGAGCAGGCGCTGCGAATGCGGGTCCAGCGCGTCCTGGTCGGCATGCGCCACCGGCATCGGAATCTCGTCGTCGCGGTACAGGTCCCAGAACGGCTTGGGAATGGTGTACGGGTCGTGCGGGTGGGTCATCGACACCGTCAGGCAGAACGGCGCATCGCCGTCCTGGCGCACATGGTCGTACAGGTACTGCTGCGCCTTGAACACCACTTCTTCATCGAAATCGAGCTGGTTGGTGCGCACGCACGGTCCCGCTTGCAGCACCGATGACATGTTGTGGTACCAGCTGGGGCGCACATCCGGCTCGTCCCAGTTCACTGCCCAGCCGTAGTCGGCAGGGTAAATGTCGCTGGTCAGGCGCTCTTCATAACCGTGCAACTGGTCGGGGCCGCAAAAATGCATCTTGCCCGACAGCGCCGTGCGGTAGCCCAGGCTGCGCAGGTAATGGGCGTAGGTCGGAATGTCGGCAGGAAAATCCGCCGCGTTGTCGTAGGCGCCGATCTTGCTCGGCAACTGGCCGCTGACCAGGGTAAAGCGCGACGGCGCGCACAACGGGCTGTTGCAATAGGCGGCGTCGAACACCACGCCCTCAGCGGCCAGGCGGCTGAGGTGGGGCAACTTGATCGGCGAAGAAGCATAGATCGGCAGGATCGGCGCGGCCATCTGGTCGGCCATGATGAACAAAATGTTTTTACGCTTCATCGATCCTGCATCCCATTGCGAGGGTTTATGCGAAAGTGCTGCATTCGAGGATGAAGACCGAGGCTTTGCCGGTAAAGCCCATGAACTGCAATGGCTAGGATAAGTACAGCTTATGTTTGAGAGTCTTGGCAACCTGTCGCTGGACCTGCTGCGTGCCTTCGAGGCCGCCGCCCGCTTGCGCAGTTTTACTGCTGCCGCCAGCGAGCTGGGCACCACGCAGCCGGCGATCAGCCAGCAGATCAAGCGCCTGGAAGAACAACTGGCCACGCGCCTGTTCGACCGGGTCTATCGCGGCATCGCCCTGACCGAGGCCGGTGACGTGTTGCTGGAGCACGTGCAGGCCGGCTTGCAATCGATTGAGCTGGGGCTGGAAACCATCACCGGCCAGCACCAGCACGAGGTGTTGCAGGTGGCCACCGACTTTGCCTTTGCCGCCTACTGGCTGATGCCGCGCCTGCACCGCTTTCATGCCAGCCATCCGCAGATCGATGTCAGCCTGGTGACCAGCGAGCGCAACCACAGCATGCTGCGCAGCGATGTCGACGTGGCGGTGCTGTTCGGTGACGGGCGTTTTCGCCAGGGTGAAAGCCGCTGGCTGTTCAGCGAAGAGGTGTTCCCGGTGTGCAGCCCGCAACTGCTCGCCGGCCGCGCCCGGCCCTTGCCGCTGGAGGCGCTGAACGAGCTGCCGCTGCTGCACCTGCGCAGCGAGGGCAGCCACCAGTGGTTCGACTGGGCCGGCGTGTTTCGCGCACTGCGCATTCAGCAAGCGCCGGTACCTGGTCAGTTGCGCTTCGATAACTACACCTTGCTGATCCAGGCGGCGATTGGCGGCCAGGGCGTGGCCATCGGCTGGCGGCATCTGGTCGATGATTTACTGGAGCAAGGCCTGCTGTGCCGGCCCATCGAAGCCTGCGCGGTGTCGACCTCGGGGTATTACGTGGTGCTGCCGCAGCGAAAACGCCGCTTGCAGTTGATTGCGCAGTTCGTCGACTGGCTGATCAGTGAACAGGCACAAAGCAGCCAGACACTGCCTGGAACAGCCTTGCCGTCGATTGCAGTCTGAGGCGCTGGCGTGGCATAACAGGTGCCCATTCTGGTCACAGGGAGTATCCGTAATGCCGAACATCCAGGGCTACCACGCCCATGTCTATTTCAATGAACACAGCATCGACCGGGCCCGCGCCTTGTGCGAAGCGGCCACCGCGAAGTTCGACATCCAGATGGGCCGCGTACACCAGGGCCTGGTCGGCCCGCACCCGGACTGGAGCTGCCAGTTGGCGTTCGGCCACGAGCAGTTTGCCGATGTGGTGCTGTGGCTGGCGCTCAATCGCGAGGACTTCGTGGTGTTTCTGCACCCGCTGACCGGCGACGAACTGGCCGACCATACCGCCCACGCCATCTGGATGGGCGCGGTACGGCCGTTGAGTCTTGAGGTGTTTGGGCGGCGTTGATCGTCCGTTACGCCCATCGATACGTCAGCCCTCCCAGCGCACGAGCGTCCGGGCGCTGACCGTCGCTGTCGCGCGTGCCTCATGCCTACACGCTTCTCAGACCCATCCGACAGAAGCATTCCTGTGCCAGTGCAAGACTGCGTCCTTCTCGCGCAAGGACATTGAAATGCAGACGCCAAAGGCAATTAGCTGGACCCCAAACAGCAAGCATCTGAAAACGCTATTACTGCCCCTGAGCCTGCTGGTCGCTTCCCCCTTTATTTTCAACAGCATGTTTTTTTATAACGAAGCTGGCTTCGCCACCCATGTGCGGACGATTTTCGGCGATGAAAAAGTCATCGACGATGTCGGTTACGCGACCAAATGGTTTGGCAGGGCGACGGTCTGGAAAAAAGCCATCAGCGTCCAGTCGGTGCTGGCGCTCGACAAAAAGGACGACAACCCCGAGAACGATGCGTTGGGGGCTACCATCGAAACCTTTCCTATCGTGTTTCTGGGCAATGTCGACGCCAAGGTCGAATCCTCTGCCCGTTTTCGTCTGCCGACGGGGGATGCCTTCCTGACCATCGCGCAGGAATATCGCAACCCCGACAACTTCATCCGCAGCGCCTTGCTGCCGGCGATCAAGGAAACCCTGCAGGCCACCGCTTCGCTGATGACCGCCGATGACTACTATGCCGGCGCGCGCAGTGAGTTTGCCGCCGAGTTCGAAAATCAGCTCAACGACGGTCTGTACCTCATCAAGCGCCGGGAAATTCGTGTTACCCGTGGCATCGTACCGAGCCAGACGGCGGTTCTTCAGGCGGGTACAGAACAGGGCAGTTTCGGCCAGAACACCGGCAGCCAGTACATCACCGAAAAAGTCGTCGACGACAAGAATGTGCCCATTCGCAAGCAGCAACAGTTCCGCCGCTTTGGCGTCGAGGTGGTTGAGGCGCGTATCACTCATATCGACCCGAATCCGCAGTACCGCCAGCGCATGGTCAAGGTACAGCAGGCGCTGGCAGAGCTGGCGGTGGCGCGCCAGAACCGCCTGAAAGAGGAAGAAGAAAAGCGTCTGGTGACCGCACGAGGCGAGAAAGAGGTCGAAGCCAAGCGCCAGGAAACCTTGCGCGACCAGATCGCCCGCACGACGCAGGCCGAAACCGAGAAGCAACTGGCGATCATCAATGCCGAACGCGAGCGCAGCCGCGCTGAAATCGAAAAACAGACCGCCGAACTGCTGCTGGATAAAGCGACTACCGCCGCCCAGGCCACGCGCATCAGCGCCGACGCCGAAGCCCATGCCCGCGAAGCCACGATCAAGGCCGACGGCGCCCTGCAATCGAAGCTCGATGCGCTGATCGAAATCAACAAGGCCTGGGCCCAGGCCGCAGCGCAAGCGCCGGTGCCCAGCGTCATGATGGGCGGCGCGGCGTCAGGCGCAGTGGGGCGTCAGGATGAACTCAGCCAGTTGATGGGCGTGCTGGCGACCAAGGCGGCACGAGATCTGGCGCTGGACATGAAAATGAATCCGTAGCCAATAGCCAACACCACGCCCGTAGGAGCAAGGCGGATGGCCGCCCCCTCAAGCTCGCGAAGAGGCCGGAATATCCAAAGCGTTTTTAGCGTCTGGTCGGCAGCATTCGCGAGCTGGTGCTCGCTCCTACGGGATCGGTGTCAGGCAATAATCACTGCCTTATCAATTCAAGACGCCGTCCAGAATCGCATACACAATCCCGCTGCCCACGGCGATCAGTACCACGTCGGTGCCCAGGCGGCGCCATTCGTAACCGTCGTAGCGCGGCAGTTGTTGCAGGGCGCGGCTGTCCAGGCGTTTGCCATAACCGCGTGGCAGTGGCTTGCCTTTGACGATGTGCACGCCCGGCGGCAGCGGCTGGCCACGGCCGATCACGTCGCGGTGCTGCTGGAAGGTCTGGCGCACCGGGCCGAAATCCTGCGGTGGACGATTACCACCACGGTTGTCGTGCTGGGCGGCTTTGGCCGGACCATTGTCGTGGCCGCGCCCGGGGTTGTTGTTATTACGGTCCTGGCCAGGCCCTTGTTGCTGATGACCGCCACGCTCGTCGCGACCCTGGTCGCCACGGCCGTCCTGCGGTGCGGCCTGCAACAGCGGACTGGCGCTGATCATCAGGATACCGAGGCCTGCAATAAAGCGGTTTGGCAGTTTCATGGGTGATGCTCCTTAGCCTGCAGCAATAAAAAAGGGTTCACGACCCAAGTCGTGAACCCTTTGTGTCTTGCGCTAATAGAGCGGCTAAAAGGCCCGGAATTCCTCTGTATCAGGAACTTTACCCAGGCTTACAAAGCCGTTACCGACGCGCGTTGCGCACACCTTCCGCCAAGGCGGCACACAGGCTCAACACGCCATCCACTGCTTGTTCCGGCGACTGGGCCTTGGCGATCTGGTCGACCAGTGCCGAGCCGACCACCACGCCATCGGCCAGCCGGGCAATCGCTGCCGCCTGCTCGGGCGTACGGATGCCGAAGCCGACGCTGATCGGCAGCGAGGTATGCCGGCGCAGGCGCTCGATGGCCTGGGTGACATGTTCGGTGGTGGCAGAACCTGCACCGGTCACACCCGCCACCGACACGTAGTAGACAAACCCGGAGCTGCGCTCCAGCACCGTCGGCAGGCGCGCATCGTCGGTGGTCGGCGTGGTCAGGCGGATGAAGTCGATGCCCGAGGCCTGGGCCGGCGTGGCCAGCTCGGCATCGTGCTCCGGCGGCAGGTCGACGATGATCAGGCCATCGACGCCGGCCTCTTTGGCCTGGGCCACGAAGGCCTCGACGCCAAAACGGTGGATCGGGTTGTAGTAACCCATCAGCACGATCGGCGTGGTGCTGTCGTCGACGCGAAATTCACGGACCATCTGCAGCGTCTTGGCCAAAGTCTGACCGGCTTCCAGGGCGCGCAGGGTCGCCAGCTGGATCGCCACGCCATCGGCCATCGGGTCGGTGAACGGCATGCCCAGCTCGATGACGTCGGCGCCGGCGGCCGGCAGGCCCTTGAGCACTTTCAGCGAGGTGTCGTAGCCAGGATCACCGGCCGTGATGAAGGTCACCAGGGCGGCACGGCCTTCGGCCTTGAGCTGGGCATAACGGTGTTCAAGACGGCTCATGCCAGCTTCTCCTGGGTTTTTTCAGTCGCGGCCATGTGGTTCATCACGGTTTGCATGTCTTTGTCGCCACGGCCCGAGAAGCACACCACCATCAGGTGGTCCTTGCTCAGGGTCGGCGCCCGGCGAATGGCTTCAGCCAGTGCGTGAGCGGTTTCCAGCGCCGGAATGATGCCTTCCAGGCGGCAGCATTTATGGAAGGCGTCCAGGGCTTCATCGTCGGTGATGCTGACGTATTCGACACGCTTCACTTCGTGCAGGAAGGCGTGCTCCGGGCCGATGCCGGGGTAATCCAGGCCTGCGGAAATCGAATGCGCATCGGTAATCTGGCCGTCATCGTCCTGCAGCAGGTAGGTGCGGTTGCCGTGCAGCACGCCCGGCACGCCGCCGTTCAGGCTGGCCGCGTGCTTGTCGGTGTTTACGCCGTGGCCGCCGGCTTCGACGCCGATGATCTCTACGCTGGCGTCATCGAGGAACGGGTGGAACAGGCCCATGGCGTTGGAACCGCCGCCGACGCAGGCCACCAGGCTGTCGGGCAGACGGCCTTCCTTCTCGTGCATCTGTTCTTTGGTTTCCTTGCCGATGATCGACTGAAAGTCGCGGACCATCGCAGGATACGGGTGGGGACCTGCAACGGTGCCGATCAGGTAGAAGGTGTTGTCGACGTTGGTAACCCAGTCGCGCAGCGCCTCGTTCATCGCGTCCTTGAGGGTGCCGGTGCCGGAGGTGACGGGCACGATTTCGGCGCCCAGCAGCTTCATGCGGAAGACGTTGGCCTGCTGGCGCTCGATGTCGGTGGCGCCCATGTAAATCACACACGGAATGCCGAAACGGGCTGCCACGGTAGCGGTGGCCACGCCGTGCATGCCAGCGCCGGTTTCGGCGATCAGGCGGGTTTTGCCCATGCGCTTGGCCAGCAGCACCTGGCCGATGCAGTTGTTGATCTTGTGCGCGCCGGTGTGGTTCAGCTCTTCACGCTTGAAGTACACGCGCGCGCCGCCCAGGGCATCGCTCAGGCGCTCGGCGTAGTACAGCGGGTTAGGACGGCCCACATAGTCGCGCTGGAAGTACGCCAGCTGCTCGGCAAACTCGGGGTCGTTCTTGGCCGCTTCGTACTCGCGGTTCAGGTCCAGCACCAGCGGCATCAGGGTTTCGGCGACATAACGGCCACCAAACGAGCCGAACAGGCCGTTGGCGTCAGGGCCGCTGCGAAAGTTGGTCTGGGTCATGAACAAGCTCCAGGTTCAGAATGCGTTGAGCCGGATTCGGCAATGGGTCCACTTTACCCAGCGCGGGCCGCGCTGAAAACCGATAAGATCGCCGCAACCTGTGAGAAAAACTCACACTTATAGCGAGGCATCCAATGAGCCGCGACCTGCCACCCCTCAATGCATTGCGTGCCTTTGAGGCCGTTGCCCGGCTGGGCAGCGTCAGTCAGGCGGCCGAACAGCTGCATGTGACGCATGGTGCGGTCAGCCGCCAGCTCAAGACGCTGGAAGCGCATCTGGGCATCAGCCTGTTCAGCAAGGACGGGCGCGGCCTGAAACTCACAGATGCCGGCAGTCGATTGCGTGATGTCAGCGGCGAAGCCTTCGACCGGTTGCGCGGCGTTTGCGCCGAATTGAGCCAAGGCAGTAGCGAGGCGCCCTTTGTATTGGGCTGCTCGGGCAGCTTGCTGGCGCGCTGGTTTATTCCACGGCTGGGGCGCTTGAATGCTGAGTTGCCGGATTTACGCCTGCATTTGTCTGCCGGCGAAGGCGATCTGGACCCGCGGCGTCCGGGGCTCGATGCGTTATTGGTGTTTGCCGAGCCGCCGTGGCCGGCCGACATGCAGGTGCTGGAGCTGGCCAGCGAGCGCATCGGCCCGGTGCTCAGCCCGCACTTCGCCCGTTTCGACGCCTTGCACCACGCGCCGGCGCAAGCGCTGCTGAATGAAACCCTGTTGCACACCACTTCTCGCCCGCAGGCCTGGCCAAGCTGGGCGCGCCATCACGGCATCGACCCGCAGGCGTTGCGCTACGGTCAAGGTTTCGAGCATTTGTATTATTTGCTGGAGGCGGCGGTGGCCGGCCTTGGGGTGGCCATTGCGCCCGAGCCCCTGGTCAGCGATGACCTGCGGGCCGGACGCCTGGCTGCGCCGTGGGGTTTCAGCGAAACCCCGGCGCAACTGGCGCTATGGGTGCCCAGGCGGGCTGCTGACGGGCGTGCCCGGCAGTTGGCCCACTGGCTCAAGAATGAGCTCAAAGGCACGCATTGAAGACAACGCGCCGATTACTCGCCGCGTTTGAACAGCAGGTAAGCGGCCAGCAGGCCCAGGGCGCCGACGGCAACACCGGCGGTGGTCCATGGATGATCCTGGGCGTAGTCGCGGGTAGCGATCGCGTTTTCCTTGGTTTTGACTTTGACGTCTTCGTAAACCTCGCCCAGGTCGCTGATCAGACCACGCGAGTGGCCCAGAGCGCGTTCGGCGCTGGCCTTGAGGCTCTTGAGAGTCTTGCTCGACTCATCGGAAGCATCGTTTTTCAAGCCTTCGAGCGACTTGAGCAGGCTCTCGATCTCTGCTTCCACGCTTTGCAGCGAAGCCTTACGGAGTGACGAACTAGCCATGGTGTTTCTCCTGCAGTGATGAATGATGTGTGTTGGTTCCGACTACAGGGTTTTCGGAAAGTGCAGTGACATTTACACAGCGCTGAACTTTTGCGCGGCTTTTCCACACAGATGCAGGGAGCGGCACGACTGCTACGCTCGTTAACGACCTTTAAGGAGAACTGCCCATGAGTGACCATCGCACGTACAAGAAAGTCGAGCTGATCGGCTCGTCGACCACCTCCATCGAAGACGCGATCAACAACGCCCTCGCCGAAGCCAGCAAGAGCCTGACTCATCTGGAATGGTTCGAAGTGACTGAAACCCGGGGCCATATCGAAGACGGCAAAGTGGCGCACTTTCAAGTGACCATCAAGGTCGGTTTCCGCATTGCCAAAAGCTGATGATTGAATGACGGCCGGGTGAGTCGGCGACTGAACCTTCAGACTGGCTCACTGCCATACTCTGTGAAGCCCGCAGGCGGGTATCGTGTAGTACAACCGGATAAGGAGATGTACCGATGAAGCGATTCATGCTGGCGGTAGGGTTGTTGAGCCTGGCAGGCACTGCCATGGCGGCAGGCAAGCCGTGCGAAGAGTTGAAAGCCGAAATCGACGCCAAACTTCAGGCCAAGGGCGTTACGTCCTACACCCTGGAAGTGGTCGAGAAAGGCAGCACTGCCAACCATCAAGTGGTCGGCAGCTGTGAAGGCGACACCAAGGAAATCGTTTATTCGCGTGGTTGATCGTGACACGGCGCTTTGGCAGTGTTTGCACATGTCCAGTAGGAGCGCGCTTGCCCGCGACCGGCTGCGTCAGCAGCCGTAAATTTTCAGCGTTTCATAAATCTTTGCGAGCGCTTTGCACTCGGTCGCGGGCAAGCGCGCTCCTACGATGGTTCAGCCCTTTGCGACTTGTGCCAGGATCTTGAACGAGCTTAGCCGGTCGGCGTGTTCATATAGATCGCAGGTGAAGATCAATGAGTGGTCGGCAGCTGCGAAGGCGACACCAAGGAAATCGTTTATTCGCGTGGTTGATCGTGACACGGCGCTTTGGCAGTGTTTGCACATGTCCAGTAGGAGCGCGCTTGCCCGCGACCGAGCGCGAAGCGCTCGCAGAGATTTATGAAACGCTGAAAATTTACGACTGCTGACGCAGCCGGTCGCGGGCAAGCGCGCTCCTACGGTGGTTCAGTCCTTGGCGACTTGCGCCAGGATCTCGAACGAGCGTAGCCGGTCGGCGTGTTCATACAGATCGCAGGTGAAAATCAATTCATCGGCGTCCGTCTGCTCCAGCAGCACTTCAAGTTTGGCTTTGACCTTCTCCGGGCCGCCCACGACGGCCAGGCCGAGGAAACTCGCCACCGCTTCACGTTCATGCGGCAACCACAAACCTTCCATCGACGGCACCGGCGGGCGTTGCACCAGGCTGTGGCCGCGCATCAGCGCCAGAATGCGCTGCTGCACCGAGGTCGCCAGGTAGTCGGCCTGCTCGTCGGTGTCGGCCGCCACCAGCGGCACACCCAGCATTACATACGGTTTGTCGAGCACGGCCGAGGGCTTGAAGTGGTTGCGGTACACGCGAATCGCCTCGTGCATGTAGCGCGGCGCAAAGTGCGAGGCGAAGGCGTATGGCAGACCGCGCATGCCGGCCAGTTGCGCGCTGAACAGGCTTGAGCCCAGCAACCAGATCGGCACTTCGGTGCCATAGCCCGGTACGGCGATCACCCGTTGTTCAGGCGTACGCGGCCCCAGGTAGGCCACCAGTTCCTCGACGTCGTCCGGGAAGTCATCGGCGCTGCCGGAACGCTCGCGGCGCAGCGCGCGGGCGGTCATCTGGTCCGAACCCGGCGCACGGCCCAGGCCCAGGTCGATACGGCCCGGATACAGGCTGGCCAGGGTGCCGAACTGTTCGGCAATCACCAGCGGCGCATGGTTGGGCAGCATGATGCCGCCGGCCCCTACGCGAATCGTCGAAGTGCCGCCGGCCAGATAACCGAGCAGCACCGAGGTGGCCGAACTGGCAATGCCATCCATGTTGTGGTGTTCGGCGACCCAAAAGCGGTTATAGCCGAGTTTTTCGACATGGCGGGCCAGGTCCAGCGAGCGATGCAAGGCATCGGCGGGGCCTTTGTCCTGGCGCACGGGCACCAGGTCAAGGGTGGAAATCTTGATATCGGACAAGCGTTTCATAGGCCGGGCAGCTCCTTGAAATGGACGGGCGCAGGCCCGTAATGAATACAGGAATGAGGGTGGCCGAGGCGCTTTTCAATGCCGCGCGAGGAAATTTCCTACTTAATTGGTCGGATTTATCGCCGGTTGAACTTTAATAAGCCGGCTATCCTCAGAAACCTTGTCACTGCACGAAACATCCTGACCTTTCACAAGGAGACACCATGAGCATCGTCAAGAAAGCATCCGCCCATTGGGAAGGTGATCTGAAAAAAGGCGTCGGCCACATCTCTACCGAAACCGGCGTGCTGCGTGAAGCGCCCTACGGTTTCACTGCCCGCTTCGAAGGCGGCAAGGGCACCAACCCTGAAGAGCTGATCGGCGCTGCGCATGCCGGCTGCTTCTCCATGGCCCTGTCGATGATTCTCGGTGGCGAAGGCTTTACCGCCGACAGCATCGATACCCAGGCGCAGGTCACCCTCAATCAGGTCGATGGCGGCTTTGCGATTACCGATATTCACCTGGTCCTCAAGGCCAAGGTACCGAATATCGATGCCGCCAAATTCGAAGAGCTGACCACCAAGGCCAAAGAAGGCTGCCCGGTGTCCAAGGTGCTTAACGCCAATATCACCCTGGAAGCCACCCTGCTCTGACGGGTGTCGGTAGCGGCCCGTCCTGAAGCCCGGGCCGCCTGCCGGTTAATCGTCGTTTTGGCGAAGGAATCGAAAGATGAAACGTCTGACTGTCGCGCTGACCTGCTCTTTGCTGGCCACCGGTGCCCTGGCGGCGCCCAAGTCCTGCGATGAACTCAAGGATGAAATCGAGGCCAGGATTCAGGCCAACAACGTCACCTCATACACCCTCGAAATCGTCACCAATGATGAAGTTCGTGACCAGAACATGGTCGTGGGTAGCTGCGAGAACGGCACCAAAAAAATCATCTATCAGAACAACGATCGCTGAAAAACTGATCGTTGAAAGAAAGTGATCGCTGCTCAGATGCACTGGATGTGGCCCTCGCGGGCAACGACCTGACGTTGCGCATCGAACAATCGCACCTCGATGTCGTTGGCAAACGTGCGAGCTTCCAGGCGATAACGCTCACCGGCCTTGAAGTGGTCGTAATTGACCTCGATAAAACAGGTGATCTCGGCGTAATCGTCACTGAACATGCCCAGCGCCGAGCCTGACCGATATTCATAATCGAAGCGCACCTGCAGCTCATGCTTGCCCGGTGTCACCTGAAAATAACGCCCGTCGTAAGTACGCTGGCCATCGAGCTTGTCGGCCATCACCAGCTTGCCGGTCGTGGTATTGAGGTCGACCCAGGCCTGCCCCGGATCATGGCTGGGCAAGGGGCCGGCGCATCCGGTCAGGATGCCGAGGGCGAGAATCGGTACTATCGAGCGCATGGCAGGCTCCTGATGAACATGACGCGATCATAATGGCCTCATGTGTCGATGTCCTGCCGGACATGCCATGTTCATTTCTCAAGGCCATTTATGTCAGCACCCGATGTTGTACGCCTGTGGCGCGGTTTGCCAATCCTGGTGTTGCTGCTGGTTGGCGGTTGTTCCAGCCTTTCTTACTACCAACAACTGGCTGCGGGGCAATGGCACCTGTTGCAGGCCCGTGAACCGGTGGCCGATGTGGTCGCCGACCCGTCGCGGGACCCGGTGCTGCGCCAGCATCTGGCCCAGGCGCAACAGGCGCGGCGCTTCGCCAGCGAGCAGTTGCACTTGCCCGACAACAAAAGCTACCGGATGTACGCCGATATCGGCAGGCCTTATGTGGTATGGAACGTGTTTGCCACCCAGGAGTTCTCTCTGGAGCCGGTGACCCACTGTTTTCCGATTGCCGGCTGCGTGGCCTATCGCGGTTACTACAGCGCAGGCGGCGCACGCGGTGCGGCGGCGTTGCAGCGTCAGGCCGGCCAGGACGTGTACCTGGCCGGAATCGAAGCCTATTCGACACTGGGCTGGTTCAACGACCCGATCCTCAACACCATGCTCGCCTGGGGCGATGAGCGCCTGGCGGCGCTGATCTTTCATGAGCTGGCGCACCAGCGGTTTTATGTGCAGGACGACACGGCATTCAATGAATCCTATGCCAGTTTCGTCGAGCAGCAAGGCGCCCGCCAATGGCGCATTGCGCGTGGCCTGCCGGCGCAGGACGACACCCGCAACGCGCAGCGCGATGCCTTTACCGCCCTGGTACTCGACACCCGTCAGCGCTTGCGCGAACTGTATGCCCAGCCATTAGCGGCGCCGGTGATGCGCGAACGCAAAGCCGCCGAATTCGAACGCCTGCGCCGCGACTACCGCACGCTGCGCGATGAGCGCTGGCCCGGCGACAAGCGTTTCGACGCCTGGATCAACGCCCCGATGAACAATGCCAAACTGCTGCCCTTCGGGCTGTATGACCAATGGGTACCGGCCTTTGCCGCACTGTTTGTACAGGTGAACGGCGACTGGCCACGGTTTTACCAGCGTGTCGAGCAACTGGGCAAACTGCCCGCGCCTCAACGCCAGACGGCGTTGCAAGCATTGATGCCCTGAGGGTTACACGGCCGCAAATGCATTGTGCAACTCGGCCACCGTCGCAAACCGGTACTCCGGCGTCTCGGCATCCAGCTCATCCGAACTGCCAAACCCGTACTCAACCGCCGCCACTTGCAAGCCGTTACGCCGCCCGCCGATCAAGTCGTGCTTGCGGTCGCCGATCATCAAGGTCTGCTGCGGATCAAGCTTTTCTTCGGCCAGCAAATGGGTAATCAGCTCGACCTTGTCGGTGCGCACGCCGTCCAGTTCGCTGCCGTAGATCACCTTGAAATAGCGGGCAAAATCGAAATGCCGGGCGATTTCACGGGCGAAGACCCACGGCTTGGAGGTGGCGATATACAAGGTGCGACCCTGCTCGCTCAGGGTGTCGAGCAATTGCGGGATGCCGTCAAAGACCTGGTTCTCATACAGGCCGGTGACCTTGAAGCGCTGACGATAAAAGCCCACCGCTTCCCAGGCCCGGGCCTCATCCATGTCATAGAACTTCATGAACGCCTGCAACAGCGGCGGGCCGATGAAGTGCTCAAGTTTTGTAAGGTCCGGCTCATCGATGCCCAGCTTGCCAAGGGCAAACTGGATCGAACGGGTAATGCCCAGGCGCGGGTCGGTCAACGTGCCGTCGAGGTCGAACAGAATGTTTTGCTGATGCATTGATTGATTGCCTGATGAGCGAGTGTATTCAGCTGAAAAAACTTCAGGTCCGATCGTAACCCTCGGCCAGATGCTGGTCCTTGAGCTTCACGTAATTGGCGGCGCTGTACGGGAAAAACGCGATTTCTTTCTCGGTCAACGCCCGCACCTGCTTCACCGGGCGGCCGACATACAGAAAGCCGCTTTCCAGCACCTTGCCCGGCGGCACCAGGCTGCCGGCGCCGATAATCACGTTGTCTTCAACCACCGCGCCGTCCATCACGGTGCTGCCCATGCCGACCAGAATGCGGTTGCCGATCGTGCAGCCATGCAGCATGCACTGGTGGCCGATGGTGACTTCATCGCCGATCAGCAGCGGGAAACCGTCCGGGTTGAAAGGCCCTGCGTGGGTGATGTGCAGCACGCTGGCGTCCTGCACGCTGGTGCGGGCGCCGATGCGGATGCGGTGCATGTCGCCGCGAATCACGGTCAGCGGCCAGACCGAGCTGTCGGCACCGATCTGGACATCACCCAGCACCACCGCCGAGCGGTCGACAAAGGCACGTTCGCCAAGGATCGGCGTATGGTTCTGGAACTTGCGAATGGCCACGATAGCTTCCTTCTTTGCCGGTGATAGAGCAGTAATCAGGGTTTCGGTGCTGCGCACGGCGGTGATTGTAATTAAGATGGCCCAGTGTTTCTTCCTGCCAAGGTGCAAAACGTGAGCGCGAACAACCCTCTTGTGCAACCGTACGACCTGCCGCCCTTCTCGGCGATCCGTGCCGAACATGTGAAACCGGCCATCGAGCAGATCCTCGCCGAGAACCGCGTTGCCATCGCCGATATTCTTGCCCGCCAAGGCGACAAGCCCGACTGGGCCGGCCTGATCCTGGCCCTCGATGAACTCGACAGCCGCCTGGGCGCTGCCTGGAGCCCGGTGCGCCACCTCAATTCGGTGTGCAACAGCGCAGAACTGCGCGAAGCCTATGAATCGTGCCTGCCGGCATTGAGCGCCTACTCTACCGAAATGGGCCAGAACCGCGCCCTGTTCCAGGCCTATGAAGCGCTGGCCGCCAGCCCTGAAGCGGCGAATTTCGATATCGGCCAGAAAACCATTCTGGAAAATGCACTGCGCGATTTTCGCCTGTCGGGCATCGATCTTCCGCCCGAGCAGCAAAAGCGCTATGCCGATGTGCAAAGCAAACTGTCGGAGCTGGGCAGCCAGTTCTCCAACCAGTTGCTCGACGCCACCCAGGCCTGGACCAAGCTGGTGACCGACGCCTCCGCGCTCGACGGCCTGCCTGAATCGGCCATCGCGCAAATGGCGGCGGCGGCAAAGGCCAAAGACCTGGAAGGCTATCTGATCAGCCTGGAATTCCCCAGCTACTACGCGGTGATGACCTACGCCAACGACCGCGCCCTGCGCGAAGAGCTGTACACCGCCTACTGCACCCGCGCCTCCGATCAGGGTCCGAATGCCGGGCAGAACGACAATGGCCCGGTGATGGAGCAACTGCTCGACCTGCGTCAGGAACTGGCCGGTCTGTTGGGTTTCGCCAACTTCGCCGAATTGAGCCTGGCGACCAAGATGGCCGAGTCCAGCGACCAGGTGCTCAGCTTCCTGCGTGACCTGGCCAAACGCAGCAAGCCGTTTGCCGCGCAAGACCTTGAGCAGCTCAAGGCCTATGCCGCCGAGCAGGGCTGCCCGGACCTGAAAAGCTGGGACAGTGGTTACTACGGCGAGAAACTGCGCGAGCAACGCTACAGCGTTTCGCAGGAAGTGCTGCGTGTGTACTTCCCGATCGACAAGGTGCTCAGCGGCCTGTTCGCCATCGTCCAGCGCCTGTACGGCATCGAGATTGCCGAGCTGACCGGCTTTGATACCTGGCACCCGGACGTTCGCCTGTTCGAGATCAAGGAAAACGGCCAACACGTCGGGCGTTTCTATTTCGACCTGTACGCCCGCGCCAACAAGCGCGGCGGGGCCTGGATGGACGGCGCCCGCGACCGTCGCCGTACCCTGGACGGCCAGTTGCAGAGCCCGGTGGCCAACCTGGTGTGCAACTTCACCCCGGCGTCGCCCGGCAAGCCTGCGCTGCTGACCCACGATGAAGTCACCACGCTGTTCCACGAGTTCGGCCATGGCCTGCATCATTTGCTGACCCGCATCGAACACGCCGGTGTCTCGGGCATCAACGGCGTGGCCTGGGATGCGGTAGAGCTGCCGAGCCAGTTCATGGAAAACTGGTGCTGGGAGCCTGAAGGCCTGGCGCTGATTTCCGGTCACTACGAGACCGGCGAGCCGCTGCCACAGGACCTGCTGGAGAAAATGCTGGCGGCGAAGAACTTCCAGTCCGGGCTGATGATGGTTCGTCAGCTGGAATTCTCGCTGTTCGACTTCGAGCTGCATGCCACCCACGGTGACGGTCGCAGCGTGCAGCAAGTGATCGAAGGCATCCGCGACGAAGTCTCGGTCATGCGCCCGCCCGCCTACAACCGCTTCGCCAATGGCTTTGCCCACATCTTCGCTGGCGGCTACGCGGCCGGTTACTACAGCTACAAGTGGGCTGAAGTGCTGTCGGCCGATGCGTTCTCGAAGTTTGAAGAGGACGGCGTGCTCAATGCCGAGACCGGCCGGGCCTTCCGTGAAGCCATCCTGGCGCGTGGCGGTTCGCAGGCGCCGCTGGTGCTGTTCGTCGATTTTCGCGGACGCGAGCCGTCGATTGACGCACTCTTGCGCCATAGCGGCCTGAGTGAGGAAGCGGCATGAGCGACACCCCGGTGATCACCCCGAAACGCTTCATCGCCGGTGCCGTGTGCCCGGCGTGCAGCGAAGCGGACAAGCTGAAGATGTGGAACGAAGACGGCGTTCCACACCGTGAATGCGTGAACTGCGGCTACAGCGACACGCTCAACGAGCAAGGGCTGTCGGTGCCTAAAGAACTGGGCACCCGGGTCAACAAGGTGACGGTCAAGCCGGCCAATCCGAAGGTTCAGGGCGTGCAGTTTTTCCCCAACCCGAAGCTGAAAAAACCGGTCGATCCGAGCTGATTGAACGGTTGATCCGGGGCCTTGCAAGGCTCCGGATCGCAACTGCATCAAGGGCGCACTTTCAAAAAGGCCGAGGCCAGTTCTATCAGGATTTCATCATCCTGCCGGGTATGGCCTTGCACGCCATCGACCTCGACATCGCCCGAGACGGTATCCAGGACACCATCTTTATTCGAAGACGACACATAGGCGACGTAGGCGATGTCTTTGTTTTCATAAAACTCGACAAGCACTTCCGGATTTTCATCTTTCTCAAGGTCTTCGGCCGATAAACGCACTTCGTAGTTAGCCATCTTCCACCTCGTTTCGTGAATGGAGTTACGAGAGCTCGGCAACCGAGCATGACTGCCCGAACGACGGTATGCCTGCAGGGTGATCGGGTCTACTGACAGAAATGACAGTTGTCGGGTTGAGTGGGCATCATGATCTATTGTCGTGTACTGTATATAAAAACAGTATCGAGACATTTCCCATGAACTCACCTCCTCCAATCCGTGGACGTGGCACGGCCAGCAACCCGCATAACCGCTTCGCCCCGCACCGCTCGGTGGTCGAGGACGATGGCTGGTACCAGGAAGCGCCGTTGACCCAGGGCACCGAGGTCATTTTCGAGACCGCCAAGAGCATCATTACCCGCAACACCTCGCCCGACATTCCCTTCGATCGCTCGATCAATCCTTATCGTGGCTGTGAACACGGTTGCATTTATTGCTACGCGCGGCCCAGCCATGCGTATTGGGATATGTCGCCGGGCCTGGATTTTGAAACAAAACTCATCGCCAAGACCAACGCCGCAGCGTTGCTGGAGCAGCAGTTGTCCAAACCCGGCTACCGCTGTGCGCCGATCACGCTGGGGGCCAATACCGATCCGTACCAGCCCATCGAGCGGGAGCACAAGTTGACCCGTGCCACGCTGGAAGTGCTGCTGCGCTACCGTCATCCGGTGACTATCATCACCAAGGGCTCATTGATTCTGCGCGACCTGGACCTGCTCGCCGAGCTGGCCCGGCAACGCCTGGTGTCGGTGTTCATCAGCCTGACCACGCTGGATGACGCACTCAAGTGCACGCTTGAGCCACGTGCCGCGTCGCCCAAGGCACGCTTGCGGGCGATCAAGGTGCTGCGACAGGCGGGTGTGCCGGTGGGCGTGCTGTGTGCGCCGATGATTCCGATGATCAACGACAGCGAGCTGGAAGCGCTGATGACAGAGGCCAAGGCCGCCGGTGCGCTGAGTGCCAGCTATATTCTGCTGCGCCTGCCGCTGGAGGTGGCGCCGTTGTTCGAGGAGTGGCTGACCACCCATTACCCGCAGCGCGCCGCCCATGTAATGAGCCTGATCCGCCAGAGCCGAGACGGCGCCACCAACGACAGCCGCTTTGGCTCGCGGATGCGTGGCGAGGGTCAATTCGCCGATTTGCTGGCCCAGCGTTATGCCTTGGCCGCCAAGCGGCTGGGGCTTAAAAATCGGGAAAGTTTTGTGCTGGACTGTGACTCTTTCTGCCCGCCGGGTGGTCAGATGTCATTGCTATAGTTCTTTGATGTGGCACAAGGCTACTGCAAAAGCCGCGTCCTAGAGCCGTCGCATTCAGTTTCACTTAAGCTTTGACAGTTAGTCTGCAGTCAGGAATGTCCTTCAGCAGACACGTGCAACGGATCTGTACGTTTTTTTGAGTTGTTTCGAGGCATTGCCAGAAAACGAACAAGCATGAAAATCCACATCAATCCGCCAGAGAGGATTCGACATGAGTGACAGGGAAAATCAGCCCTCGGCCAGTCCCCAGCCCGAGGTGGAGACGGCCCAAGAGGCTTTCAAACATATCGTGGACGGCTTCGTGCAGTTTCGTCATGAAGTGTTTCCCCAGCAGAAAGAACTGTTCAAGAAGCTGGCCACCGCACAGAAACCACGCGCCATGTTCATCACCTGCGCCGACTCGCGCATCGTGCCTGAACTCATCACCCAGAGCTCTCCCGGCGATCTGTTCGTCACGCGTAACGTCGGTAACGTCGTACCGCCTTACGGGCAGATGAACGGCGGTGTTTCGACCGCCATCGAGTACGCCGTGCTGGCCTTGGGTGTGCAGCACATCATCATCTGTGGTCACTCCGATTGCGGCGCCATGCGTGCGGTACTCAACCCGCACACGCTGGACAAGATGCCGACGGTAAAAGTCTGGCTGCGTCATGCCGAAGTTGCACGCACAGTGGTCGAAGACAACTGCACGTGCGGTGAAGAACACGAGAACATGCGTGTCCTGACCCAGGAAAACGTCATCGCCCAGCTGCAACACTTGCGCACTCACCCTTCGGTAGCTTCAAAGCTGGCCAGCGGTCAGTTGTCGATCCATGGCTGGGTCTACAGCATCGAGACCAGTGAAATCCTGGCCTACGACGCCGAGCTGGACAAATTCCGTCCACTGGACGGCGACGGCCCAGCGCCAATGGCAACGCCAAAGGCACGCTTTTTCTAACGCCCTACGCTGAAACTACGTAGGAGCGGGGGGGGGGGGGGGGGGGGGGGGGGGGGGGGGGGGGGGGGGGGGGGGGGGGGGGGGGTGGGGGGGGGCGGGGGGGAGCGCGGGGGGGGGGCCGCGCGCC
>NZ_JBTOQC010000027.1:0-30348 GCF_055284095.1 Pseudomonas sp. HP_08 | reverse complement strand
GGAGCGCGCTTGTCCCGCGACCGGCTGCGTTAGCAGTCGTAAATCTTCAGCGTTTCATCAATTTTTGTGAGCGCTTCGCACTCAGTCGCGGGCAGAGCGCGCTCCTACCAGGTCGGTGCCAGACGGAAAAATGGTAAGAGCCGGTTTTTATGCCTGCCGCTTAGCGACCGACAAACACCGGCTTGCGTTTCTCGACCACCGCGCGAGTCGCTTCGCGGGCGTCTTCGGTGGCCATCAGGCGGGTGCTGTAGCCCTGCTCGACCTGATAACCCTCCTCCACCTGCATGAACTCGATCTCGTTGAGCGAGGCCTTGCCCATGCGCAGCCCCAGCGGACTTTTGGCGGCGATGGTGCGCGCCAGTTCCCAGGCGCGGGTCATCAACTGATCGGCTGGCAAGACCTCTTCGACCAGGCCGATGCGCAGCGCTTCCCGGGCGTTGATCGGTTGCCCGGTGAAGAACATTTTGCGCAGGTTGCCCTGGCCGATCAGACGCCCCAGGTGCGCACCGCCGCCGCAACGGCCGACGTTGATTTCCGGCATGCTGAAACTGGCTTTCTCCGACGCCAGGCGAAAATCGCACACCGCCGCCAGCACCGTGCCGGCGCCCAGTGCCGGGCCGTTCACGGCGGCGATCACCGGAACCGGACACGCCCTGACCGCCGCAAAGCACTGGCGCACCACGGCGGCACGCGCAGGGTCTTCATCGACCGTGGCGGCGAGAAATTCATGCAGGTCCAAACCGGCACAGAAGGCACGTTCGCCGGCGGCGGTGAAGATCGCGCAGTTGACCGACAGGTCCTGGCCAAGCGTTTCGAACAGCTCACCAATGGCCTGATAGTGCGCCAGGGTAATGGCGTTGACCGGCGCACGGTCGAGGGTGATGACGGCCACGCCGTCCTGAATATCCAAGCGAATATCTTGCATCGCAGCAGTCTCTTGTTGATTTAGAAGCCGAACAACCGGGCCGGGTTATCGACGAGAATCTGCCGTACCACGGCGTCATCGTTGACCCAGGTCTGGAACACATCAAGCAGGTGGCCCACATCGGGCGAGTTTTCAGCCATGCGCACGAAGGGCCAGTCGGAACCCCACAACAGCCGGTCTGGCCGGGTGGCAATCATGGCCTGGTGAAAAGACTTTACATCGTCGTAGCCGGGCGCCTGTTTAGAGACCCGACACAACGACAACTTGGCCCACACCTGCCCGGTTTCGAGCAAGGCCAGAAAGGCCTGAAAGTCTGCTGAGTCGACGCCCTGGCTAACGTCGAACTGACCCATGTGGTCGAACACCACCGGTACGCCGAGGTCCTGGATTTGCTCGAAGACGCCCGGGCAATCGGCGGCACGGGCCCAGATATGCGCCTGCCAGCCCAGCTCGCGCATTTGCGGCGCCAGACGCTTGAGCGTGTCGATGCCGATACTGCCGGCGTAGCGTTTGCCGGAGGTGGGATCGAGCATTTCAATGAAACGCAGGCCACGCACGCCCGCCCGGTGCAGCCGCTGCAATTGCGTGTCACTGATCTCGGCGTCGGCCACGGCAATGCCACGCACCCGGTCGCCGAGCAATTCCAGCGCATTGACCAATGCACGGGTATCGGTGCCATAAGGCGCAGGCTGCACCAGTACGCCGCGACTGAAGCCTGCACGGTCGAGCATCTGCCGATAAACCATCGGCGGCGCCAGCGGAATCGCATAGGTTGCAGGCCCGGTCGGAAAAGCTTCCAGAGGCCCGAAGACATGGCAGTGAACATCGCAGGCGCCAGCCGGCAAGGCCTTGTGCGGCGCGCTGGGCATGCGCACCTCGACGGTATTGATTGGGTCGTTCATCGCTCGCCTCCACTGGCGGCGGCCAGTTTTTCTTCGGCCCGGGCCAGCCGTGTCAACGCCCAGGTGCCGTCAGTGCCACGGTCGAGCGCTTGCAGCGGATCACCGGCGCCGTCCGGCACAGGCACCTGATGCACATTGAGGGTCATCGCCACCAGCGTGTAATAGCCGATCACCGACGACAGATCGACCATCGCCACGGTGCCCCAGCGTCGATGCAGACGCTCGTACAGCGCTTGTTGCACATTGCCCTGCTGCTGAAGCTGGCAGGCAAAGTCATAGACATCGGCGTCTTCGGGGTCGTCAAAGCGTGGCGACTCACCACAGCGCAGTGCCTCGATCACCTCGGGCGACAACCCGGCGGCCAGGCCGTCCTGGGCGTGGATATACCACTCCAGCTGACTGTTCCAGCGCCGGGCGGTCACCAGGATGACCAGCTCGGTCAGGCGCTTGGGCAGCGAGGTATTGAAACGCAGCACCTCGCCAAACTTCTGCCAGCGGTCCGCCAGCTCCGGGTTGTGCATCGCCGCGCGCAAAGGCCCCACCAGACGGCCACGCGGGCCGCCGACGACCTCGGCATAGACCTTGGCCTGTTGGGTGCTCATGCCCTCGGGGTCGAACAAGGGAATCCGGGACATTTCTTTCTCCATAATTCAATAACTGACAGTGAACCTGGGGATGCGCTAAGGCGCGCGAGTCAGTCCCAGTTCGCGGAATACTTCGTCGGTGTGCTGACCGAGCAACGGCGGCGCGCGCTCGAAATCCAGCTTCGCGTTGCTCAACCGGATCGGGCTGACCACTTGCGGCACCGTACCGGCCAGCGGGTGTTCCAGGCGCCGGAGCATTTCGCGCGACTGGACCTGCTCATCGGCAAAGACCATGGGAATGGTATTGATCGGCCCGCACGGCACGCTCTGTTTCTCAAGCGCTGCCAGCCAGTGCGCCATCGGCTGTTGCGCCAGGCACTCACGGATCACCGTCAGCAACTCAGGCAAGTGGCGTACACGGGCCTGGTTGCTGGCAAAGCGTGAGTCGGTGGCCATTTCAGGCCGCTCGATGACGCTACAAAAACGCTGGAACTGCCCGTCGTTGCCCACCGCCAGCACAATGTGGCCGTCGGCGCACTTGAAGACATCCTGCGGCTGAATATTGGGATGGCGGTTGCCGGCGCGTTTCGGCTCTTTGTCCGACACCAGATAATTCATCGCCTGATTGGCGAGGATGGCGGTCTGCACATCGAGCATGGCGATGTCGACGTACTCGCCCTGCCCGGTACGTTCGCGATTGGCCAGGGCCGCCAGTACGCCGACCGTGGCATACATGCCGGTCATGATGTCGACGATGGGAATGCCGACTTTCTGCGGGCCGCCGCCCGGTTCGTCATCGCGCTCGCCGGTGACACTCATCAGCCCGCCCATGGCCTGGATCATGAAATCGTAAGCGGCATGATCACGTTTCGGCCCGGTCTGGCCGAAGCCGGTGATCGAGCAATAGATGATGTCCGGCTTGATCGCCTTGAGGTCTTCATAGCCCAGGCCGTAGCGCTCCAGCGTGCCGGACTTGAAGTTCTCCAGCACGATGTCGCACTGCGCCGCCAGCTCGCGAATGGTCTGCTGCCCTTCCGGGTCGGCCAGATCGACCGTCACCGAACGCTTGCCGCGATTGACCGCCAGGTAGTAACCCGCCTCTTTGGTGGCGTTACCGTCACGGTCCTTGAGAAACGGCGGGCCCCAGGTGCGGGTATCGTCACCGACCTGCGGGCGCTCGACCTTGATGACATCGGCGCCAAGGTCCGCCAGCACCTGACCCGACCAGGGACCGGCCATGATGCGGCTCAGGTCCAGCACTCGAATATGGGAAAGTGGTCCAGCCATGCGGGTGTGCTCCTTTTATAAGGGTTATTGGGCAACGGCCGCGGCGTCGTCGTGTACGACGGTGGCGATGGCTGAAGGACGTTCGCTGAAGGCGGCGTACCAGGCCGCCAGTTGCGGCCGGTTATCACGCCAGTTCAGCACCTGCCAACGGAAATCCAGATGCCCGAGGGCACAGGCAATAGCGATGTGGCCCAGGTTCAGCGGCGTCGAGGCTAGCGCGGCGGCTTCCTGCTCCAGGGCATTGAGAATGCGCTGGGACTTGAGGGCAAACGTCGCCAGATAGGCATCGTTGACCGCGTCATGGGCAAGCCCGCGATCGCTGAACCAGTTGCGCCAGACCAGCAGCAAATCGAGAAAACCATCGCCCAGCGCCTGCCAGGTCATGGCCTGAAAGTAGGCCTCTGCGTGCTGCGGCACCAGGCGATGGCCCTGATGCAAACGGTCGAGGTATTCGCAGATAACCCGCGAATCGAACAGCGCCTGACCGTCGGCAAGCACCAGGGTCGGAATCTTGTTCAGCGGGTTATCCAGCAACACCTGCTCGTTGGGCTGGGTCATGCCGACCACATTTCGCACGCACTCGACGCGGTGCAATTGCCCGGTTTCATGCAGCACGATCATCACCTTGCGCACAAACGGCGAGCGTGGCGACCAGTGCAGCTTCATCGGGGTGTAGGTGTCTGGAGCGATAGCTTTTGTTGTAAAGGTCACTTTTATGCCTATCAACTAACTTTATGACCTTTTAAGTATAGGCAGGTCTTGCGGGAGACGGCTAGCCCGTGAGGGGAGATTTTTTGACGGGGGGTTTTGGGGCGAGAACTTTGTAAGAGGCTACCTTGCTGCGCTTGTCGACAGCAGGAAAGGCGAAGCGACGGTTCCTGAAAGCGCGGCGATCATGAGACTTGTGAACGGCTGCTTTCGGCCAAAAGCAGCCATTGCCCTGCTTAGTACTTGGCGACCTCCGAGACAGCGTGCGTAAAGCTGACTCATTCGACCAAGGTATTGATGCGGGCCACCTAGACGAGCTGGATGACAGGCACTCTCCCTACAAGACGACCTGCTTCAGAGTGCTGGCGACGTTGCACGTACGCAGGTCTGTTGAAATTACTCGAACGTAGGCCGAATGATACCTGAAACTGGTATTGTCGATCCTAACCTGCTTCTCCGGCAGCAATCAGATCTGCATCGCATCAGCAGAAGCTAAATCCGTGCTGCTGTCACAAATGTACGCTAGCCTCTCGACAGGAAGACCGGTTTGATCGCAAGGTGGGGATCACACACTCAGCGGAGTTGCCATGCACGGTGGATTTTTGACGGTTTGATGGGTGCGTCGTCCGGTTTAAGATAGGGAGAGGTGCTTCTGTGCGCTTCTCGATGAATTGATCGTCTGGCTCTGCCATCACTCCAGGACTGATTTTAATGTTGGTTGATATATTTCTCGTAAAATTTGAACTTGATTCTAATTCTGCATATGTTGACGGCATGTCGGATTTGGTTGAGTCCGTAAGTGTGCCATCAGATATCTTTCGTAGCCTTGTTGCGGGGACAGATGCTGCCAAGCTTTCAAAGCTGCAAGTATTCGAAGACGAAAGCAAGACCGAGAGCTTTGAAATAGGATGCTACTTACCTTCCGATGTATCTATGCTTAGGGCTCGCCTGCGAGAAATGTTCTTGGCCAAGGTTCGCGACTCGGCTGCTGCGGCCGGCTCTGATTCCGCCATCCAGATTAACGTTAAGTTACTAGAAGAGATGCTAGGTGAGTTAAAAATTATCACGAGCCTAGACGCACTACTAACGCGAAAATTGCAAGGCTTTCGCGATGACGACAGCGTAGTAGTGAGGGCCGATATCAATGAGTGACAAAAAAGCTAAGGACGGAGAGCACGGCGCACTGGCTCTTCTCGCACTGGCCGCGCTTGAAGATGACCGTCTTGAGGTCATGCGCTATTCGGAAACGAATGTGCCAGACATGGGGCAAGATATTTTTTTGACTGCAACTAATGACTGGGTGCAGAAAACAGGAAAGCTCACAAATCCTGACTATAAACCACCAGAGAAATTCAGTGCATTGCCTGGAGATTCAGTGCGAAGGGTACGTGTTGATGTCAAAACGTCTAAAGTAATTGATAAAACACTTATTCAGAAGGCAGGGGCCGATATAAAGAAGCATCCCACCACCGATACGCATATTATTTTAGGCGGCAGACTCACATCCGCAAGTCAAAAGGAGCTTGATCAAGTGAGGAGTGACTATCCCTCTAAAGAGGTATTGCACATCAGTGACGACGGGATTAGAGCATTGGCATCTGAAGTGGGCATGCCGATAGAAAAGCTGTTCCCCCACCTTATAGACGAAACAAAAGATAAATAGCATGAGATCAAAGTGGCGGTAAATCCGCACATCGGTTTCAGGCCACTAGATTACTGTCGACGACGGGATTCAATGCTTTAGGGCCTATGCGTAGATAGCATACCCGTATGCGCCCGCACGTGATCGACTGAGGCCGGTCGGCTTCTGCCCATCGGGAAACGGCATCTTTGGGTCGATAGCGGTCGGTTGCGACCGCATGCTATTGACCCATACCCAACCAATATCGACACCAATCTCTTCGAACCCTCCGGATAGCTAAGAATATCGGGGGTGTACGTAACCATATTACGCCGATAAATATCATACGTTTATTCATCATCCAAGGTGTCGGAAGAGTTTTTAAAACTAGGTCGTCTACGCTTGCCTGAGGGCACTTTTCCGAAGTAGTGCTTTACAACCAACTGATTAAATTTTTCCACCGCCGACCTTGATACATCCTTCCGGGTAGCCATGCCTTTGTCCACCTCCGCCACGAGTGTCACGAGACCTAATTTGGTTAGACCTTGGCGAAAACGGAGTGTATGAACAGCCAGCCCTCGTATCACGTCATGCGGAAGCAGGAGGCTGTCCTCACCAGATTCGATCCTACGAATTCGATGAGCGAATATTTCTGAGAAAACGTCATCATTTCCGACTTCTAGGATTGCAGCTAATGCACCCAGTTCCTGTCGTGACAGTTGATTGAAAACCTGTTCATCAGCATCAAGAGACACAAGCTTCCTCAGTCGAGTTTTATCTATATATGGCACCGGCAGTTCCAGGCCGATAAATCCAGAAAATTCATGGTGCGTTAGAATCAAATCCACAGCTCGCTTGAAAGCTCTTCCCGAAAGCTTAAACTCTTGCATGAAGGCTTTCTTCACTGAATGAAAGTCAGAGGACTCGCTCCACGTCGACCGTGGAGGTAAGCTCTTTGCCAACTTTTTTATCTCACTCCGTGACAGCTCTTCAGTCATCGTGCCTTGGCCATATTCATAGGTGAGAACATCTACTTGCATTTCGAAATTTTCTGTACCGTCGAAAAGCTTTTTTAGAGATCGCTCAAGGAGTTCTAGGTTGATGTGTTGCAGTTGTTTTAGGTGTAACTCATTGTTCAACGAACGGGAATAACGAAAAGTCTGCCCACTGGGATCGATTGCAGCGAATGCGTCAATTGCAAATCCAAGCGGCTGAAGGAAATCAGGCAGTCTTCGATCTGTTATAACACAAAGTTTCGTAAGCTCTTTCAACAAATCCCCAAGCTCATGTTCTACGAGAAGCTTCTCATTGAACACGGAGCCCCTCAATTTTGCCACTCGTTGTATTTGTCGCTTTAAAAAAAGTTCAATATGGTGTCGGGCATTGAAGCAAATGGGGTAGATTAGAGCATCTTGAGCGACAAACGTCTCCTCTTCAGAATCCGAATCAAAAATATGCTGCACCTTCGCTGCGTTAATTAAAACAAGGGCGGCCTGCGCAAAGCCAAGAACATAGCCATAATCCCCATCTCCACCCGCATTTTCTCCAACGCAAGCGTTTAATGAAAAGTCGGGGCCGGATCCGAACATAATTTCTTCAGAATTCAATTATCTTACTTCCTATCAATACGCATTTTTTCCATATTTCGCGTTAAGACCCACTGAAAACTACGCGAGGCGAGAGCAATACCCGTGCAACTGGGACGGTGTAATAACAGTCTGGGTGAGTATAGCAACGCTGCGGCTACAAATGTCCGCTATGGGTCGATAGCTGCCTTCCGCGAGGGGCAGCCAACGGCCAGAAGCAGCTGCTCGAAGTTATCGACAAAAATTCGGGTGACTCCGCTTTTGTTGATGACGCGCTGTTTTGATAAGGCCGAACGCAAGAAGCCCTGGCGTTGGCCAAGGCTTCTGAGTTTTTCGTGAGTAAGGTCAGGTCACTACCTTGGGGCTGGCGTACTGGTCCCGTCCCGTACCTGCATCAACGCAAATCCCAGTAGATTCAAGCCTTTCCACAGATTTGGATTGTTCGCATCCGCGTTGTCCTGTGCGAGCCCTATACCCCAGATGTCATCGACCGGGCTGGCTTCGACAATAACGCGCGAACCGGTTTGTAGCAGATATTCGTTTAACTGCGGATTCTGAGAGAACTTGGCTTGGTTCGCTCGAACGACGATGTCGTATCGGTGTTGCAGCCAAACCTTATCATTAAACCCGTGCACGTTGCGGCCAAGTGCTTTGGCGGCTTTAGGAGTAGGAGCGTGGAGCACCTGCGCACGAATTTCCTGATCGTCGAACAAGGCCGCTTTCTCGGCCATCATGAAGTGTTCGGCCGTCGGGTAATGTTGACCATCGACAATAAACCCGGCCTCGAACCATTGGCTGAAGCACGAAGCCGTGACGACAGTTTGGCTACGCTGGTGCCCCCAGAAAAACGTAAAGCTCAGATGTTCTCCTGAGTTGAAACGGGCACACAGCTCTTTCAGATGTTCAGAGTCGTTCAATGGGATACCCTCGCTAACTGAGGATCGAAGTTACAGCTACAGTGCTGGCCAAGGCAACCACGAAGCTCGGTAGGTCTTCGGCTGAACAAATCCAGTCTCAGGCACACGTCAAATCAAAGGAGTAATACATGGATTTTCGGTTTCAGATTGCTTCTGATGTGATCAGGAATGGTCTCGGGATTGAACTTATCGACGCGACTGGGTTGGTGTGTGCTGAGGTGTTCCGATGTGATGCTAACAACACTCTAACCATCTCCTTGTTTACCGAGGATTTGCCGTATGTACAGGTCGAGGAGCTAGTGTTACGTGCACGGAAAACATTAGGTCCCTATGAGGATGGAACACCTTTACCCATACCTCTAACCCACAAATGTGCTTAATCCATAGGGACTTGGCTATAACCGCACTGAACCATGGGCACTGCACGATTCTACTTCTCCCGACCGGCCGCATTGGGTCGAAAGCTGCCTACGCACACGGCCCAACTGCCGCCAGCCAAGCCCGGAGCTGGCTCGATTTACCACTAGCGCCGGTCAGTCCAGGGAAGACAATCCCATGAGCCAGATAGGTCATGATGAGCCATAGCCAGGTCAACTCAAACGCTGCCCTCACGTTCGATAACCAGAATCCGTGCCTCTCCATGAGGATGCGCAACATGTTCACATCCAGCCCCTGCGAAAAACACGTCGCCAACCATCAATGTCACGACCCGCTCGATACCTGACTCGCGGTAATACATATCTACCGTGCCGTCGAGGACGGCGAAAACTTCCTCACCATCGTTGACATGCCACTTATATGGCTGGTCGGTCCAGTGGAGGCGGACGGTGGTTCCATCCATGTTAGCTATGTCGTCAGCCCCCCAAGCGCGAGTGGCGGTGAAATCTTTGCTACGAATAACTCTCATTGATCACGGTTCTCGAACAGGGGGTAATTTCTACCAATCTATCAGAACCTTAGATCCTCCACCGCTGGCCGAAAAGAAGACCTGGGCTGAACGTCCGCGGTTGGCCGTCAGCGACCTGTCACGACTGACTGAAACCGAATCTGAACTACCCGTCTTATAAGGAACAAAGACGTCCTGCGCAGTCAGAGCCAAGGTTACCGACCCGCCAGTGGAACCGACTGAATATTGTGGTGGTCTTCAAGTGTGCCCCCCCTGGCAACAGTTCTTACATAGGGGCAGTCCGCAACGTTGGAATATTTTTCAATAGGAGGTTCCGCGTGCCCTGGAAGTCGAATCTTGTCGTGCTCGCCCTGTGTGCCGTTGCCGTTTCGGCGCAGGCCCAATCCGATCGTCAAGTGGTCGAGGACATGGTTACTCGCTCGGCCAATGTCTGCCCAGGCCACAGCACCGAGCGCACCCTGCCCACGGTGAACGCGGTACCCGTCGGCGCGTTGCGGGTGATGCTTGATCGTGGTTTGGTCATGTGTCCCGACCGGCGCCTGGACGCCGACGCGCCGGCTGTGTTCTACGGCAGAGTTGGCGTCTTCGGGTGGAACCCGGAAGTGCCTGCCAGCTCGGAGGTGATCGTCAAGCAGATCGGCGTCATGACCCGAAAGGACGAGTACCCACCGGCCACCTTGGTCTGGGATGCCAAGGGTATGCCACTTGAACAGCGCACTGTGCCCGCTTTCGAACCCAAGCCAGGGGCTGCTGTGCTGTACCAGATACGGTGACTTTGTGTTCGGGGAGCCGTTCGGTCGTTAATGGCGGCAGTAAAACCCGCCAATGACACTCGCTTGCTAAGAACGCATCCCCATCCAGATTACAGCTTCAGTCCATGCCGTCACCATGGGGGTCAGCACCCTGAACCAGGGGTCGCGCACATCAATCTGCGCGGCTGAGTGGTCATGATGGTGCTGCTCTTCCGCCACAATCGAAGTAATGGCCGTGACCGCATGGCGATCGATATCGCGCAGCACATCCAGTTGATGAGCCAGGTGCTTGAGCACCACACTTTCGACGGCGACGGTGGTCGCCACAATGGCTTTGCGGCCACACAGGCCAGTCACCAGACCCAGCGCCAGACCGCCGATACCGCACAACCAGTAACTACGGCAGCGCGGATAACGGCGACGTTGCAGTTCATCCTGAAAAATCGCCCGGTGGCGGCGCTCGTGGGCGAGAAACTCCTTGAGTTCATTGACCATGCCGGGGACGAAGAGCCGGGCCATAAACAACTGTCCGCTGTAGATGCAGATCGCACCATGCTCGCCCGCATGATCAACCTTCATCATGCGGTTGCCGAGGTCTTCGCCCTTAGCCGTATCGTCTGCTGAGTTCAAAGTGGGTTTTCTTGTTCAATGGATTTGGCCATGTCCTTCCCTGGATGCATGGCGATAAGCATCTTATTAAAAGCTGTAGCGGGCCGTCAGCTTCAAATTACGTGGATCGCCGTAGATATCGTACGGGTCATAGCCGCCATTGGCGACGCTGACGTAGTAGGTACGGTCGAACAGGTTATTCAGGTTGACCTGCAGATCCAGTTGCTCGCTGGCCTTGTAGCCTGCCACCAGGCCGACCACGGTGTACGAGCCCTGCTGGTTTTTCCATGCAGTGGCACCGCTTCCACCCGAGGTGCGGATTTTGCTCTGCTGGTAGACATCACCGCCAATGCGCCAGCGCTGCAGCTCACCGGGCAAGGTGTAGATCGTGGACAACTTGAACAGCTGACGCGGCAGCCTGCGGTTGAAGTCCTGGCCTTCCAGGGAGGCGTTGGCGTCGCTGACGTATTTCGTCTGGGTGTAGGTGTATCCGCCGGCCAGTTGCCAGTTTTCGCTCAGAGCGCCCTGGAGTTCCAGGTCAATACCCCGGCTGCGCACAAGGCCGGAAGCCTCGTAGCACGAACTGGTGGCGCTGGTACCGCAACCTTTGGCATCCGCCAGTTCCTGAGCGCGATTCTTCTGATCGATCTGGAACACCGCCATGCTGGCGTTCAGTGCGCCATCAAAGTATTCGCCCTTGATGCCTACCTCGTAGTTCTCCCCCACGATCGGGACGATCACTTCTCTACCGAGGCCTTTTTCGGTCTGTGGCTTGAAGATATCGGTGTAGCTGACATAGACCGAGTGATTGGCGTCCAGGTCATAGACCAGGCCGGCATAGCGGGTCAGGTTGCGCGTGACCTTGTAGCTGCTTTCTGGGGTTGTCCTGTTTTCAAATTCGTACCAGTCCACGCGGCCGCCGAGAATCAGCGACAGCGGCTCGGTCAAGCGCAGCCGGGTGCTGGCATAGAAGCTGTCCTGGGTGGTGGTCTCGGGACGGCCGTTGGGGCCTTTGGTGATCGTGGGCTTGGCGTGACCCCGTGGATCCCACGCGAAGAGATCGGTGCCACTGTCGATAAACGCTTCCCAAAGCTTGCCGGTTCGATAATCCAGCTGGCGCTTGCTGACGCCCACGGTCAGGTCATGTTCCTGGCCCAGTAGCTGGAAGGGGCCGCTGAGTGCCAGGTCGTAACCGGTTTCCTTCTGCTCCATGGCTTGCGTCCACAGATAGTGACGGTTGTAGGCCCATACGGATGAGGCCAGCACATCCGTGTTGGTCGTCGACTGCATGGCGGCCATGCGCAGTTTCCAGTCGTTGGCGAAACCCTGTTCCAGGGTCGCGAAATAACCGGTGGTGCGGTTGTCCATGTATTCCCAGTCATGCCCCAGGAAGGTGTCGCGTGACAGCCCAAGGTGCCCTCCGCCACGGGCCATGGGCAAGCCGCCCCAGACGTAGTTGGTGTGGTCCTTCTGCCGGTAGGCACCGAGCGTCAAGGTGGTGCTGTCGCTCAGGTCGGCATCGACCACGCCGTAATACAGATCGGCGTCACTCTCTACAGAGTCGCGGAAGCTTTTGGAATCCTGCCGCGAGATCACGGTACGGGCGCGCAGGGTGCCGTTTTCATTGAGCGGGCCGCCGATGTCCAGCGTGCTGCTGTAATCGTCCCAACGGCCGGCGCTGCCGGTGAGCGTGGCCTGGAATTCATGGGTCGGGCGCTTGCGCACCAGGTTGATGGCGCCCGCAGGGCTGCCGGCGCCCTGGGCCAGGCCCGTGGCGCCGCGAACGATTTCCACCCGGTCATACATGGCCAGGTTGGCTTCGCTGCTGGGCAGGTAAGTGAGGAAGCTGGTGGGAAAGCCGTCGTACATGATGGTGTCGACGTCGAAACCACGTGCGCTGAACGTGGGCCGCCCCGGGCCGCCAGAATTATTGAGATAAATGCCCGGCGCACTTTGGGCCACATCGCCGATGGTGGTCATGACCTTGTCGTCCATGCGCTTGCGCGTGACCACGCTGACCGACTGCGGCGTTTCACGCAAGGTCAAGGGCAGCCTGGTCGCAGTCTGCATGGCGCCAGTGGTGTAGGAGCCGGTGTTTTCGGTCGTTTCACCCAGGTTCCGGGCGACGATTGCGGTCTCCCCCAATTGCAGGGCACTGCTCGATTCGGGGGCTTTTTCCAGCATCACGCTATTGCCACCGGTAGCCCGCCAGATCAAGCCGCTGCCTTTCAACACTTCAGCCAGCGCGGCCTCTGGCTCTTTGACGCCGACGACACCGGGGCTGTTCTTGCCGACGACCAGCGTGCCATCGAATATCACCTGCAATCCGCTTTGAGCCGCCAGGCGGTTCAGCGCGTTTGCCAAGGGTTGCTGAGGGATATTGAAGTGATGGGGATCGGCAACCGCCAGACCGGATATCAGCATGCACAGCAGTGTCAGTGGGGCTACGGACAAAGGTTTGATTGGCAAACCTTCAGGTAACGGATGGTGCATCAGTGCTCTCCCTAATACGAAGCATTATCGTTCTAGGGAGGGAAGACGGATGACACGCCGACAACCGTAAAAATAATCAGTTTTTGGCTGAGACCACCAGCAGGTAGTTCGTGTAACGCTCGATCCTGAGCGCAAAGACGCTCTCCAGCGTCGCCAGGCCCTCGTCCAGATGATCAAGTTGAAAGGTGCCGCTGACCTTGAGTGCGCCCAGGCGCTTGTCCCTGATCAGCAGGATGCCCGGACGATAGCGCTCGACCTGTTCAAGCACCTGCGAAAGCGGGGTCAACTCAAAGACCAGGCGGCCCTGCTCCCAAGCGAGCATCTTGTCGACATCCACACTCTGCTTCGTGCCCAGGCCGTCGGTACGCGCGCCAACGGTTTCGCCAACGCCGAGCGTCACCTTGTCAGGGCCCTCGGTGACGGCCACACGTCCACGGCGTACCGTGACGTCGACGTTCTCGCCCTCACGGCGCACCGCGTAGATCGTGCCCAGGGCTGTCGCACTCAAGTCACCCGCCTGCACACTGAAGGGACGTTGCGGGTCCGGCATGACATCGAACAGGGCTTCACCCTTGCGCAGGGTAATGCGCCGGCCATCGGCCGCAAACTTCACATCAACGGCGCTGTTGGCATTCAAGGTGATGCGAGAACCATCGGCAAGCACGACCTGCCGACGCTCACCGGTGCCGGTGTGATAGTCGGCATCCAGTGCCATTTTTTGCATCCCCGTCACGCCAAGCCCGAGTACCAGTGACGCCGCGATGCCCATCGCCCAGATTCGACGCGAGGACGGCCGGGCTACAGCGCGAGGCTCAGCCAGGTGCGCACTTAAACTCCACAAATGTCGCGCTTCGATAAACGCTTGCTGATGCTCCGGAGCCTGTTCGCACCAGGCCCGCGCCGCAGCCACATCGGAGGGCAGCACGGAGCCTGAGGTAAGGCGAATCACCCAGGCGTGGGCGGTGCGCTGAACCTCGGAGACGGACTGGGGAGTGTCGGGTTGATCGTGCATACCGGTTATCGTTGCAGGCATTGGCTGAGAAAGTCGAGCGCAATAGCTAATTGCTTTTCCACCGTACTGGTCGATACCTGCAGTTGCAAGGCCACGTCCTTGTGCGCAAGGTTTTGCAGCCGGCACAGGGTAAAGATCTGCTGGCACTGGACAGGTAAACGGTGCAAGGCGTGAGCCATCGCCGCGAGGTCTTTTTGCGCGACCACGACATCCAGCAACGGCGGGCTTTCGCCCGTCACCTCATAAAGGTAGGCCATGCCTTCGTCGAGGTGCACTCGGGTCTGGCTGCTGCGCGCATGGTCAATGACCAGGTTCCGGGCAATTTTAAAGATAAAGCCGCGTAGATTGAGCACCGGTTTGCGTGGCGGCTGACGGAGCAGGCGCAGGTAGGTTTCCTGAGTCAGGTCGGCAGCGGTTTCAGGATTGCGCAGCTGGCGATGAAGAAACGAACGCAACTCGGCGGCATGGGCCCGAAAGGCCAGCTCAAGCTCTTCGGTGGTCATGCTCGACATTATCAAAAGTCACAGAGCGGAAAAGCCGACACTTTAATGATAACGCTTCGTATTAACAATGTTTTTCTGGAGAGGCCTGAACAGCCACTCGCCCCCTCAAGAAACGGGCCGAGTCATCTGCGCGCACGCCCGCGCCTCGAACCCGACCTGCCACTGCGCCAGCAAAGGCCGCCCTGCCCGCCACTCCAGATCCTGGAAGCGAACGCCCAGATACCCCAGCGCACACCCCAGCGCAATATGCCCGATGCCAAAAGCCGCAGCCTCCAGCTCACCAACCTCCCGCTCAAGCCGGTCCAGCGTGGCATCGACCTTCACCCGCGCCCCGTGCAGCAGCGCCGCAATCTGCATCTGCGGGGTGCGATCACGCTCATGCCGCCAGGCAATCAGTGTGTCGCACAAGCCATCGCCCAACGCCTGCCAGCGCAGGGCTTGCCAGCGCGCATCACCGTGCGCGGGGTATAACTCGGCGGCCGCACTCTGTGAATCGAGGTACTCGCAGATCACCACCGAATCGAACAGCGCCTGGCCACTTGGCAACACCAGGGTCGGAATCCGGATCAGCGGATTGTCGGCAATCAGCGCTTCATTGGGCGCCTGGCTGGAAACTTTGGTGCGAATGCAACGCACCTGATCCACCAGGCCCAGCTCGTGAACGCAGCACATGACCTTGCGCACGAACGGCGAAAGCGGCGACCAATGCAGCACCCATTCACTCATTTGACGCTCACCTTCACGTCCAGACGCACGACATCGCCGCGGTACACGCCGTCGCCCACGAACACCAGCCGGCCCTTGGAATCCACGGCGGTGCGGTAGCAGTAGACCACCGGCGCGTTCAGCGGGATTTCCAGTGCTTCGGCGGTTTCCAGATCGGCCGTGCCGACGGTGATGGTCTGGTGGACTTCGACCAGCTTGAGCCCCGGCAGATCGCGCAGGATTCTCAAGGTGGTGTGGCTGGCGAGCATCTCGTTGGGGATCTTGCGGGTCAGCCGTTCATCGATATAGGCATTACCGATGTAATACGGCCGGCCATCACGCGAGTGGCGGCGGCGCCAGCAACGGTACTCCGGGGCCAGTTCGCCGATCTTGTGCTGGATGTTGACCGGCTGCGCCTTGACGTCGAACGCCAGCACTTCGATCGAGGCCCCTTCTGGCGACAGCAGCAGGCCCGACCAGTCCGTCGGCACCTCGCACCACATCTGCTCTTGCGGCTGCTGGATCACGAACGTGCCTTTGGCCCGATAGCGCTTGATCAGCTTGTCGTCTTCAAGAATGTCCAGCGCCTGGCGCACCGTGGCCCTGGCCACGCTGCATTCGGCCGCCAGGTCGTCGACCGTGGGAATCTGCTCTCCCACCGGCCACACGCCCTGCTCGATGCGCCGGCGAAACAGGGTGGCCAGTTGAATGTAACGCGACACGCCGCTGCGACTGAAGTCGACGCCCGGCCGGTTGAGAAAGTCCACATCGGTCATCTGGGTTGCCTCGAATAAGGGAGCGGAACAGGCGTCAAGCGTGCTCGCGCTTAGACGGGCAAGTATTGCATAAAGGCAAAATACCAGTCGATTGACCTTTGAGACGTAAGCGCCAATAAATCCTATAGGCCAGCCTATTGACTTATATGAAGTGTAACTCGTAAGGTTTCGCTCATTCCGGGCGCCTGACGCCTGTGCAGCCTTGCGAGGACCTTATGAAAACAACGCCCCCCTCACCCGCCGGCCTTCCTGCCAGCACCCGTATCGGCATGATTGGCGCCGGCACCATGGGCAACGGCATTGCCGCTGTCGCACTGCGCGCAGGCCACCGCGTGAGCCTGCATGACACCCGCGCGCAAGCCCTGGACAGCGCCGCCGAGGCGATTGAAAAGATCGTGGCGCGCTGGGTGAAACGCGGTGACCTTGCGGCCTCGGCCCAGGCTGAATACCGCGCACGCCTGACATTGACGCCAACACTGGAAGCGCTGAGCGACTGCGGCCTGGTGATCGAAGCCATCATTGAAGACCTGCCGATCAAGATCGGCGTGTTCAGCGCACTTGAGCAGATCGTCAGCCGCGACGCGATTCTGGCCAGCAACACCTCATCGATCTCGATCACCGCCATTGGTGCCGGCCTGCACCATCCCGAGCGCCTGGTGGGCATGCACTTTTTCAACCCGGCCACGGTGCTGCCACTGGTCGAAATCGTCAGCGGTGAGGCAACCGACCCACAGATTGCCGAGCTGATTGCAGGCACCGCAACGGCCTGGGGCAAGTCGCCGGTGCATTGCCGGTCTACGCCGGGCTTTATCGTCAACCGTGTGGCGCGGCCGTTCTACGGCGAGGCCATGCTCGCCCTGCAGGAACAGGCGTGCAGCACGGGTACGCTGGATGCCGCCTTGCGCGATGCCGGCGGCTTTCGCATGGGGCCGCTGGAGTTGATGGACCTGATCGGCCATGACACCAACTTTGCGGTGACGCGCAGCGTGTACAACAGCTTCTTTCAGGACGCACGCTACAAGCCCTCGCTGGTCCAGCAAGCGCTGGTCGACGCCGGCTGGCTGGGGCGCAAGAGCGGCCGTGGCTTTCACTCGTACGTCGACGACGCGCCCGCGCCGGCCGTGGACCTTGCGCCGCTGGCGCAAGCGCCTGATCGGGCGGTGTTCAAGGGCACTTTTAACGGGATAGAAGCGCTGGTCAGCCTGGCAAGCACCCATGGCCTGGCGTTCGAGCAAACCGACGGTGAAGGCTCGATCACCGTG
This sequence comes from Pseudomonas sp. HP_08, assembly GCF_055284095.1. Classification (NCBI taxonomy): domain Bacteria; kingdom Pseudomonadati; phylum Pseudomonadota; class Gammaproteobacteria; order Pseudomonadales; family Pseudomonadaceae; genus Pseudomonas; species Pseudomonas sp. HP_08. Next base: position 12,799 of record NZ_JBTOQC010000027.1, on the reverse strand, counting down.
GCAGACGCGCAACTGCAACCGTCGACCGGTGTGACCGCGACCCAGCTCGCCGCCGCCGGAGCGCATCGCAACGTGGTGCTCTTCGATGCCTCGTTCGACTACCTCAAGGCCAGCCTGATCGTGCTCGCCAAGGCCGATCAATGCTCGGATCAGGCACTGGCCCACGCGGTCGGCTTTTTTCAGAAGCTGGGCAAGAACGTCGCCGTCATCAACGATATTCCGGGCCTGCTGGTGCTGCGCACACTGTGCATGCTCGCCAACGAAGCCGCCGAAGCGGTGTGCCATGGCATCGCCTGCGCCGAGGATGTCGACACCGCCATGCTCAAAGGCGTGAACTACCCGGTCGGGCCGCTGGCCTGGGCCGACCGTTTCGGCAACCGCCAAGTGGTGCGCGTGCTCGATCATCTGGCCCAGGCCTACCCCGACGGCCGCTATCGCCCCAGCGCCCTGTTGCGGCGCAAAGCGCTGACCGACAGCCTGTGGACCGACGCCAACTCACCTGTGGAAACCGCCCAATGAACCCGCCTACCTCCCCGGTTCACCTCAGCCTGCACGACGGTTGCGCGGTCATTACCCTGGACCGCGCCGAACGCCGCAATGCCCTGAACCTTGAAATCAAGCACCTGATCGCTGACGCCGTCATCGCCTGCGAAAACAACGCCGATGTCCATGTGATGATCATCACCGGTGCCGGCGGCTACTTTGTAGCGGGCACCGACATCGCCGAAATGGCCGACATGACACCCTTGCAGCACAGCCTGCAAGCGACGGGTCGGGTATTCGAGGTGCTGCGCCAATGCAGCAAGCCGCTGATCGCCGCCGTCGAGGGTTATGCCCTGGGCGGCGGCTGCGAACTGGCCTTGAGCTGCGACATCATCATCGCCGCCCGCGGCGCCCGCTTTGGCCAGCCGGAAATCAACGTCGGCATCATGCCCGGCGCCGGCGGCACCCAGCGTCTGCTGAGAACCATCGGCAAGTACCAGACCGCGCTGCTGACCATGACCGGCGAAGCCATCAAGGCTGAACAAGCGTTTGCGAACGGCATGGTTTCGCAACTCTGCGACGACGGCCAGGCGCTGGAAACCGCCTTGCAGATTGGCCACAAAATCGCCGCCAAGCCGCCGCTGGCCATCAAGGCGATCAAGGAAATGCTCAACATCGGCCAGGACGCACCGTTGCAGACCATGCTGAGCCTGGAGCGCAAGACCTTTACCTTGTTGTTTGGCAGCCATGATCAGCAAGAAGGGATGGCAGCGTTTCTGCAGAAGAGAGCGCCGGTTTATCGAGGGCGGTGATGGGCCAAGAACCCATGGCAAGTCAATGTTGCAGAGAGCCTGCACCAAGCGAGGGCGATACATCCAACAGGCTCCTGTCCCTTACGGAACCTAAGTCGCCCACTCGCGTCCTATCGCCTGTAAGTCATGTGCCATCACTGCGTACACCGCACACGGCACGCTTATCTGCATCGCGCAGAGGCCGTCTCTGTCGCGGGCTTGTCATGTATTTCTGGAGACCCTGCCGACATGAACGTCTCGTTCCGCCCTCAATGGCTACTCGCTCTCGCCCTGCCCCTGGTCCTCGCCGCCTGCGGTAACGACGAACCTGAACAACGGGCTGCGTTCAGCCAGTTCCTGCAAACCCGCATTGTCGATAAACCTGGCGTGCGCGTACCCAAGCTGACCCCGGAAGAGTCCAAATCGTTTGGCGACTACACCACGCATTACGCGGTGATCACCGACTTCAACAGCTCGATGGACGCGACGATGAAACCGCTGGGCGAACTGGTGAAGAAAGGCGAGATGCGCTCGGTAGGTGACGTGGTCAGCCGCCGCGATGACATCAAGGCGATCCAGACCGGCATTAACGACATGGGTGTCAAGCTGAAGGAGCAACAGGCCAAGGCTGACACCGCGCATGCGCAGCTCAAGCAGCCGGACGACTTGAAAGTGGTGTACGACAAGGCCTACGACAAGACCGTCAGTGTGCCGACCAACACCCTGCTGGAAGTGCTGCCGCAACTCAACAGCACCCTGGACAGCGGCCTGAAAGTGGCCGATTACGTGAACGCTCATAAAGAGCAGATCGATATCAATGGCGCGGTGGTCACGGTCAAGGACCCCAAGGTTCAGGCAGAGCTGAACACCCTGCTGCAAAACCTCAATGAACAGGCCAAGACCGTTCAGCAGGCGCAGATTCGTTTGCAGTCTGTGATGCTCGGCAAGTAATGCCCTTCACGCCCAGTGAATGCCGGCCGGCGTTCACTGGGTTTTTGCCCTCGCCACATTTGCCCGCAGCATATTTTCCCGAACCAATTGCAGAAAATGCGCCAGCACCGGCGACCGGTTGCCTTCGGCGCAGGCTACGGCAATGCCGCTCGACAGCGCGCCGCCCTCTTGCTTCAGCGATCTGAACACCACGCCCTTGCGCTTGACGTGGGTCAATGACGCCGGGATAAACGCGATGCCCTGCCCCTCGGCAATCAGCCCCAACAGAATATGGTGATCGTCAGGCTCCGGGATCGTGTCGGGCTTGAAGTCGATCCGCGCAAAGAACGCCTGGCAATAATCATAAAAGCCCGGATTAAGCCGCCGCTCGAAGCGAAAGATCACCTCGTTGTGCAGATCATCGAAGCCCAGCGTGCGCTTGCGCGCCAGCGGGTGACGGGCAGGCAGGGCGACTTTCATCGGCTCTTCAAACAGCGTCTCGGTCTTGAGGCCTTTGGCCTCGGTGTGCAGCCCGATAAAGGCCACCTGCATTGAGCCGTTGTTGATGTCGCGCACCAGGTTGATCGAGTGCTTGCCCTGGGTCACGATCCTGCAATCGGCAAAGCGTTGCCGCAAGGCCTCGGATACATCGGGGATCACGCTGCGATCAAACACCGTCGTGTAGCCCACGCAAAACTGACCGCCCTCACCTTCTCGCGCCGCTTGCGCAGCCGCTATGGCCTTTGCCGCCTGCGCCAGGGTGCGCCGGACTTCGGGCAAAAACGCCGCGCCGGCCTTGGTCAGGGCCACACCGGTGCGGGTGCGCTGGAACAGCTCGACGCCGAGCTGGTTTTCCAGCTGGCGAATCTGCCGGCTCAACGGTGGTTGCGAGATATGCAGGCGTGCCGCCGCCCGCCCGAAGTTGAGCGTTTCGCTGACGGCGAGAAAATAGCGGAATTGACGCAAATCGATGGCTTCGTTCATACCGAAAAGGTATCACCAAAAGGGTATTGGCTGAACACTCGCTGCCAGGCCTAAAGTCGCTGCACACACCACGACGAGGCAGATGACATGGATAACCAACGCTATATCAGGGGTTTGGCGAAGCTGAAGGAAATCGACGGGCAAGCGGGTGAAAACGTCATTGAAAGCCTGAAGGACATTGCCCCGGACTTTGCCCGGTTGCTGATCGAGTTTCCATTTGGCGATATCTATTCGCGGCCCGGTCTTGATCTTGAAACCCGTGAACTGGCGGTGGTCGCGGCGCTGACCGCACTGGGCAACGCCGCACCGCAGCTCAAGGTGCATATTCATGCAGCGCGCAATGTCGGCTGCTCTCAAGAGCAGGTGGTTGAAGTGATCATGCAGATGGCGGTGTATGCCGGTTTTCCGGCGGCGCTCAATGGCCTGTTTGCAGCCAAAGAGGTGTTTGCCGCCGAAAACCAATCAGTGTGTTAACCACACGCCCAGTCCATTTCCATTTTCTCCAGATCGATCTGCCCGTTGCCACTGCCGAAGTTGAAGCCGCCAAAATCTTCTTCGAACTCCAGATAGCGCGGGCCGAACTCGGGATAGCCTTGCACCGGAAACATCGTGCCGCCGAAGTGGTTGCGTGCGTGAAAGCGCTCCAGGTCCAGGGCGATGCCTTCGTCGCTGAAGCCTGGAATATAGCCGCTGTCCTGGCATTCATCTTCCCACTCACGCGGCGGCTTGCCGACGTTGGGGTCGCCTTCGCGTTCTTGCGCACGAATGGCAAACGCGGTTTCCAGGCCGGCGTCGGGCAGCCACTCGAACGCAGGCTCGCCAGGGTTGCGCACCTGCTCGTAGCCGAAGTATTCGCTGTAGCTCTTCTCCAGCCAGCCCGGTGCCTGACCCAGCAGCGGGTTGCCGCTCAGGTCGGGCGGCGTGCACAGCGCCGCGTCGAACTGCGCCTGCGTCAGCCAGATGGCCGCATAGCTGACGCCGAGGATGTCCTTCATATCGAACTGTTTAGGGTGCCGCGCGTGGCGGTGCTGCCAGAACGGCAACAGGTGAACGTCGGCCGGTGGCTCGCTGGACAAGGGCGCTGCAAAAAAAGCCTCGATGGCGCTGCTCGACGGCAGTTCTTCGAACTGGTCATCGACAAACAGGCTGAACGCGACGAATTCTGCGCCCTGAGCGCGGTATTGGCTGGGCACGTGCACGGTAAACGCATGGCGCATCGGGTAACCCAGCGACGGGCTCAAGGGCCATTGTTGCGCACTGATGCCGGGCGGCAGGCCGAGGTTCCAGCCGCCGGCCCACTCGGCGCCACGTCCGCTCGGCGGCAGTGGCTGTTGCGGGTCGCGCAGCAGGTCATAGACCTTGTTCAGGCTGGTGTCGGCCAGCAGCTTGTCGGGCTCGGGGTACACGGCGCCCGGCTGGCTGATTTCCAGCGCGAGAATCACCCCGTCGCGCACGCGCACGATCAGCTCATGGCCTGCGTCGGTGCGGTCGCGGTATTGCGACCACTCCAGCGGATCTTGCGGACCGTTTTCGAATGCCTGCAGGCTGGGCCGGGCCTGGAGCACGGCGGCCTCCGGCATGCCGATGTGCAAGCCTTCGATGAGTTGATCGGCAGCAAACGACTTATAGAAGCTCACCTTGCCCAGTGTTCCGTCCACCGCCATTTGCGCCCCGAAACCGTGGTTATGGGTGTCGGGTACATAGCCATGCGCATCGGGCGGCGACCACTGCTTGCCCATGATGCTGGCCAGCACATCGATGGGCATCAGCGGCCGCAATGCGGCAATTCGGGCACTGTTCATGGGTGAACCTCCTTGGTAATCGGATGCATGTGCCGATCAGACCCGATTACCCCGGACGAATTCCCCCAGCCCCTCGCCGATCAGAAATCCAGCGTCAGCCCGGCATACAGCGCACGCCCGTCGCCGGCAGCGTGCAGCGACTGCTGCACGCCGGCGGTGTCGTCGTACCAGACGTATTCGCTGTCACGGTTGGTAATATTTTTCGCCTGCACATCCACGCTCAGGCTCGGGGTCAGTTGATACGTCGCCCCCAGATTGACCAACACGTAATCACCGAACGTACCGGTGCTGTTGGTGCGCTCCAGGTAATAGTCGCTCTGGCCGTTGGCCCAGGCCGAGAGTTGCAGCTTCGGCGTGACGTGCCAGGTCGAGCCTGCGGCATACAAATGATGCGGCACATGGTCCATCTCCTGCCCCTTGCTGGCCGGCAGATTGGGGTTGGGCTTGAGAATCTCGGAGAACTGCCGCGAGTACGACAGCCACAGGCGGGTGCTATCGGTGGGGTACAGATTGACCTGCACATCCCAGCCCTTGCGCAGCGTCTGGCCGACGTTCTCGGCATCGCCCTGCGCGTCGTTGAGTTTGCGCTGCACCTCATCCGAGGCTTTTTGTTGCCAGTAGGCAACACGCCCGTCGATCCACGCGGCAGGGTGAAACTTGATGCCGGTCTCCCAGCCGTCGTTGATCGAGGGTTTCAAGTCCTCCTGCTGGGTCGCCAGTCGATAGGTCGCCGAGCCCACGCCCACTTGATAGCTGCGCCCCCAATTGGCGTACAGGCTGGCCTGTTCCCACGGCGACCAGACCACGCTGAGTTTGGGCTGGCGAATCAGGCCATAGTCGTTGACGTCGGCGCGCTCGCCGGTCAGCCCGTTGCGGTAATCGCCATAGAGCTTGTCGACGCGGTACGCCGGGATGATCTTCAGCGACTCGATCGGCTCGATCACCGCCTGCACATAAACGCCGTAGACATTGAGGTTGAACTGCTGATCGCGGGTTTGCGCGGTGCGGGTGCGCAACAGAGTGCGATAACGCAGGCTCTGGTTTTCCTGACGCTGCACCTCTGCGCCGCCTTCCAGGGCAAAACCCTGCAGAAAATCGACCTGCGGGCGCCAGGTCAGGCTGCTCAGCGCGCCGTACTGGGTTTCATCGCTGTAGCGCTCCTGCTGCGCCGAGGTGCGCCAGTACTGGGTCCAGCGGCGATCTTCGAAGGTGTTGACATAGGCTTTGCTGGCCCAGCTCAGGTCTTCGCTGAGACTGGCGTCCAGGTGCAGGCTGAGCTGGTTCATTTCACGCTCACCGGTGTCGGTGGCGTTGTTGGCATAAGACTGGCGCGGCCGGTCGTGGCTGTCGGCGCGGCTCAGGTAACCGGCTTCGTCGGCATCGACGGTGTAATGCCGGGCGATCAACCCTGCGCGCCAGGCGTCATCGTCGGCGGTGTAAAACCATTTGCCGGAAACGCTCATGCGCTCGGCATCGGCATGCCGGCGATAGCCTTCGCTGGCCTGGTAGCTCAGGGCATAGTTCTGGCTCCAGTGGCCCGACTCGATACCCTTGACCAGTTGCACTTCGCGGGTATCGAAGCTGCCATAGCGCAGCCGCAGCTTGCCGTCGTTGCCGCCCTGGCGGGTGTTGATCGTGGCGTTGCCGGCGATGTTGTGCAGCCCGTAGCGTGGGTCATTGGTGCCGCGTACGACCTCGATGCTGTCGATTTCCAGCGGAAAAACCATGTCGATAAACGGCATGTTGCCGTCGTTGGTGTTGCTCGGAATGCCGTCGATCAACAGCTTGACCGCATTGACTTCACCTTCGCCATTAAAGCCGCGAAACGACAGCTTGCCCGAGGTGGTGCCTTGGTTGAACTGGGTCAGCATCACGCCGGGCACGCGGTTGAACAGCTCCCAGCTGTACTGCACCGGTTGCTTTTCCAGCAGCTCGGCGCCCACGGCATCCACTGAACTGAGGATGTTGCGGCTGTTCAACGGGCCGCGTTCATCATCGGTCCCGGTTCCGGTCACAGTCACCGCGCCCAGGGTCACGACTGAATCACCGGCACCGCGTGTTTCGGCGATGGCCTGGCTCAGCGGCGCAAGCGTAAACAGGCCGCACATCACCACCGGGGTGATGGAGAAAACGTTCATACACATCGAAAAAATCCTTTGCATCACAAGAGGTCGGCGGGCGATCAGAAACGCAGGTCCAGCGCTACATCGAGGCTGCGTGGCGCGCCCATGTAGTACTGGTTGCCATACGCCTGCCTGGCGTAAACCTCATCGGTGAGGTTGCGTGCCCGCGCGGTGACCGCTGCTTGCGGCGTGAGCTGATAGCGCGCAAACGCACCAAACAACGTGTACGCCGGCGCCTTGAGCGTGTTGGCGTTGTCGGCGTAGACCGAGGCGACATAGCGGCTGTCGGCGCCCACTTGCCAGGCATCGCTCAGGCGCCAGGTCAGCCACAGGTTGGCAACGCTGTCCGGCACATTGGTCGGTGTGTTGCCCTTGCGCGACACCGACACTCCGCCGACCGCCTCGTTGAAGCGGTCATATTCGGCATCGACCCAGGTGTAGTTGGCTTCCATCAGCACCTGCGGCGTGACTTGCAGCTTGCCGGCCAGCTCGACGCCGCGAGAGGTCTGCTGCCCGGCCTGCACGGTCAGATTGGGATTGGCCGAATCACGCACGGCAAAGTCGCGGCGCACGATCTGGTACAGCGCTGCGGTGGCCGAGGCACGCCCTTCAAGAAAGTCGAACTTGCTGCCCACCTCCCATTGCTCGCCCTTGGACAGGTCGAACAGGCCCACGTTGGAATAGGTGGCCGAGGCCAGCGAACCGGCCGGCAGATCGGCGCTGGTGCTGTATTGCAGGTAGACATTGGCGTTCGGGGTCACTTCATACAGCAGCCCTGCCCGGCCACTCAGTGGCTCCCAGCTGCGCTCGAACCTGGCCGGACTGGTGGCCGACACCGCGCCGTAGTTAGTCACCTCCATCTGCAAATGGTCGTAACGCAGGCCGGTGAGCAAAGACAGGCGCTCGGTCAGCGCCAGACGGTTTTCCACGAACACCGCCTGGGTGGTGATTTCATGCTTGCGCTGCCTGACCAGCCCCGTGCCCATGCCCGGCCAGTCACGAAAGTGTCCCGGACTGAAGTGATCGGCATCCACCGTATCGGAGCCCGAGCCACCGGTGGGGTACAGGTCCTGGCGCATGACCGAGTAATCGAGCCCCACCGCCCACTGGCTGGCCAGGCCGAACAAGGCCTGGTCGTGGCGCACCTCCAGTCGATTGCCCAGCATCTGTTGTTCATGGCGCTGCAAGTAGGCACCGGAACGAATCACCTGGCTGTTATCGGCGTTGTAGCGGTAGGTTTCCAGGTTGCGGTAATCGCGCTGGGCATCGTAGTGATAAAGGGTGTTGCTCAGACTGGTGGCGGCACTGACCTGATACTCGGTGATCGAGCGCAGCCAGCGCACGCGCTGTTCGTAACGCCCATCCTCGGTGTTGTAGTTCTCGAAACGCCGGCTGTTGTCGATCTTCATCGTGTTGCCGAGCGAGTTGAGAATCGGCGAGCCCCAGTACGGGCTGTCTTCGCGGTCTTCCTGATATTCGAGCGCCAGGGTGTGGCTCAAATCGGGCGTCAGGTCGCTGAGCAGCGACGCCGCAAAGCTGTTGGTCTCACGGGTATTGCGGTCGATATACCCCTTGTCGGCGGCGCGACTGAAGTCCATGCGCAGAAAGTGCCGCGCGTCTGCCGCCGGCGTACCGAGCGCCTGATTGAAGCCGACCGCGACCTCGGACTCATCGAAGCTGCCATAGCGCAAATGGCCTTCAAGCAATTGAGGGTCGCGGCTGGCCAGCTTGCTGATGGTATTGATCGAGCCACCGACAGCGCCCGTGCCATACAGAAAAGTCGAGGGGCCGCCGATCAATTCCACCCGGTCGACCAGCCAGGCATCGACCGGCCGCGTGGCGCTGCTGTAGCCCAGGTTGATGCCGTTATAGAGCTGGGTGATCTGGCTCTGGGTAAAGCCCCGATAAGACACGAAGCCGCCATAGCCCGGATTGGCCGAGGCATTGATGCCGGTCATGGCGTTGAAAATGTCCTGGCTGTCCCTGGCGCCGCGGGCGTCGATCACCTCGCGGTCGGAGACGCTCACCGAGGCCGGTGTCTGCCGGGCGGTCAAGCCCAGGCGCGAGCCGGTCTTGATCGGCTGATCGAGGCTGAGCCCGGAAGGTTGGTCTTGCACAGCCTGAATGTTCAGGGCATCGAGTTCCAGCGAGGCGTCTTGCGCCCACGCGACATTGCAGGCGCCCAAAAGCAGCACCAGAGAGGTGTTGGTGGTTTTCATGAACAACGGTTTCCACGCGAATAAGTGACGCTGACTCGGGCTGCATCAAGGTGCAGACGGCCGGAATCAGACGGTTGTAGTCACAGCGGGAAAAGAGACAGGCGGAGCGCGAGGGTTGAGAGAGGGCCAGAGAAAACGCGGCGGTGGTTGCGCCCAGCTGCGCACCACCACCGGCGAGATAACCCCCTTGGGAATGTCACGCAGGTCCCAGGCCGAAGAATTCAGCGCCAGGGCGGTGGTCGAGGATGAACACAGCGGGCAGGAAAATTGCGCGGTGGCTTTGCCGGCGTGATCGGCATCGCCCGCATTCTGGCCCATGCCGCCACCGCCCTCCATCGCGCAATAGCCACCGCTCAGGCCGCTGAGGGCGAGACCGGCCATTTGCCCGTGATGAATACTGGAGGCGAACAGACTGAACAGGACGCTGGCGTAGAGCATCCATGCAATCAGTGTGCGGTCGGTCCGGTGAAATTTCATGGCGGCGACTTTATCACTCAATGAGAACGCGTCGCAAAAGACTTGCGTGACAGATTGCCGCACCGTTTCAGGGCGCATCCAAGTGCTCGAAAACGACCTGCACAGGTCGTTTTCAAGATCATTTTTACTGATAATTCCGGCCTTATAAAATCATGGAAAATCATGATTAACATATAACCAAATGTGCTTTCACAGGATTTTTTAAAAAGAATATCTTTTATGCAAACCGACCCCACACCATGGCGGAGGCCATGGACTTCTGTTGTGGCGTGTCCGTCTGCAACAGGTTTCCGTACATCACGACTTCATCAGTGCATGACAGGAACCTTACTCGATGCCAACCATTCCCTACCCCTTGCAACCGCTGGTGCTGGCCATTGCCCTGGGCGCTCCGGCGCTGGTGCTGGCCGCTGACGAAGACCGTCTGCCAACCGTGACCGTCACCGCCGAACACCGCGCAGAAAACCTGCAAAAGACGCCGCTGGCGATCACCGCCTTCGACCAGAACACCTTGCAGGACCAGCAGGTCAACAACGTGCGCGACCTGTCCGGCCGCGTGCCGAACCTGACCCTGCCACGCCAGTCGATTTCATACAGTGCGCAGACCTACGGCATTCGTGGCATTGGCGAGACCGACCCGATCCAGGAAGCGGCGGTCGCGGTGTACGCCGACGACCTGTACATCCCGCGGGCGATTTCTTCGATGCTCGACTTCAACGATGTCGAGCGCGTCGAGGTGCTGCGCGGCCCGCAGGGCACGTTGTACGGACGCAACAGCGCCGCCGGGGCGATCCGGGTGATCACCCGCGATCCCGACCAGACCACCCGTGGCTTTTTCGAACTGGGCGCCGGTAACTACGACGCGCGCAACGGCCGGGTGCTGATCAGCGGCCCGCTGGTCGACAACACCCTGTACGGCAGCTTCTCGGCGATCCGCCTGACCCGCGACGGTACGGTGCACAACCGCACCACCGACAAGGACGTCAACAACGTCGATATCCAGTCGTATCGCGGCAAATTGCGCTGGGCGCCGGATGATTCGCGCTGGGATGTGCAACTGACCCTGGCCGGCACCATCGACCGTGGCGATACCACCAGCTACACGCCGTTCAACGTCGCCGACGGTCACTACGACAAGTTCACCACCTACAACAGCCTGACGCCGAAGAACAAACTCGACCAGGGCAGCGCCGTGCTGCGCGCCATCCACAACATCGATGACCACCTGAACTTCAAGTCGGTGACGGCCTGGTCCGAGTTCGATCAGCCCGTGGACTACGACAACTCCGGCAAGGCCAACAGCGGCAACGCCTCGCCGATCCAGAACAACCTGATCGTCTACAAACAGCGCTACGCCACCCAGGAATTCCAGCTCAACGGCGACTACGACCGCTTCAGCTACACCCTGGGTCTGTTTCTCTATAAAGAGCGCTTTCGCGCCGAACGCGACAGCCTGACCTATTCGGTCGCCGCCAACCGCGTCAACGCCAGCGGTCAGTACAGCACCACCGACACCGAAAGCTACGCGCTATATGGCCAGAGCAACTACAAGATCACCCCGCGCCTGTCGCTGACCACTGGCCTGCGCTACACCTACGAGCACAAGAACTTCGACTACCAGAACTACGCCATCACCACCGCACGGCAAATCACCGGCACCAACTTCAGTGCCGAAACCAGCGAATCGTGGTCGTCGGTCAGCCCCAAGATCGGTCTGGAATACGCCTGGACCGACAACCTGGTGCAATATGGTTACGTCGCTCGCGGCTTCAAGGCCGGCGGCTTTGACAACCGTGCCCCGACGCAAGTGGCGGCCGAGCAGGGCTTTGATCCGGAGAACGTCACCACTTATGAAATCGGCTTCAAGGGCGACTTTGCCGATGGCCGCCTGCGCAGCAACATCGCGTTTTTCTATAACGACTATGAAGACCTGCAGACCAACGCCTGGGACCCGGCGATCAGCGCCAACCTGCGCACCAACGTCGGCAGCGCCCACACCTACGGCGTAGAACTGGAAAACACTGCCCTGCTGACCCGCGACCTGCGCCTGACCGCCAATCTGGGTTATCTGGAAAGCAAATACGACGACTTCCAGAACGCCAGCGGTCCGGGCGTCAGCGCCGACGGCAAAGAAATGATCTTCGCGCCCAAATGGAACGCCAGCCTGGGCCTGAGCTGGACCGTGCCGGTCAGCCTGCCGGGCGCGCTGATCGCCAGCACCGACTACCAGTACCAGACCCGCTCGTACGCCAACGCCCTCAACGCCGACATCTATGAAGTCCCGGCGCAAGGCTTCTGGAACGCCAACACCAGCTATACAACCGGCGACGGCCACTGGACCACCACGCTGTCGGTGAAAAACATCCTCGACCGCGCGTACCCGCAAGGCGTGAGTTACTCAGCGGCGAGCAACACCTCGCACTACGTGATCAACGACCCACGCACCGTGCTGCTGAGCGTGCGTTACGACCTGTAATCAGCATCGTGGGAGCTCGCGAAGAGGCCGGCACGTTCAACTTATTCGTTGACTGATAATTGGCATTCGCGAGCTCTACGCTCGCTCCTACGGGTCTTGGGTTTGCGTCGCGACAACGCGGCGCTTCTCACGCCATCGACCTCTTCGACGACCACGCGCTTTTGCAACGCGCCGACGCCCAGAATCGCCGACTGTGGCTGGTTGATGATCACCGGCGTGGCCAGCAATGTCCCACGCACCACCCGACCGCGTACTGCAACCTGATCTGACCCCAAAAAGTTGGACAGTCTATTGCCACACGCCCACCGAACGAGTCCTGAACTCCACAGGACTCAATCCGCCAAGCCTCACTTTTATCCGGTCATGATTGTAGTAACGGATGTACTCGTCCAGCCCCGTCCTTAGCTCCTCCACATTCTGGAAGCGCTTGAGGTAGAAAAACTCGGACTTCAGTATCCCGAAAAAACTTTCCATTGCGGCATTGTCCAGGCAGTTTCCCTTGCGTGACATGCTT